>JAUXRH010000140.1 GCA_030682075.1 Nitrosomonas sp.
ATCAGATCCAGCGCCTTGGATTTTGTCGCATTCGATTTCTTGCGGATTCCAGAACGCCTTGTATGCAAGGTGAGGTTCTTTCTGGCCTCTCAGCGTGACTTGCTCGACAAAACGGCAATAAATCTCACTTTTATCGCTCAAGGCATTGTAGGTATCCTCTGACATAAAAATATCACCAGGAGTGGCTGACGATTCAAAACGTGAAGCGGTGTTGACAGCATCGCCGAAAATATCATTCTTTTCCACGATACACATGCCGCTATGTAGACCGATACGCATCAGCACCGGGATTTTAAACTTCTGTGCCATGTTGAGTTCATCCATACCCCGCTGAATCAATACTGCGGTGCGCACCGCGTCTTGCGCATTTTCAAAGTAAGACAAGGTCCTGTCACCAAAGGACTTGACGAACACGCCGTTATTCTGCTGAATCGTCGGCATAACGATGTCATCGTGCTCCTTGAGCAGCAAGCGACTGACCATATCGCCTTCGGTTTCGGCGATGGAAGCGGCGCCTTCCAGATCGGTGAACATGATGGTGATGAACTTGGTAAATTTCTCTTTCATCATGGAATCGAGCTTCGCCTGTTGCTCAAGAAACTGCTCGATATCCTCTGACTCAGAAGGCGAGTTTCCGTTATTCTCAGTTGTCATGTATGTTCAATCTCCGCGAGAAACTGGGAAAGCAGAATATTACACGAATCTTGGAGTATCTGAATGTTTAACTCGATATCTGGCGGCACCACAACGCCACATTCAACCTGCAAGTGCGCCACACGCTAGCCTGAACATCTCGCAGGGTGTTTTTTAATTTAAACATTTTCCGGGCCGATTGTTGAGTCGTTTTTCAATACGATTAATTTCGGCAGCAGTGATATTGTTAAAATTAGTGCCTTTAGGCAAATAGCATCTAACCTGAACATTGCATGAAATCGGCATTGCCAATTTCACTGGTCAACTTCAGGGCACCTCTAAAAATCCAATTTTGCGAGCAGTCGCTTTACGGCTTGCCTGGAAACTTGAATTTTTAGAGATGCCCTCGAGTGATTCCGGAAACAGCATTAACGCAATTTGTGATTTACCCAGAGTGCCGCCGTAAATAATACCATTGCACCGCCCTGATGTGCCGCTGCCAAGGGCAGTGGAACAACCAGCAACAGTGTCGCGATGCCTAAACTGATTTGTATCACCAGGGCTATTAACAAAAGATTACACGCTAGACGTGCAGAATTAGAAAGCCGACATTTTCTAGCTTTAAACCAGAAAACAGGAACCAGAATTGCTAATATCCATGCAATCAAACGATGGTCAAACTGTACTGTTGCCATGTTGTCAAAGAAGTTTCGATACCATGGCTCCAATAAAAATATCTCCGGCGGTATAAAGTGGCCATTCATCAATGGGAAGGTGTTATATGCCAGACCTGCGCGAATTCCGGCAACCAGACCACCCGACAAAACCATTATAAAAATAAGCGAAGACAGTGCAATTGAAAAACGCCTGAGTCCCTGTAATACCTCGCCATTATTCGGTTGCGCTGCTCTTCCATCATAAAGTAATCCCGTCGCCACCCAGAACATTGCCGCATAGATCACAAAAGCAAGGCCTAAATGTGCGGTTAATCGGTACTGACTCACATGTGGATCATCTACTAATCCACTCATGACCATGTACCAGCCCATGAAGCCTTGTAATCCACCGAGCATAAATATGCCCGCCAACTTAATTCCCAAAGGCTTGTCAATTTGCCTTCGCACAAGAAAATAGACAAACGGTACAAAAAACACCAGTCCTATTAAGCGTCCCAATACGCGGTGGATATATTCCCACCAGAAAATACCCTTAAACTCATCCACACTCATACCTTTATTTATCTTTTGGTATTGTGGTGTTTCCTGGTATTTCTGGTGGAGCTCATCCCAAGCCCCCTGACTCAGGGGTGGAAGCGTACCCGTCACAGGCTGCCATTCAACGATCGATAGACCGGATTCTGTCAGTCGCGTCACACCACCAACAACCACCATGATAAATACCATGGAACAACAAATAAATAACCAGATTGCAATAGGTTTTTGCATAAATAATATTAACAATAGAATTGTTTCAGAAGTTTTGAAAATTTATAAGGAACTGCTGATATATTTCGAATCAGATAAAAGATTTTGACTATCCGGCATCCGTTCAAAAATAATTATCGGCTCCATCGTTACGGGAACTACTTATCGCGCATTATTCGTTGTTTATCACGTTCCCACTCTCTCTGTTTTTCAGATTCACGTTTATCATGTTGTTTTTTGCCTTTTGCCAGACCTATTTCCAACTTGATTCTGCCTGTCTTATAATGCAAATTAAGTGGAACCAACGTATAACCCGCGCGTTCTACCTTACCAATAAGTCGGTTTATTTCTTCAGCATGCAACAATAGTTTACGCGTTCTAACTGGATCTGGATTAATATGCGTCGATGCAGTTGACAAGGGACTAATATGACATCCGATAAGGTATAATTCATTGTTACGAATGGTAACATAGGCTTCTTTTAATTGAACTCGACCAGCACGTATTGCTTTGACTTCCCAACCTTCAAAAACTACGCCTGCTTCATATTTTTCCTCGATGAAATAATCATGAAGGGCTTTTTTATTTTGAACAATACTCATATAGGAAAGAAAGCATTAGTTTTTTAAGTTATGGGTACCTCTAAAAATCCATATTTCGTCACAATACTTCGTTGCTCACAAAAAATGTTTCCTTACATATCAATCATATGCTACGTCAACATTTTTTATTCGCGCCTGGTCTTGTTTAGAACTCTGAATTTTTAGAGGCGCCCTTATGTTTATTTTATCAGTTTTTTAGCAACACCTCATTGAAGCAGGTGGATTTACTTTATGGCAGAAATAGAAAAAACAGCGCTCGTTGAATACTCAGCTGATCAGATGTTCAAATTGGTCGACCGGGTTGAAGATTACCCGAAATTTCTTCCATGGTGCGGTGGTACATCGGTAGAACCACAGAATGAGAAGGTAACTCATGCCACCGTTAAGATTGATTATCATCACGTCAGGCATAGTTTTACTACTGCAAATACGCGGCAACCACCCGATTTAATCGAAATGACATTACTTGATGGCCCCTTTGAACACCTGGATGGCCACTGGCGCTTTATTCCACTATCAGAGCATGCCTGCAAGATAGAATTTCGTCTGCATTATACCTTTTCCCATAAATTGCTGGAAAAGCTGGTTGGTCCTGTGTTCTATATGATTGCCAATAGTTTTGTAGAAGCTTTTATTGAACGGGCGGAAGCTGTTTATGGCGAATCAGATTGAAATAGAGATCGTCTATGCGCTTCCCGGCAATCAGCTTCTGAAGCGAGTAAAAGTACCTAATGGAACAACTGCAGAACAAGCGATTGCGATTTCTTGCGTAACCAGCATCTTTCCAGAGATTAGTCTAACAAAAAACAAGCTCGGCATTTTTGGCAAATCAATTAAACCTGAAATGATCTTACATCCCCATGACCGGCTTGAGATTTATCGACCTCTCATTATTGATCCCAAGGAAGCGCGTAGAAAACGTGCAAGGATATAATTGTTATTGAAAAATCAATCCATCAAGTCGGCATGACGAATACGCCAAAAACCAGGTAACTGTCAGATCTGCGCGAGCAGCATTAAGGGCACCTCTAAAAATTCAGAGTTCTAAACAAGACCAGGCGCGAATAAAAAATATTGACGCAGCATATGATTGATATGTAAGGAAACTTTTCTGTGAGTAACGAAGTATGGTGACGAAACAGGGTAAGCAGGCAAGCCGCAAAGCGGCTGCTCGCAAATATGGATTTTTAGAGGCGCCCTTAATTATTCGGCGCAACTATGGCTCTATATAGAGGGATCTTTTTAGCCTCTTATGAGCACCTCTTTCAAGAAGCAATTATAAGTTACTGATTATAAAAAATATAAAAAAGAAAAAAGATCTATGTTACTAACTTCATCATGTTTCTTCCTGACGCCTTGCCGCCTCCGGCCGATTACTACGCTAAAAATCCATACTTCGTCACAATACTTCGTTGTTCACAGAAAAGTTTCCTTACATATCAACCATATGCTACGCTAAAATTTTTCTCGCGCCTTGTCTTGCCTGGAAACTTGAATTTTTAGAGATGCCCTACTGTTAATCTTCTTCAATAACCAGCAACAATTGCCCGGCAGATACATAACCGTCTTTCCTGCATAGTATCTGTCGTATGGTGCCACTTACGATGGCATCCACCGAAATTTCCATTTTCATGGATTCAATCACTACCAGCGGGGTTCCAGTCGCAACTTGCTGACCTTCCTTGACTAATAACTTCCATACGGTACCTGCAACAGGTGCGACAATTGTGCAACCGCCTCTCGGCAAATCCAGTTCGCACTGTGCATCTGCTTCATCCAGATTAATTTCACTGATAGCGTCTGTCTGACCATTGGCTTTCCAGCATTCGCGCTCGGCTTCAAAGGCAGCTTGTTGCCCGGCTTTGAAATCATTGATTGCTGCTTCATTCTGCTGCAGGAAATGATGGTACTGTTTCAAACTGAAGGTGGTTTTCTCCACGCGCAGCTTAAACTGCCCAGTCATGAAATCTCTGCGTAACGTCAGAAGCTCAGGCTCACTTACTGGATAGAAGCGTATCTGGTCAAAGAAACGTAGTAACCAAGGCTTATCTTCCTTGAAATCAGCCGTTTGACGATACCGGTTCCACACAGGTACCGTGCGGCCGACAAACTGATAACCGCCGGGACCTTCCATACCATACACACATAAATACGCACCTCCAATACCAACTGCGTTTTCCGGGGTCCAGGTTCGTGCCGGATTATATTTGGTGGTAACCAGACGGTGACGAGGGTCTATCGGCGTGGCTACTGGTGCACCCAGATAAACATCACCCAGACCCAGCACCAGATAGCTCGCTTCAAATAGAATGCGCTTTACCGCTTCAATACTTTCCAGGCCATTGATGCGACGAATAAATTCGATATTACTTGGACACCAGGGCGCATCCTTGCGCACTGACTGTATATATTTTTCAATCGCCAGCCGCGTCGCCACATCGTCCCAGGACAAGGGCAGATGCACAATACGTGAGGTTACTTCCATAGCTTCAATTGCCGGTAATTCTTTTTCCGCCGTGAGCAGGAAATCCAGCAAATCTTCGCGCGACAATCTTTGTGAGTCAAAATGGATTTGTAGCGAGCGGATGCCCGGAGTCAGATCGATCACGCCTTTCAAGTCGCCTGAATCAAGCGCTTTTCGCGTCCATTCCATCAGTGCGTGGACCCGAAAACGCAGATTCAAATCAAGCGCTAGTGGCCCATATTCAACCAATAAATATTTGTCTCCGGATTGACGATAAACCACTGGCACCTGAGCTACGTTTTCCGGGATTGCATGCAGAACAGGGCTACCCAATTTTAAGGTGGCGGATTCAGGCAGTGCCGAGCTAGCCGTTGATGGACGTAGATGATGGATGAAATTATTCTGCCAATTTTCCAGCGCAAGCGCCTGTTCCATTGCCAATGGGTGGAAACGCACATGATCACCCGGTTTTAATTGACCCATTTTCCACAATTCGGCATGGGCGATGGTTGCCGGGCAGACGAAACCACCCAGGCTAGGTCCATCCTGACCCAGTATAATGGGCATATCGCCAGTAAAGTCTACCGCACCAATCGCGTAGGCCGTGTCGTGGATATTCGATGGGTGCAAACCTGCCTCTCCGCCATCACTTCGTGCCCAGCAGGGTTTCGGACCCAGCAAACGAATACCGGTGCGACTGGAATTGTGGTGTACTTTCCATTCGATAGTAAAAAACTGGCGAATATCCTCCTCAGTAAAAAAATCCGGCGCGCCATGCGGCCCGTACAGAACCCCGATTTCCCAGTGATCGGTATAGTGTGGAATCAACTCATGCGCCAGCAAGGAATGGATCGGATGCTGCATTGCTATTACGTGTAGTACGTCGCCGGTTCGCAGGGCACGGCCCGCATGCCCTCCAAACTGACCCAATGTGAAAGTCGATTTACTGCCCAGATAATCGGGTACTTGAAACCCCCCTTGCACTGCCAGATAGGCGCGACAACCCTGTTTCATGATTTTTCCAACCTGTAGCAGCATCCCAGCCTTGACGATATGTGATTGCCACATGACGATCGGCTTACTATCCAGATATACTTCAATCGGCGCACCCGCAATTGCAATGGTGCCCGCACAGTTAAAACGCAGCGTCGGACCCGTCTGGGTAATCTCGAGTCCCGCTTTATCTTCGGTGTTGTTGACTAAACGATTCGCCAGACGGAAAGCAAGTGCGTCCATTGGCCCGGATGGCGGCACCCCAACATGCCAGTAACCAAGCCGTCCGGGATAATCCTGCACCGTGGTTTGTACACCGGGACTCAATACATCAATGGTCTGCGCAATATAGTGAAATCCGTTTAGAAAATCGGTTGTGTGCTGCCCATCTTGAAACAATGTGCTGCGCAGAACCTGCTTGAGATAATCCAGATTGCTTTCGATGCCATGTAATTGCGTTGCATCCAGGGCATTCAACAAATGGGCCATCGCTTGTTTACGCGTCGGTGCATGGCCAATGATTTTGGCCAGCAGTGGATCATAGAAAGGGGACACTTCGACGCCGCGTTCCACCCAGGTCTCAATACGTGCTGTTGATGGAAACGCCGCTGCAGTCAATGTGCCGCTGGAAGGCTGAAAGTTTTTTGCCGGATTCTCGGCATATATGCGTACTTGAATGGCGGTTCCCGAGGACTTCAACTTAAATGAATCCAGCGCGGGGAGATCTCCGGCTGCTTGCCGAACCATCCATTCCACCAGGTCAATGCCGGTGACCTCTTCGGTCACACCGTGCTCGACCTGCAAACGCGTATTGACTTCCAGAAAATAGAATTCGCCACTGGCTGTGTCGAAAATGTATTCAACTGTGCCGGCAGATTGATAATTAACCGCTTTTCCCAGGCGTACCGCGACATCCTGAAGAGCCTGACGTATACGCGGAGTCAAATTGGGCGCAGGTGTTTCTTCAATTACCTTCTGGTTACGCCGTTGCATCGAACAATCGCGTTCACCTAACGCAATCACTTCACCTTGACCATCGCCAAAAATCTGTACTTCAAGGTGGCGCGCCTTCTCGACAAACTTCTCCAGAAACAAGTCGGCATTCTTGAAATTGTTATGCGCCAGAACCTTTACGGACTCATAGGCATCGATCAATTCATTCTTGTTCCAGCATAAACGCATGCCGATGCCGCCACCGCCGGCGGTGCTTTTCAGCATCACCGGATAGCCGATATGTGCCGCCGCATGCAACGCATCATCCACGTTATCCAGTAAATCTGTTCCCGGCAGTAGCGGAACCTGGTTCTGTAATGCCAGTTCACGTGCGGTATGTTTCAGTCCAAAAACGCGCATCTGCTGCGGGGTAGGCCCGATGAAGCAGATAGCCTGGGCAACGCATTGTGCCGCAAAATCGGCATTCTCACTTAGAAAACCATACCCTGGATGAATGGCCTGAGAATTCGATTGCCGTGCAATTTCAAGTAGTTTGTCTGTGCGTAGATAGCTTTCAGCCGCAAGGCCGCTGCCGATACAATAGGCTTCATCGGCTTCCAGTACATGGCGCGACAAAGCATCGGCCTCGGTGTAGACCGCCACGCTCTTCACTCCAAGACGATGCAATGTGCGGATAATGCGGCAGGCGATTTCACCACGATTGGCGATCAGTATTTTCTCAAACATATTTTATTTTTTCTGAGTATCGATAAAAACCAGCACCAGGCAGCCTGATCAATCCCAGATCAACAACCGGATCGGTGTTGGGTTATAGGCATTACAGGGATTGTTCAGTTGTGGGCAATTCGAGATTAGCGCCACGACATCCATTTCCGCTCGCATTTCGACATATTTACCCGGCGCTGAAATGCCGTCATCGAAAGCCAGTTCACCTTCCGGGTTTACCGGTACGTTCATGAAGAAGTTAATGTTGCTGGGCAAATCCCGTTTACTCATGCCAAGTTGCTGGCACAGCGGTTCATGCGCCAGCGCATGCAGAAAATTGTCACGACAATTATGCATCGGGTATTTTTCCAAGCCATAACGCACCGTATTGCTCTCCGCTGCACAAGCCCCGCCCAGCGTATCGTGCCGCCCGCAGGTATCGGCAATAAGGGTGAGCATGATATGGCCATAATTGGAGTAGAGTTTGCTGCCCGCAGTTAAATATATCTGGTTCTGGCGGCGTATCGTATCGGTCGCACTGTAGCGTTCCAGCGTATGACCCGCGTTATAGAACAAGGTATCCACAGCCTGATTACCTTCAAGATCGACAATACGGAATATTTGTCCCTGGTTTATTTGTTTGACCCATGGCTCGCCGGCCGCACAGATTTCATCGACCACAGCCTGACTGGGATGTTGTTTACTTTCAACCAGATTCTTTGCGTTCATGCTGCATCTCCTCTACCCGCATAAAAGCGGCGCGTGTTCTCCAATCCACGAACATTTTCAGCCATTCGTGCAGGTTTGTTAACCGCTACGAGGGACGTGGTAAACATCGACAGGGTAACTGCGCCCGGTTGGTAGGATTCTGCCGGATCCAGTGGATGAGGTGCCGTAGACAACACGAGCAGTGTATTCATCTCAAAACTCAGCTCAACATAATCGCCCGCCTTGCTGTTACCCGGGTGGAAGGTCAATTCACCCGAAGTATCAGCCGTCACTTTGCTGAAGAAATTGATGTTGGAGACAATGTCGCGCATGCCAAGTCCCCACTTACTCAGCTCAATCAACATACCATCCAGCCCGCTGCGGAACATCTGATTGCGATGCGCCTGATAGCGCGCAATCCCATATTTCTGTCGAATTGATTCGGCATCACTTAAACCACACACTGTATCGTTCCAACCCACCGTATCTGCCGTGATACAACAGAAGATTCGTCCCATATCCGAATAACAGGCGTGTCCCTGGGTCAGGCGGAATGTGTGTTGCGATTTCAACGTATCTGCCATGTTGTAGCGCTCCAGTTTTTCTTCCTGATTAAAGAGAATAACCGCCGCATTGGCGCCACCATTCACATCTGTCAAACACAATGTTGTGCCCCGGCGCACAATGCCAGACCAATGGCATCCCCCTGGGATTGATTGTTCCCAAATTAAATTATTTTGCTGATCCATGTCTGGTTTCTCCTTAAAACGGTTTCAGTTAATTCTGGCAATTTTTTTGATGAGCAGGTACAACGTAGTCACACCCAGAATACTCCCCAGCACCAGAGGAGTTGCCCATAACTGCCACCAGGGTGCATCGGCCGAAATAACATAAGAACGCGGCCAGGTAATGTTGATGAGTTCAAACAGTGACCAGATAAATGCCAATACGTTAATGACCAATCCCCATACGCCCAGCTTTAATCGGCCCCGTTGTGGATTCCATCGACCGGTAAGACGGGCAAACAATCCGATGCCCGTTGTCATGGCGAACATGGCATATAACCCACCGGTGCCAAATGCAATTACCGTCGCAACCGCATTATCGTTCACTCCTAACAGTAAACCAAACCCTGCCAGTAGTACCGTGAACAGGATGGCATTACGGGGGATCCTGCTGACCGTGACCTGGCACAGGATGGCGGGCATATTGCCTTCACGTGCCATGGAATAGACAATCCGGGACGTGTATTTGACCACGGATGCGCCACAGGCAAGAAAAGCCATCATCACAATGGCCAGAAAGGGTTTCTCAAACCAGTCGCCGATACTACTGGCAATCAAGGACGTAACAGGATCAGCGGTGCTGCTGGCATTTCTCAGCGTGTTATGATCGAAGGCCAGGATCAGCGCAGCCGAATTAAACAGAACGACTGTTCCGACAACAAGCAGAGAAAGGAAAATCGCGCGTGGGACCATTCGCTTCGGCTGACGGGTTTCTTCTGCTGTAGTGGAGCAGGCATCAAAGCCGATAAATGCCCAGCCTGCAATGGCAAGCGCTGCCAGAAAAGCAGCCGTTTCGCTGGGCGCGGTTCCGGCACCCATAGGTTGAAACAATTCCAGAAAAGAATGTTGGCGAAAAAATAAAAACAACAGCAGCGCTATGCCCACTGACCCCGCAATCTCAGCGTAAACACCCAATTTAATAAGAAACTGAAAGACATTAACGTGAACAAGATTGAGTAACGTGCAAAGCAGCAGAAAAATCGCACCCCACAGCACCATCTGGCTGCCTCCGCCATTAGATACTCCCCAGAAGGCTGCGAGCCAGATACCGCCGGTATAAGCCGTTGTAGTTAACATGGCAATGGTAGAGCAGATATAAATAACGCCTGCATATTGTCCGGTGATTGTGCCACCGAGCAGTCGGGCCCATTTATATGCGCCACCCGCAATTGGAAATTGTGAAGATAATTCAGCGTAAACCGTCGCCACTAGCAACTGCATGACCAAACAGATAGCCAGCGCTGCAAACCAACCACCACCCGTTACCGTTGTTTGCACGCCAATGATGGCATATAGCCCGACCACCGGTGAAACAACTGCAAAACCCAGCGTGAAGCTATGCCAGGCGCTCATACTACGATTGAGTGGATCGGTTGTTACTATGTCAACAGCCGGAAAAGAATTCCCCTGTTTTGATACTCTGGACATAACGAAGTCTCCTGTGCTCAGCGGATAAACATCGAGAATGTAATGCATTAAAAATACATCACCTGACCTCCCGGGCTTTTATCCCTCCGTGGAACCTCGTTATCACGAGACCGGAAACTCTCGGACCAGACACCGCTCACTGAGCGGTCGGAACCCTAGTTTCCCATTGCATTGCTATTATACTTTAAGCGAGGACGAATTGCCCTGATTTTGGAGTGCACAGTCATTCGATGCAACGAACAATTGGGATAATATGAACCGCCTACCTTGCCACCGCACAAGCCACAATCACCTTCATGATATCCAGCTTATATTTCTACAAGACGATAAAGACCACAAACTTAACAAGCTTTGGATAGAGCTCAAAATGTAAATTGCAAGACTCCCCCATGGTTGGCATGATTAAATGTAAAACGTAAGACCCGACCCCGTAGCGCACGTGTTCCTGCTGGCAGGAGGATTACTTCTGTTTCTGCCCATCATTCAATTGCGCTACGGCATTTTTAACTTGCTGTCCTGTGCGCTCCCAAGCAGCTGCGACCCCTTTCACTTTCACTCAGTTGAGAAACGAGGCGTTTGTAATCGGTAGTTGGAGATATATCGACCAGGCTTGCAACACCTTCGATTATATATTTCAGTCGTTTATACATGTTAATTGTTATATACGATCCTTTACTTA
>JAUXRH010000141.1 GCA_030682075.1 Nitrosomonas sp.
GAAGGTTTTGAAAATGTACTGGATAGGGTGGAGACAGCAAGTCAAGGATTGCTGGAACATATACGTAGTCATAAATTTTAACGCGCTATTCCTTTCAGGGCGCCTCTAAAAATCCAATTTTGCGAGCAGCCGCTTTGCGGCTTGCCTGCTTACCCCGTTTCGTCATAATACTTCGTTGCTCACAAGAAATATTTCCTTACATATCAATCATATGCTGCGTCAATATTTTTTATTCGCGCCTGGTCTTGTTTAGAACTCTGAATTTTTAGAGGTGCCCTTTAATATTCTTTATGGTTTGCTTCATGGCAGGCTGTTGATTTTATGAGAGGTTATTTGACGTTAGGCTATTTCACTGGGTTTTATGGCCCAATACCTGAAGTATTTCCCATTGAAAATCATGAATATGAGCGTCATCCGCATTAATTGCCAATGACAGCGCACCTTTGGACGAAGGGGGTAAATTCAGATCAATGGTGTATTCCTTTGCCTGATGTGATGTCATGCTCATCATTTCCATCGAATGATCATGAATCGGTGTCATGCGGAGGGTGAGTTGTGTCACCCGATAATCCGTGCCGTTATAAATACGGCCGTTAAAAATCCCCCAGCCAAAACCCGCGTCGATTTGCAGTTTCTTAATAGCTGCCGCTGGCAGCGCAACGCCTTTTGATTCAATATCCGGAAATTGCTCACGGCAGGCAGTACGCGCTTCACGTTCTGCAAAATTGCCCATCTCGCCGCGCATGGCTTCCTGATAACAATGATCGTACGGTGAAGTGGCACTGACGTAAGAGAAGCTGAAAAAGATGAATAAACAGCCCAGTAATAAGGGGAATTTAATAGAGAAGGCATTGTTTTTGTTCATTTAAAAACCTTTGCTGGATTTTATTTCCAAGTGTTATTTTAACCCGGATAGTGTCGACAGAATACATTAATTGCAGGAACCGGTGATGGGTGATCGAGGAAGATGAATCAGGCCGGATTTCATTAAAGGCGCCTCTAAAAATCCAATTTTGCGAGCAGCCGCTTTGCGGTTTGCCTGCTTACCCCGTTTCGTCGCAATACGGCGTTGCTCATAAAAAATTTTCTCTTACATATCAACCATATGCTGCGCTCAAATTTTTTACCCGCGCCTTGTCTTGCCTGGAAACTTGAATTTTTAGAGATGCCCTTAATTTAATATAGAAAACCCTGGCTGCAGGAGGTTGCCGCCGGTCACCTGCTATTTCGCCCGTAGATACGGAATTTTCTGATTTGATCCCGCTGCCTGCCGTTCTTTAATCACGAAGAGACTGGTCTTTGCTTTGACGAGATCCGAGAGTTTTTTATAACCGTAAAGCCTGGAATCAAAGTCGGGCTGAAGCCTGGTAAGAAGCTCCCAAAGGCACCCAGGCCTGCCCAACCCAACCCAACCCGTATCGTCAACGGTACAGTAGATCAGCTTGTCTGGACACCCTTCATGCCAGTGGCCGCTTCCCAGCAGACGGCAAAGTTTGCCTCCACGAGTGCGACGATTGCGGGGTCAAGGTGCCCGGCCGCAGTCATCCGCGTGAGCGCCGCACGGACACCGTCAGGCCCGACCGTCTGCCGATAGGGGCGATCCTGAGCCATGGCCTGAAAGACGTCTGCGACAGCCACGATCCGTGCCTGTATAGAGATCTCGCCACCGTGTCGATGGAAAGGGTAGCCACTGCCAGTAATGGATTCATGATGGAATGAGGCCCACTTGGCGACCTGGTCAAAGGCACGGATACGCCGCAGGATTTGCCACGTTTCAAAGGTATGTCGCTCGATGACAGCAAATTCGGCTTCGTTGAGCGGGCCGGGTTTGTCGAGTACCCCGTCTGGAACGCGGAGCTTCCCAATATCATGAAGGAGTCCGGCGATCTCCAGTAGTTCGCAATCTTTGGCGGACAATCCAGCGAGCCGACCCAGAAGACACGCCAGACGGGAGACGCCGATTGAGTGTTCGGCTGTGAATGCGCTTTTATCGTCTACAATCCGGGCAAAGATCTGAGCCAGTTGCATCAACTCGGGACTCGTCAACTCGCGCGTGTCGGCAAAATACAAAGCGACTTCATTAATCTGTCGCTCGAGGTGGTGTGATTCCAGTGTGAGCCAGAAAGCTTCGCTGGCAGATATTTTCAGGAATGCTTTCACCAAGGCTGGATCAAAAAAGCTTCCTGCGAGGGCCTCTATGCGTGCACGGATGGGCTTGCGGGCGATGAGCAGATCGGAATCCTGGTGCTGAGCAACGAGTGCGTCGACACGGTCAGCGAGATGGATCAGATTCGAAAGCAGGAACTTCTCGGGCGCAATTTCTTGGCGCAGAGGACTTTCCCAGTGAGTGTGATGGTACAGGATCAGCTCTGCCAGATCGGCAAAAGGCGCGAAATCCCGTATCAATTGGTAGCCGCGCTCGCAGTGTTCGCGTGATCCGGCCCAGTCGAGTTCATAGACCAGGTGTTTGTGTACCTCCGAGGAGGAAACGCCGCAGTCATGGATCAAGGCAGCTCGGAACAACTCACGCTGCCATGACGCCTCGATGCCAAAGGCGCGAGCAGTCTCCAGGGCCATGAATGCGACACGCTTCCCATGCTGGAGAACTTTGACGCCAACCAGGTCGACTGCGTCAGAAATGGCCAGCGTTGCTTCGCTCAGATCGACCCGGTTGAAGTCAACCATCAATTCGACTCATGCGCCAGTCCATCGATCCGCTGAGCGACACTGTTTGTTTTGATAAAACTTTCTGTTTCATAAGTGAGATCTCGTCGGCTTCTGTCCAGAATGTGTGTTGTTGTCCGGGCAGGTTTTCAAGGTGGATTCGTCAGATGATGATGGGATTGTTCCTGTATGTTCGTGATGATATGCACAGACTTCTCCGCCATTCCACATACGATGCACAGCTTACACTAATTCATTGCAGTGAATCAACATGGGGTATGGGCATATTCAACGTTAGTGTTCGCGCATAACTTTTATTTTGGTCACGATCTATCTCAGCTTGATCTGGAAAATTCTTAATCTTCGAATTCAGGGATTGAATTATAAGAGAGCATACGTTAAGGTTCCGCTGCAATAGATTTTATGAGGTACTGCCTCAATGGCGGGCGGGGCTGCCGAACATTCTGCTGCTTGGTCCGCTTCTGTTGGGCAAGCGGCATGCGTGTCGGCAGGTTGGCGCTCCTGAGAGTGCCCATGATCGATGGGGGTGGTTTAATTATGCTGTTGGCTTTGTTTGTGGTCCCGATTGGGTACAAAGACATCCGGCTTTTAGCAGGTTCATCGGAAAAATGAGTGAAACAGAGTCTACCGCACAGAAAATGGGTGACATCAGGGCCGATTCGAAAACGGCACTTGCCACAAGCCGACTCGTTCACCGAAGAATCCTGGCGCGTCTGTTTATAGGATGGTTATCTCTCAGTATCACGATTGGTGGTGCCGTCGTGTGGCTGGAGGTCAACCGCTTTCAGCTGTATGTCCATGAGCTGGCACTCAAGGAATCCGCGACATTAAGTGGTGAATCTACTTGCGATCTGACGCAACTCGATACTTCGACGCAGCAGTATCTGACCAGGCTGGCGCAGCAACTGGTTAACCAGCATTTTCTCGTGGTCGAGCTTTATGATGCCAATAAACAGCTCAGGATCGAAGCCTTACGACAGGGACAGGAAGCGACCGAACGCTGGATCGATCGCTATCGCCACCGGTTTCCTCAACAAGGAGAATTTTCCCACGAATTCTATTATGGACACCTCTAAAAATGGAGAACACACTGCCTACTCTTGCGATTAGTATTAACTAGGAGTCTGTCGGACTTAAGTGATCGTAGCGAGCAAAGTGGGAAAGCGAGGACAGATTGGCCGGATTTTGAGGCGCATAGTCATTCTATGCAACGAAAAATCAGGGTAATATGAACCGCTTGTCCCATTTGCGCAGT
>JAUXRH010000144.1 GCA_030682075.1 Nitrosomonas sp.
CGAGCAAAGTGGGAAAGCGAGGATAGATTGGCCGGATTTTGAGGCGCATAGTCATTCTATGCAACGAAAAATCAGGGTAATATGAACCGCTTGTCCCATTTGCGCAGTAGATCAACCTTAAGTCCGACAGACTCCTGGGAACTTGAATTTTTAGAGATGCCCTTCAAATGATAGAGAAACCGATAGCGTCAATTATTCATCACTTTTCAAGCATTGAAGACCCGAGAGTAGACAGGCAAAAGAAACACCAGTTACAGGATATATTTTTTATCGCCCTATGCACTGTTATCTGTGGGGCGGACAATTGGGTGGCTATTGAAGAATTTGGCAAAGCCAAGATAAAGTGGTTTACTAAATTGCTTGGTTTACAGCATGGGATACCCGCGCATGATACCTTTGGAGATGTTTTTGCGGCGATAAATAATGAACAATAATAGACTTCGCATGTTGTTTACCTACAGAACGGTGAAATTATGAAACAATTATTCCTACTACTAATAGCTGGATCAGTCCTGCTTTTAGCTGCGACCAAGTCATTTGCAGAAGAATATCATGGTGAATTCTGCTGGCAGGTATTTAGTGAATCAGGAGAGGCCTACTGGCGCTATAAACTCGGCATCTATGAAAAGGAAGGCGGACATCTCGCACTCTATGGTTCAATTGATTATGGCCCTAATGGCATTTCAGCCGCGCATGGAAATGCCGTTCACATCGGCGACAGTATTAAGCTGACGATAAACAGCGCTGACTATGAAGAAGGCACTGAAGTATGGGCAGAAACATTTGCAGCAAAATTGAACAAATCAACATTGAATGGCACTTGGAATGCATTAACCCTGGAAATTTTTGAGGAGGAAAATGAGGTAAGTTCGGTTTATCAACGTGGAGCAATTAATCTGATTTCTTGTCAATAGGGCACTTTCTTATAAGGGCGTGTGATCGTTGCGGCAAATGTCCGGTTTATAGAAGGTAGTGTCAGATATTGTAATTTACAAAAAATTGCACGATGCAATGACTGACGCCATTTTCTTATGGGCACCTCTAAAAATTCAGAGTTCTAAACAAGACCAGGCGCGAATAAAAAATATTGACGCAGCATATGGTTGATATGTAAGGAAATATTTTTTGTGAGCAACGAAGTATTGTGACGAAACGGGGTAAGCAGGCAAGCCGCAAAGCGGCTGCTCGCAAATATGGGTTTTTAGAGGTGCCCTTATGTCAATAATAAGGCTTAACAGGCCGTTGGAAAACGTATTCTAGGCAGCCGACACAAGGAAAAAACGGGCGAAAAAGCGCAGTTTATGCTTAATAAATGAGCATTTTGAGCCTGTTTTGCAAGCGTCCAACGCTACCACCTGTCATTCATTTCGTTTAAGTGAATTAAGTTATGTTTATGGCTAAGCATTAGTCAGCGTTGCGATTCAAGCGCCGCAATTCTTTCTGTTAATGGAGGGTGAGACATAAACAAATGCTTGAATCCAGATCCGATGTTACCTGAAATGCCGAATGCGGCCAGTTGATCGGGTAAATGCGGTTGGCTTACACCGGACTGCAAACGGCGCAGTGCTGCGATCATTTTTTTTCTGCCGGCAAGACGCGCGCCACCAGCATCCGCGCGAAACTCACGCTGGCGACTAAACCACATCACAATGATACTGGCCAGAATACCCAAAACAAGTTGTGCAAATATCGAAGTAACCCAGAATGCAGGTCCATGCCCATTTTCGGTTCTGAAAATCATACGGTCAACCAGGTGGCCAATCACTCGCGACAGGAAAATCACAAAGGTATTCACCACACCCTGGATCAAAGCCAGTGTGACCATGTCGCCATTCGCAACATGGCTGATTTCATGTGCGAGCACGGCTTCCGCTTCATCCTGACTCATGGCGTTGAGCAGGCCCGTACTGACAGCAACCAAGGCATTGTGACTCGACATGCCGGTTGCAAAGGCATTGACGTCCGACGCATCATAGATCGCGACTTCCGGCATACCGATTCCCGCTGCTTTTGCTTGACGTTGAACCGTTGCAAGCAACCAATGTTCACGTGCATTACGGGGAATCTCAATGACTTGCGCGCCGGTAAAACGTTTGGCCGTCCACTTGGACATGGCCAATGACATAAAAGAACCACCAAAGCCAAATACGGCTGCAAAGATCAATAAAGAATTAATATCCAGACCAGATCCCTGTGCATCCAGGATCCTGTCAACACCTAATAGCCTCAACGTGATACTGAGAACCATAATGATGGCTAAGTTCGTTGCCAGAAAAAGAAATATTCTGTTCATTAATGTACTCCGTAATATGAATTATCTTAAAAATGCTTTTTGACGATATGTGATCAATGCCTATATTTTCAATCCAGAAAATTCCATTTAATCAAACTGCACAGTATAAAACACATCAATCGCGTTATCTACGCCAGTCTGGGTCACAATATTTATTCTGGGTGTCAAGCTATAGGTGAGTTTTGTTATGCCTGCGTTTGCGGAAGTGATCCCACGCTCGTAGCTGATGTAGGCACGTGAAGATAGTCGCTTGCCAACAATGCCAATCTGTTCGGTTAAAGGGTTGCCTGTATTCGCTGTACTCGCGGTTTGTCTGAATGAGATTTCGTCAACGCCCAGTGCCTGACTCAGCTGCTGAGTAATGCCGCCACCCGATTGGCCGCCCAGGATTGATCCGGCCGCCGAGAGTAAGAGGGAAGTGTCTACGCCGCCGGAACTGAGTGCGCGACCAAAGACGATCCAGGAAAGTTTATCGGCATCGGGTACATTGGGGGTTGAAACCAGTCGAATTCTGGGATGCCGAACCGTACCCAGGACTTCAACGCCTGCTTCGACAGGAACGCCTTTGCGCGTTGCGAGTACATTCAGTCCAGGGTCATCCAGCGGGCCATTAAAGTTGACAATGCCACGTTTAACAGTCAGGCGCTGCCCATAGGCCTCAAAGTTGGCATTATTTGTGGCAATACTGCCGGTTACTTTTAAATTTTGTTGCGGGTCACTTTTTATATGCAAACTTCCTGCTAAACGCCCTTCCAGCCCAGAAGCACGCAGATAAAATTGTTTGCCTAGATCAAGTATCACATCCAGATCCAGCTTAATTTTTTGGGTGTCCTGTGGTGATTGCCCGGTGATAATAACGTCATCAGCCAGTTGTGGGCGGTCGGATGGGGGTTGTGTCAGGAAGCCGGCATCAGCTGTAATGTTCCCACCCAGTGTCAGTGTATTTTCACTGAATCTGGCATGACCTTTACCCGAAGCGATAATCCAATGATTGGACAGATGAACCAAAGGCAGACGGTTGAGTTCAATTTGCAGATTGCTGTCTTCTCCTGTGAACCCAATGACGCCGGATATTGCCAGCTGACCTGGTGTCTGATCGAGATCTAATTTGGCGAGCAGGGGGTCATTGGGTGGGGGTTCATTGGGTGCGATGAAATCAAGGTTGTCGATCTGCAATGAGCTGTGATCAAAGTGGGCCTTCAGTTTACCTTGTTGTAAGCGTATCCCATGGTCCAGCAGGGCCAGGGATAAGTTTTCTCCCTGTATTTTTCCTAGTAATTCCGGCTTATCCCAGCTACCAGTCAATTCTGCCTGCAGGCCCCATTGGCCACCACTGGCCAGACGCTCATCAAGATAGGGGCCAATCCAGGAAATGTCGGTGATATTTACCGCCGCCGTACCGTTAAGATTTGCATTTGGCGATATAGCCCAGCTCGTCGCTGACTTGGTCAATGGAATATTGATATGGCCATTTGCTTCGCCAATACGCTCGCCTTTTACAGCTAATTCTCCCGTTAAAACACCATTATTTGCTTCTACACTGAGCTGAAGTGTTTGCAGACCCAGTGGAAGCGGCGATTCTCCGGGCAGAATCCAATCCCCTTTTTCACGCGCAATGTGTAAATTGCCATTTAACTGCGCGGCAGAAGTAATGTGCCATTCACCTCCGAGCTGCAAAGATTCGAGTTTTCTTTCAGCGGCGCTACCGGGGCGCAAAGAAAGGCCGGTAAAGTTTCCTTGGCTGTACCAGCCTTGCGGCGTCCATTGGCTATTGCCGATAGAAATATGACCGCCCGCTATTGCTAGCTGGGTGCTTCCCAAAGAGACACGTTCCGTTCCCAGTTCAAGTTTTGTCGCTGTTAATAAATGAAAAGGTAAAGCGCCTGTTGCAGATAATTGTGATAGTTCGCCAGCCCATTGTAAGGTTGGACTGATTTGTGTTGTTTTAAGTAGCCCGCCAGCGAATTGCAGTTGAACTTCAATTTCATCATTTATTCGCGCTTTTGCTCGTAGTTGATGATCAAATTGATAGCCAGTCACGGCGATATTTAAATGTTGTAAGCGTATTTTCTTATGGCTACGGTAATGATCAACGTCGATATTGAGCGTAATTGCTTCGCCTTGCAGGCTGCCTTGGGCCTTCATCTGGTCGAGATAATGGTCGCCGGGTAAGGACAGGTTGTCACCTGCGAGATCAAAATGTAGAACAGGTGATGCCAAACTACCGGAGAAATCAGCCTTCATTGTGAAAGAACCGTCGATACCCATGCCGATTTGCGCCAATGCGGGCGCAACAATTTCCAAATGCAACCGGTCTTCTGGTTTGCCAAAGCCACCCTGGGCGCGAAGGTGATTTGATCCGATTGATAATTCAATGGCTGCCGTAGCCTGGTTGATCTTGTCAAATTTTATCAGACCTTTACCGGATACTGGCTGCGCTGCCAGTCGACTATTTTCAAGCTTAAAGCTGGCTGAGGCAGTTGCATGTGGCGCCAGATTGCCTGCCAGTTTTAGCGTTGTATTCAGGTCAGAATGAGGTGCGTGTATAAAATCTGCAAGATTAAAACGTTTTAGACTACCTTCAAAACTAAATGATTGCTGTTCATCAAGATCTAACCTGCCTTGTCCTGTCAATAGGGACTGATTGCGACGTAGCAGCAGTTTTTCCAGGGTAATCGCTGCGGCAGTATGGGTTAATTCTGCATCCAGGCTTAATGCGTCATCTTTTAGTGCCATGATGCCTCGTTGCATTTCAGTATTGCCATTCAACTTAATGTGGCCATTAATCCGTGCGGGGCGTAATCGAGTATCAAGTACCAGTGGGTTCAGCTGGTTAACCTTTAAATCTGCTGTGCCAGTGGATTGTTGATAATTCCAGGAGAAATTTCCCGAAATAATGCCATTTTCAGCAAACTGTAATAATAAGTCGTCAAATTGCAGGCTGTCAGTGGTGAGTTTTAGCACGGCATTTATTTCCTGCAAGGGCAGACCCCCTTGGTCAAGCGGGGCCGCCGCCCTATTTTTTATGGATAGATTTCCGCTTAGTTGTGTTTTGATATTTTCACGTAGATCAACTTGTAGCAGGAGATTCGCGTTAGGTGCCCTGGCTGAAAAATTGCCGGGATTAAGACCCGCTATCGATAAACGTACAGCAGCAACAGGAAAGACTGCAAAAGGCTGTAATAAGATTTCACCATCACCACTTAGGATTTCCCCGGAGGCTGCCATAGTTAACTCAAGTTGAGATAAATTGCCTGTAATAATGGCGCTAATACTTGTTTCGGGTAAATCATGCCCCGTAATTTTTGTTAAACCGATGAGTTTGGCTTCCGCTGACAGGTTAAAAGGTTTTTCTCCGTTTATCTGAGCCGTGCCATTGAGCAGGCCAAAGGCCGTATTTAAACTGAGATTAGACAGAAGATGCTGCTGGCCATCACTTTCCAGAGTCGCTTTTAAATCTGTTGCGGAAAAATCAGGTTTTTCTCCTTTCTTAGAGAATAGTCGTAGGGTTGCGACATTGAGCTGGTTAATGGATAAGGCAACGGGTAAGTTTAAGTTCTCTGGTAAGGTTAGTGGCGTTGGAGAAGGTGGCGATAGCACTTCGATATCCTGGGCTGACAATGTATTTACAACGAGATGGCCTGACAGTAATGCGCGAGGTTGCCAATCAAGTTCAAAATTACCGATGGTTAATTGCAAGTCGTCACTAATAAAGTGGATAGCGTGAGCACGTGGGTTATGAAATGTGCCACTCACACCTTCAAATGAGACACTGCCCGCACTGATACGCGATACGGTTGCCAGCAGCCATTGCAGTCCAGATGGACTGGTTAATAGCCAATTTCCACCGGCTATCCCGGTAAAAATACTCATCAACAGAAAAATAAGGAAGAACCGTCTTTTTTTGCTGATCAATTTGGCAATGGGTTGGTCGTGATTGATTTGATTTGCCATAATTAAAAAGCAACGGCGATTGAGAAATGTAACCGCAAGGTGCCTGTTTCATGTCCTCTGGCTAAATCCAGCGCCAGTGGCCCTGCCGGGCTACGCCAGCGTGCACCGGCACCATAGCCAAGGGATGGATTAAATTTTTTCCAATTATCGGCAGCGTTACCTATATCGGCAAATATGGCGCCACCCCAATTGTCAAACATCCAATGGGTATACTCCAAAGTTCCGGTTGCCAATGTCCGTCCACCCACGACCGCATGGCCTTCGTCAACGCCCAGACTCATAAAATTATAGCCACGGACTGACTGGATGCCACCCGCACGAAACAGGAATTCCTGGGGAATGCCAGAACGAGAGTTAGTCAGCGTATAGCCAGCTTCGCCACGAAGATAAATGACATCACGTTTGCCTACTGGCCACCAGAATTGTTGGCGGGCATAGGTGCGCAGAAAATCCTGATCTGACAAAACTTGTCGGCTGGCACCGCCAATTTGCATCTCTGAAATACTGCCGCGCCGAACATTAATCGGGTCATCAACACTATAATAGCGCCATCGCCAATCCAGAGCCAAGGCTTGGTTGGTTTGGTTAAACCCACCCGCAGGACGCTTTTCTTCTCTTTGCCAACTGAGATCAAGCTGTCGTTGCGTAGTGTTAGTCAGATAACTGCGAGAAAAATTGATACGTTGATTACTCGTCTTCAGATTCGCAATATCCGTCATTTGCAGACGGACACCCGACCCATATTTGAAGTTGTTCTGGTCTGGAAGTGTATCAACACCCGCAAAAAATGTTTGACGCTTTTGTTCCAGACGTAACGTAGTTTCCAAACTCCATAAACGATCCAGAAGGTTATAGTTACGATAACTTAATTCGCCTCGACCTCCGGTGTTTGAACTATAGCCAGCACCAAGTGCAATACGTTTTGCCTTATTTTCCGTTAAAACTATCTGCACCGGGATAGCTTTGTGCTGAGTTATATCAGGCGTAATGCTAACGGTAACCGAGCTGAAATGACGGATATTCTGTAGCGCTTTCTGGAATATAAACAGTGCGTCTCGACGATAAGGATCCCCGGTGCGAAAGGGTGCGAAATTTCTAACTTCCGTGTTTTCGTAGCGATCCAGTCCGGTAACGACGAGATCACCAAAATAAAAAACGGGGCCAGAATTTATGATGACCAGCAGCTTCGCATTGGTCTTTTCTGGATCTACGATGGCGTGACTTTTTACAATATAGGCGGCGGCATAATCTTCCTGCGTTACATTGGATAATAAGTCAGCTTTGGCTTCTTCCCAATCAGAGGAACGAAATGGCCGGCCAATTTTAAGTGGCCATGCGTTGCGCAGTTGTTCAATTCGAGCACGCTGATTTGGTTTATCATCTGCAAGCTCACCCTGGAATTCAATTTGTATTTCATCAACCAACGTGCGTGGCCCTGGGTTTACTTCTATTATTTTCGTGTCTGCAGGTAAATCCGGTTTTAATAGGATGGTGGGGGTGAAGTAACCTTCCGTCGCGAGTAATTCACTTATTTCACGTTGTGCGCGATGTATAAAACCATGTAGGGCTGTCTCATCAACCAGGGGGACTTTGGGCAGCTCAAAATAATGATCGAGTATTCCTTGTATGGACTCAGGTGCTGATAGCTTGATCACTAATTGGCGATTGTTATCCTGGGCAGGAGGTTGCGCTATAACGTTATTATTGCCTAAGATCGCAATGATAAGAATTAGAAAGAGTGCGGCGGGTCGTTCAAGGTGCCGCACAAAGTATCGAAGGATGGGAAATTTAATAACATGCATAGCAACATAATCTAATCCTGGTTTTTACGAGGCGAGTATCAGTGGCCTTAATTTGATTTAATGTTTTTTATTATAAACCTTGTTATGCCCGGTAGGTCAGGGATGAGGTTTTCTGCCTATCTTTTGTTTCTCAATTAAATTTTTAGGATCCAGGAGCCTGTCGGACTTAAGGTTGATCTACGGCGCAAATGGGACAAGCGGTTCATATTACCCTGATTTTTCGTTGCATAGAATGACTATGCGCCTCAAAATAAGGTCAATCTGTCCTCACTTCCCCACTTTGTTCGCTACGATCACTTAAGTTCGACAGACTCCTGGTCTACTGTAAAAGGAGATCGCTTCATGTCATCCATAAAGCCTATGGGTTGTCGCCAGTGCCAGCGCTTAGCAGAATTTCTGGATACTGTAAAAGTCCGTTATCCAGATTATTACGCAGCGCCAGTTTCAGCTTTTGGGAATGAAAATCCCAAGCTGCTGATCATTGGATTGGCACCGGGTATGCATGGCGCCAATCGCACGGGAAGACCATTTACTGGAGATTATGCTGGTATATTGCTCTATCAGACCCTTTATAAGTTTGGTTTTGCCAGTCATAGTGAATCTGTTTCGGCGGATGATGACCTGATTCTTACTGATTGTCGCATTACCAATGCGGTAAAGTGTTTGCCGCCAGGGAACAAGCCGGAACCCGGTGAAATTCGTCAATGTAATTCTTACCTGACGGCCGAAATTTCAGAGCTGATCATTAAGGGTGGTAAAGCGTTACTTGTGCTGGGAACAATTGCTCATCAAGCAGGATTAAGGGCTTTAGGGCTGAAACTTAAAGATTTTCCTTTTGGCCATGGTACCGTTCATACGTTACCCAATGGTTTGATACTCTATGACAGTTATCATTGTAGTCGCTACAATACACAGACCAAACGCCTGACGACAGAAATGTTTGAACAGGTATTTGAGAAAATAAGTACTGAATTAGCAAAAAATTAATGGATAACCGGAGAAATTTAATATGCCATATGTGAATATTCGTGTCGCAGGTACGCTAACCCGTGAACAAAAGACAAAGATTGCTGAAGAAATTACGGATACATTAGAACGAATCGCGCACAAACCAAAATCTTACACCTATATTTCTTTTGATGAGATACCTCATGAGAATTGGGCGATTGGCGGTAATTTACTGGGTCAAAAGGACTAAGCCATTTGATGGAGACGGCTTTCGATGCCAAAGAATTTTGTTTGAATCTGCCCTCTCAGCCGGGTGTTTATCGAATGATGAATGCGGCGGGGGATGTGATCTACGTAGGTAAAGCCATTGATCTTAAAAAGCGGGTTTCCTCTTATTTTCAAAAGCGTGGACTAGCACCACGTACACAGTTGATGGTGTCTCAGATTACGGGAATAGAGACCACCGTTACCCGCTCGGAAGCTGAAGCATTATTGCTTGAGAACAATTTAATTAAGCGTTTAGGCCCGCGCTATAACATCCTGTTTCGAGATGATAAATCTTATCCCTATATCATTCTGAGTGGTCATGATTTTCCTCGCCTTGGCTTTTATCGGGGAATATTGGATAAAGAACATCAATATTTCGGGCCATTTCCGAATGTAGGGATAGTTAGAGAAAGTATTCAACTGTTACAAAAGGTTTTTCGACTCCGAACCTGCGAGGATAGCGTTTTCAGTAACCGG
The DNA here is from genome assembly GCA_030682075.1 of Nitrosomonas sp. Lineage (GTDB taxonomy): Bacteria > Pseudomonadota > Gammaproteobacteria > Burkholderiales > Nitrosomonadaceae > Nitrosomonas. Next base: position 9,742 of record JAUXRH010000144.1, read on the forward strand.
AGCAGGCCTTGTCTGTTGTATCAAATCAAACGTTGTAGCGGTCCTTGTGTAAACCATATTTCTCAGCAAGACTATCGTGAAGATGTGAAGAATGCTGAGCTCTTCTTGCACGGCAAACAAACAGAGGTAGTGGAAAGTATCTCTGAGAAGATGCAGCATGCGGCAAATCAATTAAAGTATGAACAAGCCGCATTATTCCGGGATCAAATTCAAGCTTTGCGAAGAATAAGGGAAAAACAGTTTGTTGACAGTGGCAAAGCATTGGATGCCGACGTAGTTGCCTGTGCCGTTCTTAACGATGGCAGTGGAAAAATTTGTGTTAATCTCGCCATGATCAGGGGAGGGCGGCACTTAGGTGATAAAAGTTTTTTTCCACAGAATGCCGCAGGATACGATCCCTCTGCAGTTGTAGAAGCATTTCTCGCGCAGCATTATCTTAATCGTAGTACACCCCCTCTGATCATCATTGGTGAAAAAATACATAGGGAAGCTCTGCAGGCACTGTTAACGGAACAATCAGGTCATAAAACTGTGATTAACCAGCATCCTATTGGTGAGCGGCGAGTATGGCTCGAGATGGCATTAGAAAATGCACAACTCGCTTTAAAGCAAATGCTGAGTCGGCAGGCCAGCCAGGAAGAGAGAATCCAGGCCTTACAACAAGCCTTGGATATTACGGGGCTTTCACGTATCGAATGCTTTGATATCAGTCACACGCAGGGTGAGGCTACGGTTGCATCTTGTGTGGTTTACGATAATTTTTCCATGCGCAACAGTGAATATCGGCGTTATAACATCAGTGGCATTACACCCGGGGATGATTATGCGGCAATGCGTGATGCACTTTCTCGTCGCTATCTTAAAGTCGCTGAAGGGGAAGGAAAATTGCCGGACCTAATACTGATCGACGGAGGCAAAGGGCAAGTTAGCACGGCATTGGATGCCTTGACTGAGTTGGGTTTGAACGATGCATATCTGCTAGGTGTTGCAAAAGGAGAAGGTCGTAAACCAGGTTTGGAACAATTGGTTTTTCCCAACAAAAAAAAATCGTTACAATTGCCACGTGATCATGCTGGTTTACACCTTATTCAGCAAATACGTGATGAAGCGCATCGTTTTGCCATTCAGGGCCACCGCAATAGGCGTGGAAAAGCGCGAACCAGTTCAAGCCTGGAGGTAATAGGCGGTATTGGCGTCAAACGACGACAAAGCTTATTAGAGCGATTTGGAGGACTAAAAGGTGTGTTAACTGCTAGTATAGAAGAATTGCAGCAGACGGAGGGTGTTAGCCGTGCTTTGGCTGAGAAGATATACAAGGAATTACATTGAATCTTTTTTGTCTGTTACGCCCCAAAAATAATAGGGCTTTCTATTTAATATAGTCTTCCCAACTGCTTATAACTAATTATGCCTGATCAACTTATTATATTGATGATGGCTTCTCTTTTCAGTTCAAGAGCTATTTTTAATTCTTATGCTTTTTAGTCTCCCTAATATACTGACGTGGCTACGAATTCTTGCAATTCCATTATTCGTGGGTATTTTTTATTTGCCATCTGAATGGTTATCTCCATTCAACCAGAATCTGATTGCAACTATTATTTTTACGGGCGCTGCAATTACCGATTGGTTGGATGGTTATCTTGCCCGGGCATTGAATCAGATGTCAGCTTTTGGCGCATTTCTCGATCCGGTTGCTGATAAGCTAATGGTAACGGCAGCTTTGATCGTTCTAGTCTATCTGGATAGACTTGGCGCGCCGATTGCCTTGATTATAATTGGTCGTGAAATTACTGTATCAGCGCTACGAGAATGGATGGCAAAAATTGGCCAGTCCAAAAGTGTCGCGGTTTCTTTTCTGGGTAAAATAAAAACGGCATCACAAATGATTGCTATCCCCTTATTGCTATACCATGACACTATCGGTAACCATTTTAATTCACATATAGCTGGTACATGGTTGATATATTTGGCAGCCGTTTTAACACTTTGGTCTATGATATATTATCTGAAGGCAGCTATCCCACAAGCACTTAAACACTAAAGTTTCGGAGTTCAAAAACTCCATAAAAGAAACTTAATTATTTGATTAGAATAAGAAAGGCGGTCTCACAAGGAGTATAATAATGGTTGTCTTGCAAACAGCCAAAACAACTCAGGAGACCGCGATGAATCATGGC
>JAUXRH010000146.1 GCA_030682075.1 Nitrosomonas sp.
AGAAGGCGCGACCTGTATTGACTGCCACCAGAATCTGGTACACGAAGAAGCCCCGATGACAGATCTTAATGCAAGTCTTGCCACAGGCAAGCTGGTATTGAAGGAAGACGAGGATGGCGACGACGAAGATGATGAGGATGACGAGGATGACGAGGATGATGACGATTTTTAGTGTCGGAAATGATTCAATCGGTCATTCGGTTGTGAATCACTTGTTAATACGTTGATTGAAAATGTTTTATTGAAGTTGACAATACCCGCGCAGAGTTTACTCGTGCGGGTATTGTTATTTTGCCGACTTAATAATTGGATCATTTAAAATGTTAAGTTTTGTCGATTATTTAAATTTATTATAATTTCAGGATTTATGTCCTATCAGTCTCAGTCATTTTTGTTAAAACTATTTCATCATAAATATAATTATGATTATGATATTTATACGATGCGTACTCTTATTAATTGTTCACTGTCTGGATTGGTTTTACAGAGCTTCTGGAAGCATAATTAGGAGTGATACAAATAAATGTCATTTGAGCAACTCGGCCTGTCAGCCGAAATTTTAAAAGCCATTGATGATCAGGGTTATACGGAACCTTCCCCAATTCAATTGCAGGCAATTCCACCCATACTTGAAGGTAAAGATATTATGGGTTGCGCACAAACCGGAACCGGAAAAACGGCAGGATTTACACTGCCGATGTTGCGACTTTTACAGCCCAATGCGAATACCAGTACCTCTCCAGCAAGACATCCTATTCGTGCATTAATATTAGTTCCGACACGGGAACTTGCTGCTCAGGTTCATGAAAGTGTCAAAACATATGGTAAATATCTGGCACTTAGATCTACAGTGGTTTATGGCGGGGTTAATATAGATCAACAGATTAAGGAATTACATGCCGGTATAGAAATTCTGGTGGCTACACCTGGACGCTTATTGGATCATGTTCAGCAACAAACAATAAGTCTTTCAAAGGTTGAAATTCTGGTATTAGATGAAGCCGATCGCATGTTGGATATGGGTTTTCTACCTGATATAAAGCGAATACTAATGCTAATGCCTTCAACTCGCCAGAGTTTGATGTTTTCTGCGACATTTTCCCCAGAGATAAAAAAACTCGCGGATAAGTTATTGAATCAACCAGTATTAGTCGAAATTGCAAATCGTAACACAACAAGTGAATTAGTCGCACATGTTGTGCACCCGGTTAAAAAAGAAAAAAAAGGTGACTTATTAGTCCAGCTTCTTAAATTACATAATCTTAAACAAGTATTAGTATTTGTACGCACTAAACAAGGTACGAGTCTGTTGACTCGGAAATTGCAACGCGAGGGGATTACAACAACCGAAATTCATGGAGATAAGAATCAGCTTCAACGAACTCAGGCATTAGAAGATTTTAAACAGGGTGTGGCACAAGTTCTGGTCGCTACTGACGTTGCTGCCCGTGGTTTGGATATTGAGGATCTACCCTACGTAATTAATTATGAATTACCAAATACACCTGAAGATTACGTTCATCGGATTGGGCGTACTGGACGTGCGGGTACTAAGGGAAATGCAATTTCATTGGTTAGCGAGGATGAGAAGGAATTGCTTGCAGACATTGAGAAGTTGTTAAAAAGAAAGCTCCTCATAGAAGTAATTCCCGGATTCGAACCGGAAAAGGCACCAAAACCCGCACTTGCCCGTGATATTAGGAATACGGAAAAGAATAAAGATAATCCAGATCAGGAACAGAAGAGAAGTCGCAGTTACGATGATACCAAACCTAATGGTGCTCAACGTTTAAATCCCCGCGTAAATCGGAATTCATATGGAGATTCCAGGCGTAACAGAAAGCCGGATGACCCCATATTTACTCAGCCTTATGTTCCTCCATTGGCCAGTTCAAATGATACGGCAATAGTTGAAGCAGAGCATCATTCAGGGGATAGATCTCATCAACGTGCTTATGGCCAGCCTAAAAGACAATTACCTGCACTATTTTCTCCTCCTGTTGCAGACAAAGATAAACACAAGAATAACGAGTAAGGCTTGATGCTGTATTAGCGTTTCAATTTAGCAAGTGCCACTGCCATAGCGCCGACCGGACTGGTTGGCGTTATTTTTTGTTGGTTCAATGATGAGTGCTTAGCGCGCATATTTTCACTATCCAGATGGCGCTTTGACTCTGAATTATCGGACAAACGCATGGTCAATGCGATACGCTTACGTTTCGGATCAATTTCAAGTACCTTCACTTTTACGATTTGTCCTACTTTAACTATGGTATGAGGATCCTTCACAAAAGTATCTGCAAGTGCAGAAATATGTACTAACCCATCTTGATGTACACCAATATCAACGAATGCGCCAAAAGCGGCAACATTTGTTACTACACCTTCCAAGATCATATCTGGAAATAAGTCTTTCGGTTCATTAATGCCTTCCATGAATATTGGCATAGTGAAAGCAGGGCGTGGGTCACGACCTGGCTTCTCAAGCTCCTTCAAGATATCAAGAATTGTGGGTAGACCATATTTTTCATCAATGTATTTGGAGGAATTCAATGATTGCAAGAGGTTATTGTTGCCAATTACAGCTTGAATGTCCTGTTTGATATCATTCAGTATTTTTTGTACTAGAGGATATGATTCAGGATGAACGGCAGATGCATCGAGCGGATTTTTCCCTGACATGATTCTTAGAAAACCAGCCGCTTGCTCAAAAGCTTTATCTCCCAGACGAGGAACATCGCGTAATGTAGCGCGAGAGGTGAAAATACCCTTTGAATTACGGTAGGTGACGATGTTCTGTGCGACGGTGGTATTAAGACCTGAGACTCTCTCTAGTAAAGCGGGCGAGGCAGTATTAACATCAACACCCACTGCATTAACACAATCTTCAATGACGACATCAAGTGAGTCTGCTAATTTAGTTTGTCCCACGTCATGCTGGTATTGGCCTACACCAATTGATTTCGGATCTATTTTTACTAATTCAGCCAGCGGGTCTTGCAGGCGCCGTGCAATAGAGACCGCGCCACGTAAAGTGACATCAAGATCAGGCAGCTCAAGGGATGCGAGGCGCGAGGCAGAATAAACCGATGCGCCGGCTTCTGATACAATAACTGCGGTTAATCGTAATTGAGGGTGTTGTTTAATCAAGTCCTTTGCCAGTTTATCTGTCTCACGCGAAGCAGTTCCATTACCGATGGCGATTAGTGTTGCCTGATATTTTTCTGTGAGTTCTTTTAAGGTAAGGATTGAACTATCCCAGTCATTTCTAGGTTGGTGTGGATAAATGACCGTGGTTTCCAGAACTTTACCAGTTGCATCAACGACCGCAGTTTTTACACCAGTACGCAGACCGGGATCGAGACCAATCGTAACGCTTGGACCCGCAGGGGAGGCCAGTAATAAAGCTTCAAGATTGCGCGCGAATACTTTAATTGCTTCAGTTTCAGCCTGGTCTCGCAATGAACCCATGAATTCCGTTTCCAGGTGTACAAAACATCTACTACGCCATGCCCAGCGAACGGTCTCATCAAGCCATGGATCTGCAGGTCGACTCTGATTGTTGATGCCGAAATGTTCAGCAATGAGGGATTCACAGGAATTACGGGGTGAATCCAAACTGGGTTTCTCAAGTTCAGAATCCAAACGTAGTGAAACCTTCAGTATCTTTTCTCGGTGACCACGAAATAGGGCCAATACGCGATGTGATGGAATTGTTTTGTAACTTTCAGAATAATCGAAATAATCGGTAAACTTCGTACCCTCATCTTCTTTGCCCTTGATTACTTTTGAAACCACCACGGCATGTCTACGCAGATATTCCCGTAGTGACTGAAGCAGCGCAGCATCTTCTGCAAAATGTTCAATCAATATTTGGCGAGCACCCTCAAGTGCTTCATGCGCATCTTTTACCCCAGGATTGTCTCCTTGATCTGTTGTGAATGGGGCTTTCAGATATTTTAGGGCCTCTTTACCAGGCACCAGCATAGGGTTTCTTAATAATAAATCTGCTAATGGTTGTAACCCAGCTTCCTGTGCAATTTGCGCTTTGCTGCGGCGTTTTTTTCGATAAGGAAGGTATAAGTCTTCAAGATGTATTTTGTCTTTCGCATGCGTAATGGCATCGAGAAGCGCGGGCGTCATTTTATTTTGTTCTGCAATGGACGAAAGGATAGTCGCGCGACGACTTTCGAGTTCTCGCAGATAGCGTAGCCGTTCTTCCAATAGACGGAGTTGGATATCATCCAGCCCGCCGGTAGCTTCCTTACGATAACGCGCAATAAATGGTACCGTAGCACCGTCATCCAGCAAGTTGATGGCAGCAGTTATTTGTGATGGTTTTGCAGCAAGTTCAAGTGCAAGCTGCTGTTCAATAGATGGCAACATAAAAATTTTAGTCAGTAAAAATATCAAATGAAAACTTAGCGCTGGTCATGCAACTCGTTTTTATATAAAGTGGACTCAAGACCCGCATCACAGTGCCAGCATAGTTGAAAATTACGGGGATTCTCTTCTCCACAATTGGGGCAGAGAATAATGCCGGGCGCAATTGGTGTTTTTTCGTAAGTGTAGACAATGGCGCGTGCTCGTTCATAATCTTCGTCACGGATGACCCAAACCTCAGGATAAGCATGAGTAAATGGAATCTCGCCGACCCCACTTTGTGCATGTTCATTAAATAATCGGGCTGAAATGTAGGCGTGTTCGAGAAGATCAAGTACTATTTGTGCTTCGATGCGACTATTGGCGGAATAAACTTTTTTCATGGAAGATGGTTTTTGGTTAGATAACTTTGCCAAAGGAATGCAAGATAGATACCTTGGTATGATGGGTTTTGTCACATTGCCCATCGGATTCAGACTGAATCAGTGACGCAATAAAAAATACTCATCTTCTGCTAATTCTTAAGCTTAGCATACTTATTGAAGCAGCTTTGAATCATAGTGATCATGAAGCGGATTATTGTCTTTAGCCTTCAATAGACCAACTGAGCAGTTAATACAACACTTTAAAAATACAATTATGTGGTTTAAAAATTTACAAATCTATCGTATTGGTGATTGGAACATCACACCCGTAGATCTGGAAGAAAAGCTATCCAAACGTGCTTTGCAGGAATGTCTACGGATGGAGATGCAAAGTTCTGGATGGATTCCCCCCAGAGAAGGAGGAGAAAATTTTGTGCATGTGTTGGGGCAGCATATGCTGATTGCTCTGGGTGTTGAGAAGAAATTGCTGCCTGCAAATGTTATTAATCAGCAAGCAAAGGAACGGACGATAGAAATTGAGCAGCAACAAGGTTATAAGCCAGGGCGCAAGCAAATAAAAGATATCAAAGAATCTGTTACGCTCGAACTACTGCCTCGTGCATTTGCGCAGCGTCGGAAGACTTGCGCGTGGATTGATCCAGCTGGCGGATGGTTTGTTGTTGATACGCCAAATGTCACTAAAGCCGACGAATTGCTCGAAGTGTTATTTAAGTCTGTTGATAATGTTGTACTAAAGCCCGTCAAAACGCACCTCTCGCCATCTTCAGCGATGACCAGCTGGCTTTCAGGCAGTGATTTGCCTGGTTCATTTACAATCGATCAACATTGTGAACTACGCGGTAGAAGTGATGAAAAGGCCACAGTAAGTTATAACCATCATGTTCTCGATTCAGAAGAAATAACAAGACATGTCAGGGCAGGTAAAGAAGCAACAAAGCTTGCCATGACATGGGGCAGTAAAATATCTTTTATTCTATATGAGAATTTTCAGCTTAAGCGCATAACGCCACTTGATATCATCAAGGAGCCCGTAGAGACAGAAGAAGAGCTATTTGATAGTGATTTCGCCATCATGACGGGAGAGCTTATGCAGTTGTTGCCAGATATTATTGATATTTTGGGTGGGGAGGAAAATGCGTAATAATCTGATACCTAAAGTAGGAATAACACAACAATGATAAATATTGAATTTTACAAAAATCAAGTGTGCGGTCCTTTGATATTCTTAAGGGCACCTCTAGGAGTCTGTCGGACTTAAGGTTGATCTACTGCGCAAATGGGACAAGCGGTTCATATTACCCTGATTTTTCGTTGCATAGAATGACTATGCGCCTCAAAATCCGGCCAATCTGTCCTCGCTTTCCCACTTTGCTCG
>JAUXRH010000278.1 GCA_030682075.1 Nitrosomonas sp.
AAAATGCATTTCTATTCATAAGGGCACCTCTAAAAATCCATATTTCGTCACAATACTTCGTTGCTCACAAAAAATATTTCCTTACCTATCCATCATATGCTGCGTCAATATTTTTTATTCGCGCCTGGTCTTGTTTAGAACCCTGAATTTTTAGAGGCGCCCTGTAGGCTATGTTTTCAACCAGGCATCAAGCTGAGAACACAAGCTTTCCTCTGGACAGTAACCACTGGCCAGAACCTTGTAGCTGGATTCATTTTGAATAATCAGGGTAGGAAATCCCTGCACCCCCCATTGTTGTGCTTGACGAAACTGGGAGAGTGTCTGTTCTTTTATTTCCTTGGATTCAAATAGCTGACGGAACTGCTGCTGGTTTATTCCCATTGCAAAAGCCAGTTGTGCCAAAACATCCACTTTAGTCACATTGCGTTGTTCGGCATAAAAAGCGTGTTGAATGGCTTTAAAGAAAGAAAAGGTGGCATTGGGATCAATAGTGGATACGGTTATCACGCTACGGCAGGCTATCTCAGTGTCGTAGATGAAGCCTTCCGGTATTGCGCCATCAAATTGAAATGGCTGCCCTGTCAATCGTTGCACATTATGCCAGTGGTGCAGAATTTCTTCGCGTTGCTTGCTTGCTATAGGTAGCTTGGTGCCGGGCCGTAAACCACCCACAATCAGCGCGATATTTAATCGTTCCGAATAATGCTGATGGATATTTTCGATGATCGGTGAAAACCCCCAGCACCAGGAGCACATGGGATCTGCAACATACCAGAGGGTTTTTCGATCATTCATTTAACCACGATTATGCAGCAGAGCGTGAAGCACGTTTGCGCTCATGTTCCAATAGATAACGCTTCCGAATGCGAATGGTTTTTGGGGTGATTTCTACCAATTCATCATCAGAAATGAATTCAATGGCTGATTCCAGTGTCATTTGTATCGGTGGGGTTAAAGTCACGGCTTCGTCTGTTCCCGATGAGCGAATATTAGTCAGTTGTTTACCCTTGATTGGATTGACAACCAGGTCGTTATCACGACTGTGGATGCCGATGACCATGCCTTCATATAAACGATCGCCCGGGCTGGCAAACATACGTCCTCGCTCCTGTAATTTCCATAAAGCATAGGCGACAGCATCGCCTTTTTCTGCAGAAATCAAAACGCCATTTTTACGTGCGGCAATCTCGGGTCGCATGGGTGCAAACTCATCAAATACATGACTCATCAAACCCGTCCCACGTGTCATGGTCATAAAATCAGATTGAAATCCAATCAGGCCACGTGCAGGGATACGGTAATCCAACCTTGTTCGTCCACGACTATCTGACGCCATATCGAGCAAGTCGCCTCGACGTGCGCCCAGTGCTTCCATCACGGCGCCTTGATTTGCCTCTTCGACATCTACCGTCAGCATTTCAAACGGTTCACATTTGACGCCGTTAATTTCACGTATCACGACATGTGGACGGGATACGGCAAGCTCATAGCCTTCGCGCCGCATGTTTTCCAGCAGAATGGTGAGATGCAGTTCGCCACGCCCAGAAACCAGGAATGAATCCGTCTCACTGGTTGTTTCCAATCGCATGGCGACATTGGTTAACAACTCTTTCTCCAGGCGTTCGCGCAACTGGCGGCTGGTAACAAACTTCCCTTCCTGTCCAGCAAAGGGCGAGGTGTTGACCTGAAATGTCATGGTCAGGGTGGGTTCATCCACGGAATGGATCGGCAATGCTTCCGGATGATCGACATCAGCCAAAGTCGTACCAATACTAAGATCTTCAACACCATTGATCAGTACAATATCACCAGCCAGCGCTTCAGACATCTGTATACGTTCAATACCTTGAAATCCCAGAACCTGATTGACTCTGGCTTTTTTGGGTGTTTTATCACCCATCAGTACCATTACATCCTGGCCGGGTTTAAGCCGCCCACGGCTGATTCGACCAATTCCAATTCGGCCAACAAAACTGGAATAGTCCAGTGCGCTGATTTGTAGTTGTAGTGGCTCGTCGGGATTCCCTTTGGGCGCTTGAACATGTTTGATAATTGTGTCAAATAATGGGCGCATATCCGTACTGGGTTTTGCCAGATCCAGTGTGGCGAAGCCATTCAGCGCAGAAGCATAAACCACTGGAAAGTCCAGTTGCTCTTCAGTTGCACCCAGTTTATCGAATAACTCAAAGGTATGATCCACAGCCCAGTCAGGGCGTGCACCAGGACGGTCAATTTTATTTACAACCACAATTGGGCGTAATCCCAATGACAGTGCTTTTTTGGTAACAAAACGGGTTTGTGGCATGGGGCCTTCAACCGCATCGACTAACAGTAGAACACCATCCACCATTGACAAAACACGTTCCACCTCACCACCAAAATCCGCATGACCCGGCGTATCAACGACATTGATGTGTATGCCTTCATAATCGAGTGCGCAATTCTTGGCCAGAATGGTAATGCCGCGCTCACGTTCGATATCGTTAGAATCCATTACCCGCTCAGAAATTTGCTGGTGCGCGGCAAATGTACCTGCCTGATGCAGTAATTTGTCCACCAGCGTGGTTTTACCATGGTCAACGTGAGCGATAATAGCGATGTTACGGAGAGGGCGAGACATAAAATAATAATTCCTAAAAAATAAGCTAATAAGTCAATACGATAAGGGGCGGTATTATAACAGTCGACTGTTAACATAGCTAATTCTCTGGCAATGTCATGCCGACAGAAATGTTATCTGATTGAGATTGAAATACCTGTTCCCCCGCCCTGCCTGGGTTTCAAGTTTGGATCCGGGGAATATCTTTATTAAAAAATATTCCCCCTCATCTTGAATATGGCGCATTTCTGCCGGATTTCAAGGCTTTGCATCTGCTACCTTGTGCATCTAAAATGCAAAAAACATACTTCTCGACCAGAATGATGGCAATTGGTTATTATGTATATAATTGAAAATTAAAGCAGTTATATTTTTAGATAGCCATGAGTGAACATATCTGCCATCTGATTGTATTAATTATTTCGGGCATTGTTGTAACGCTCTGTGTGGGTTTGCATTATGAAGCCCGGCGTTTTCTCGGACGAACACTTGGGACACACATTCATAAACGGTTTGGTGTGTTACTGGTCATGTTGGGGCTGCCAGGAGTCTGTCGGGCTTAAGGTTGATCTACTGCGCAAATGGGACAAGCGGTTCATATTATCCTGATTTTTCGTTGCATAGAATGACTATGCGCCTCAAAATCCGGCCAATCTGTCCTCGCTTTCCCACTTTGCTCGCTACAATCACTTAAGTCCGACAGACTCCTAGTCGCTCATGTATTGGAAATCTGAATTCCGGGATGAAAAACGGTGATTTCATGGACTATGTTTATTATTCATCGGTGGCGTACACTACGCCTGACGTTAATCACATGGTCAGCCTCTTTACCTTTCTGGCCTCACCCGCTGAAAACGCCGAACAACGAAAACAAGGCCAAGGACAAAGATTCTAGCCACTAAGTGAATTAATCAAATTTTTTATCCGGATGACGCGTTCGGATACCTTTGCGATCTGTACCTGAATTTTCAGGCGGTCAGGACCAGAAAGTGCGTATTCACGACTACTTTGGATCAAGTGAATGATCCTGGCTGGATCGATGGGCGGTTCGGGGGTGAATTGTATATGGATGCTATCAGCGCTGGCATCAATGCGCACGATTCCCAAAGGTTTTGCCGCTATGCGCAGGCGGTGGCAATCGAGTAGCGTCCGTGCCGGATCAGGCAGGAGACCGAAGCGATCGATTAATTCCCGATGCATGTCATCCAGTTGCTCATCGTCAGTACAATTTGCCATGCGTTTATAAAGTACCAGGCGTTCATGTATGTCGCTGCAGTAATCATCAGGCAGCAAAGCAGGGTCATGCAAATTAATTTCAGTGGTAACCCCCAGCGGATGTTGCATATCGGGTTCGCGCCCTTCTTTCAGTGATTTGATTGCGGAATCCAACATACTGCTATAGAGACTGAAGCCAATCTCCTGCATTTCACCACTCTGAGACTCACTCAAGACGGCACCCGCGCCGCGAATCTCCAGATCATGCATGGCAAGGTAAAAGCCGGCACCCAGCTCTTCCATGGCCTGAATTGCTTCAAGTCGCTTTTTGGCTTGTGATCCCAAGGCTTCTTCTTCTGGTGTAAGCAGATAAGCATAGGCTTGGTGATGAGAACGACCGACCCGGCCACGTAACTGGTGTAATTGTGCCAGACCGAACTTGTTTGCCTTATTGATGACAATGGTATTGGCGGTAGGAATATCAATCCCGGTTTCAATGATCGTGGTACAGAGCAGAATATTGAATCGCTGTTGATAAAAATCTTTCATCACGTGTTCCAGTTCACGCTCCCGCATTTGCCCGTGTGCAATGTTAATTCGCGCTTCGGGTAGCAGTTGGACAAGCTTGTCGCGCATTAGCTGAATCGTATTTACTTCATTATGAAGAAAATATATTTGTCCACCACGTTTTAGCTCACGCAAACAGGCTTCTCGAATGGTGCCTTCCGAGAAATGGCTAACAAAAGTTTTAATGGCAAGTCGTCGTTGAGGTGCCGTGGCAATAATCGAGAAATCGCGCAAACCTTCCAATGACATGGCCAGTGTGCGAGGAATGGGCGTGGCCGTCAGAGTGAGAACATCAACTTCAGCGCGCATTTTCTTGAGCTGTTCTTTCTGACGTACGCCAAATCGGTGTTCTTCATCGATAATCACCAATCCCAGATTCTTAAACCTGACACTTTTCTGGATCAGCTTATGGGTACCAATGACAATATCAACTTCTCCTCTGGCTAATTCCGCCAATGACCGGGTTTGTTCCTTAGCCGAGCGGAAACGGGAGAGTTCGGCAATTTTTACTGGCCATTGCTCAGCAATCAAGCTGAAACGATCCGAGAAGTTCTGGAAGTGTTGCTCTGCCAGAAGCGTGGTGGGTACCAGGATGGCAACCTGTTTCCCATCAGCCACGGCAATAAAAGCGGCACGCAGCGCCACTTCTGTCTTGCCAAACCCGACATCACCGCAAATAAGACGATCCATCGGTTTATCTGATGTTAAATCTTCGATCACCGCTTTGATTGCGGCGGCTTGATCGGGTGTTTCCTCAAAACCAAAGCCTTCGGCAAAGGCATCGTAATCATGTTGCTGGAGTTTAAATTTATGACCGTGACGCGCCGCACGTTGGGCATAAAGATTGAGCAATTCCGCCGCAGTATCACGGACTTGCTGCAGGGCTTTTCGTTTCGCTTTATCCCATTGCCCACTGCCCAGTTTATGCAGCGGTGCAGTTTCAGGTGATGCGCCGCTGTAACGCCCGATCAGGTGTAGTTGCGCCACCGGGACATAAAGCTTATCGCCACCCTGGTATTCAAGCGACAGAAATTCACTGAGTTGACCAGAATCGCCTTCTCCCAGATCCATACTGACTAATCCCAGATAACGACCGATACCATGTTGTTCATGTACTACCGGATCGCCAAGTTTGATTTCTGATAAATCGCGCAGAATGGCATCGGTTGAAGTGGTTTTGCGTGATTCACGTTCGCGTCGCCCGTGCAGATGGGTCGCATAAAGCTCACTCTCGGTAACAAAAGCGATCGGTTGGTCGGGCAGAATAAAACCACGGTGCAGGGGCGCAACCCCCAGCATAAAGGGATGGGGGTCGGTCAGGAATTGCGCATAATCTTTACAACTTTCTGGGAACAGTTGGTATCGATTCAAGTATTCGCCAATTAATTCACGTCGCCCCATACTTTCCGCCAATAACAACACACGCCCATTCGCTGATAAAAATTCATCAATAAAGGCAGAGAATTTTTCGAGCGGATTAGCGGCCTGGCGATTCACTTGAATGGCGGGAAGTAAACCCGTTATCTTCTTTGCTTCCGTTTCTAAATTTTTCTGACGGGAATGGATTTCTATGCGGGCATAAGGTTTCAGCTTGCCAAAGAATAGATCGCTGGTGAGAAATAATTCATTGGGTGGCAAAGGTGGCCGCTCCGTGTCACCCCGTAATAATTGATAGCGTGATTGCGTATCGCGCCAGAAATCATCCAATACCGGTCGAATATCCTGGTGTAAGCACAACAGTGAGTTTTGCGGCAGAAAGTCAAACAAAGTTGCCGTTTCATCAAAAAATAAAGGCAGATAATATTCAACACCTGGAGGTGCAACGCCTTTGCTCACTTCCTTGTAAATCCGGCTCTTAGATGGATCGCCTTCAAATTGCTCGCGGAAATTGCTACGAAAACAGGTACGTCCATCGTTATCAAGCGGAAATTCACGCGCAGGTAACAATCGTATTTCATTGACCGGGAAAATGCTGCGCTGCGTATCGACGTCAAAGGTACGGATGGTGTCTATTTCAATGTCGAGTAAATCAATGCGATAGGGCAATGGATTACCCATTGGAAACAAATCGATCAATCCGCCTCGAATACTGTATTCTCCGGGTGAAAGCACCTGTGTGACATGGGAATAGCCTGCCAATGTCATCTGATCACGGAAACCCTGTAGATCAAGCAGATCGCCTTTTTTAATAAAAAAGGTATGGGCTGCGAGATATTCGCATGGGAGCATACGGTATAGCGCAGTCGTCACTGGAACGATTAATACATCGCAACTGTTATTTAACACTTGATAAAGCGTTGCCAGTCGTTCAGAAACCAGATCGTAGTGGGGTGAGAAAGTATCGTAAGGCAGTGTCTCCCAATCCGGCAACAAATGCGTTTTTAACTCAGGCGCAAAGAAGGGAATTTCTTCCAGCAGTCTTTGTGCATCGAGTGCGTTGGCGGTAAGGATGGTGACAGGTCTTGCTTGCTGTGCGATTTGCGCAAGCACCAGGGCATCGCTGGAGCCATCAAAATCAGCATAACGTGAAATAGTGCCCGGTGGAGGGCGCTTAAACTCAGATTGCATTTTGTAGAATATTGGGCATGAAGCGCCGAGAAATCATTAGGAAGTCGTGATCGAACAAGGCTATAAAAGCCAACTATTATATGATAGTTTTCAGGACAAATTATGCGTGTGGAAGTTAACGCGGCATAATAATCAACTGTCATTGGGCGGTCACGACAGCTCCTTACGGTTTACACAAACAGCAGTAATGCCAATCCTATCCCGCCACCTGTTGCCAACATTCCCAGCGCGCATTGTTTTGCCAGCAGCGAGCCCCCAAGAAAGAAGATTAAACCCAGCTTAAAACCCATATTGGAAAGTATTCCCAAAGTAATCGTTGTCACGGTTTCGATCGACTCTAATTTACCTTGTTCGAATAAATGCAAGCTGGTCAGTGTAATGGCGTCTACATCCGTCATGCCAGATATCAAAGCAACCGCATAAAGGCCGCTGTTGCCCGCAATATCTGACAACCAGGCAGCAAAAAACAGTACCACGGCGTAGAGCAGACCAAAGCTGGCAGCCGTGCGAATCTCCGTTGGGTTGCTGATTTCCGGCATCGGAATTTCAGTTTGCTGGTTGAGTCTCTGCCACCAATAAACTGTGGTGCCTAGCCCGAATAGCAGGCCACCGCCGAGAATGGGTAAAAGTTGCGGCAATATCGAGGGAGAAACGACAGCGCTGACAATTGTAATCCTGACCAGTACAATCAAGTTGGCAATCAGGATAACGACGACGGCAAGTTGGGCAAAACCTGGGTTATATTTGCTATGTCGAGCATAAACTAAAGTTGTCGCGGTACTTGATACCAAACCACCGAGTGAACCCAGGAGCACAGCACCATAGCGTTTTCCAACCAGGCGTAAAGCAACATAGCCGGCCAAGCTGACGCCAGAGATTAGAACCACCATGAGCCAGATCTGATAGGGATTGAAGGTGTTATAGGGACCAAAACTCTTATCTGGCAGTATGGGCAGGATGATGAAAGTAAGTACTGCAAACTGAAGAATAGAAATCAGGTCACGTCGATCCAGATTTTGGGTGATGCCGTGCAGCTCTGCTTTAAAGTACAGGAGTATAGTGGTGATAATGGCCAGCATGATGGCCAGCATGGATTCTCCATACCAGACGATGGCACCCAGGCTATAGCACACAATAATGGCAGCCACGGTGGTTGTTCCTGGATCAGCGGTTTCGTCCTTTGTCCGGGAGTAGGCAGCAATGGTCATGAAGCCAACGATCAGTAATCCACCCAGTAACAGCCATGGGCTATCGGTTTTTTCCGATAGTTTCGCGGCAAGTGTGCCAAATAATGCAACCAGAGCAAATGTTCGTAACCCCGCTCGGGCTGATGGGCTACGCTCACGCTCAAGGCCGATTAATAGGCCGATGGCGAGGCTGGTAGCAAAATGCGGCAGATTTTCAAGTTTTCCACCTTGCAGGAATTCGATATCCATTATCTTAGGGTTCTGTCCAATGCTCGAGGAGTAATTGTAATGTCGTATTGCCGTTGTACTCATTAACCTGTAATCGATAAACAGCGTTAATCATTTCAGGTAGCGGATCGTTGTGAAAAAACAGAATGGCATCATAAAGGCCGCCTGTTTTTTTTAATTTCTGGTCTTTGTTATCCGATTCGGTTTTTCTTAACTTTAATTTCAGGTGTTTCTCACCGACAATACGTTGGTTCTCCACATGGAACGAAGCGTTAAATGTTGGCTGGGGAAAGCCTTGCCCCCATACTTTGTCCGCGAGGCATTGCGCCAATTCAAGGCTCATCTCGGATTCATCCAGGCTGCCATCTGTTTCAATGACGCGCGTCAAATCTGCGGGTGTGAGTAGCCTTTGTGCAGCCTGCTCAAAAGCGTCACAAAACTTCTCAAAATTAGCGGGATTGATGGTAAGCCCTGCCGCTGCTGCATGGCCACCAAACTTGAGGATCAACCCGGGGTGTTGTTTGGATACGAGATCCAGTGCATCACGCAAATGGAATCCAGCGATTGAGCGGCCCGAGCCCTTTATTTCATCTCCATTGCCAGGGGCAAAGGTAATGACCGGCCGATGAAATTTGTCTTTGATCCGGGATGCCAGTATGCCAATGACGCCTTGATGCCAGCTCTGGTCAAACAGGCAGACACTGTATGAAGCTTGAGTCTCAGCATTTGAAGCTTGTAATTTGAAGATAGCTTCCAGCATTAGCAGGGCATTATCTTGCATATCGGTTTCAATTTCACGACGTTCACGGTTTAGTTGATCCAGTAGAAGCGCCATTTGAGTGGCTTGAGTTTCATCATCTGTGATCAGACACTCTATACCCAGGGCCATATCATCAAGCCGTCCAGCCGCATTCAATCGCGGCCCCACGATAAAACCCAGCTCGTAGGTTGATATGAGTCGGCCATCCCGTCGTGCTACTTGCAGCAAGGCGTTTATACCCGCACAGCCTCGCCCTTTATGGATGCGTTGTAAACCTTGCTGTACCAGGATACGATTATTGTCATCCAGTTTTACGACATCGGCAACGGTGCCCAGTGCGACCAGATCCAGAAAACTGGCAAGATTAGGTTCTTTCGCAGGCGATTGGAATGCGCCCCGTTGACGAAGTTCTGCACGGAGTGCCAGCATCAGATAAAAAATGACGCCAACGCCCGCGATATTTTTACTGGGGAAGTCACAACCGGGTTGATTTGGATTGACGATTGCCGTGGCATCCGGCAGCTTATCACCGGGTAGATGATGATCGGTAACAAACACTTGCATGCCCAGTTGGTTGGCTTCCTGAACCCCGTCAACACTGGCGATCCCGTTATCTACCGTAATCAGGATGTCGGGTTGTTTGGTGGCGTAAGCGAGCCTGACGATTTCTGGCGTCAAACCATAACCATATTCGAAGCGATTAGGTACCAGATAATCCACGATTGCGCCAAATTTTCGCAGTATGCGGATACCAACGGCGCATGCGGTCGCCCCATCGGAATCATAATCAGCCACAATTAACAGTCGTTTTTTTGCAGCAATGGCATCTGCGAGTAATCCGGCCATCAAAGTAATACTTTTGAACTGATCAAATGGGATCAGGCAAGATAATTCTGCTTCGAGTTGGCTTGGGTTTTCAATCCCACGAGCAGCATAGATACGAGCCAGTACGGTGGGCAAGCCACTTTGATTCAGTTTATCAAAAGCTTGGGGTGAGTAGCTGCGGGTGGTGATATTGGGCATGTGCCAGGTATAGACAGGCTACTGTCAGGAGCGTAATTATGAATCTGAATCGGGTTCGATTTTCTCAACCTGCAGTATATGCAACCTGCGGCTATCGGCGCGTAGTACTCTAAATTTGAAGTGGTCGATAATGACAAATTCATTGTGTTTGGGTAAACGGCCAAATTCTTTCAATACTAATCCGCCAATGGTGTCATAGTCTTCTTTGCCAAAGTGGGCGCCCAGCACTTCATTGAAATTATCGATTTCTGTAACCGCCTTCACTCGATAGTGATCATGAGACTCCATCACAATGTTGTCTTCATCCTCATCAAAATCGTATTCGTCCTCAATTTCCCCGACAATTTGTTCCAGCACGTCCTCAATGGTAATTAAGCCTGCAACATCCCCATATTCATTGACTACGATGGCGATATGGTTACGATTGCTGCGAAAATCCTTGAGCAGAATATTGAGTCGTTTAGATTCAGGTATAAATACTGCGGGACGCAACATTTCACGCACATTGAAACCTTCTTCTCCCGCGTTGTACCGCAGTAAATCTTTTGCCAACAGGATACCAATAACATTATCCCTGCTACCTTCAGTAACCGGAAATCGTGAATGGGCCGTTTCAATGACGAAAGGAATAAATTTCTCGGGCGCTTCACTGATATCGATGACATCCATCTGAGAACGCGGCACCATAATGTCGCGCGCTTGCATTTCCGATACCTGCATAACACCTTCTATCATGCTCAATGCATCGGAGTCGAGGAGATTCCGTTCAAAGGCAGAATGGAGTAATGCGACTAACTGTTCGCGATCTTCAGGTTCACGAAGGAGCCGCGTGCTCAGCCGTTCAAGCCAACCAGGTTTAGGTGAGGGGTCATCCATATTGTGTATTTTAGATTCTCTATAAGAAAAAAAGAGTTTAAGTGATTGATCACGATTGCGGCAGCTTAAAAAACCAGGCTATCCAGATTCTCTGTAAGGATCGCCATAGCCGAGCTTTGCTACAATTTCTGTCTCCAGTTGTTCCATGATCGCCGCATCGGTATTATTTTCATGGTCATAGCCTTGCAAATGTAGGATGCCATGCACGGTTAGATGGGCATAATGAGCGACCAGATCTTTGCGTTGCTGTTGTGCTTCTTTTTCTATGACGGTTGCGCACAACACGATATCACCCGACAGCGGCTGAGTCTCGTCGTAAACAAAAGTCAAAACATTGGTGGCGGTTTTCTTTCCACGAAATTGGCGATTAAGCGCGCTGCCTTCCTGTTCATCAACAATGCGCAATGTGATTTCTGCGTCTTGCTTGAGTGCGGACCTGACCCATCGACGAAATTGTTGCCGCGTTGGAATGGTGGCGGCATCTGTTGCGTATTGCACCGCAAGTTTGAATTTCGTTTCCATTCTGCACTGGCTAGATATCTTCTGGTTTGTTTTTTTCATGGAGCTCGTATGCATTGACAATTCGCTGTACCAGCGGGTGTCGAACCACATCTTCAGATTTAAAGTGAGCAAAAGCAAGGCCGCGCACATCTTTCAAAATCTGACGGCTTTCCACCAAACCACTTTTCTGATGTTTTGGCAGATCAATCTGGGTCACGTCACCGGTTATGACCGCTTTGGAGCCAAAACCAATGCGTGTTAAAAACATTTTCATCTGCTCAGGCGTGGTGTTCTGGGCTTCGTCAAGAATAATGAATGATTGATTCAATGTACGTCCGCGCATGAAAGCCAAGGGTGCAATTTCGATGGCATTACGGTCGAACTGTTTACTGGTCTTGTCAAATCCCATCAGATCATAAAGTGCATCGTACAAGGGGCGTAGATAGGGATCCACCTTTTGCGTCATATCACCGGGAAGAAAGCCAAGGCGTTCTCCCGCTTCAACAGCCGGACGTACCAGAATGATGCGGGACACAAGGTCACGTTCCAGTGCATCCACTGCACTGGCGACGGCAAGATAGGTTTTACCAGTCCCGGCCGGGCCAATGGCAAAGGTAATGTCATTTTTCTGAATTTGATGTAAGTACTCAATTTGACGCGGTGTTCGACCACACAGATTGCTGCGGCGGGTCATGAGTGTTGGTGCTGTCAGTGTGGCGGTGGCAATAATATCTTTTGCTGCCGGATCGGAGGTAGACCGAGAATTCATGACTTCGATCAAACCCAATTGCACTTGTTCAATACTCAGATGATGTTGCGACTGATGGTATAAATTACGCAGTACTCGCTCAGCAAGTTGAGTTTGATCAGATTTCCCGCGTAAATTAAAGTTTTCACTACGCCGAGCGATGGATACATCCAGTGTTGTTTCAATCTGCTTGAGGTTTTCATCGAGTATCCCGCACAGATTGGCAAGGCGCTGATTATCGGCAGGAGAAAAAGAAATTTCGATCGGTTTGGGTTTCAAATGAGTGATGATTCTGTTGCGATGCTTTGATTCTCTCAATGGTGAGGATACTTTGCAAGAGACAATGGTTTATTTTTATGCATCAGCCAATTCGCCGCGTAAGGAATGAACGCGCGCACCAGTAATTTTAACATTTACAAAACAACCAATTAGATCTGAGCTGGCGGTAAGATTGACTACCCGATTATTGTCGGTACGTCCATAAAATTCATTTTCATTTTTTTTGGAAATACCTTCTATCAGAACCCGTTGTATCGTTCCAAGCATCTGTTGGCTGATTGACTGCGACTGATCACCGATTCTGGCTTGTAGACGATGCAATCGTTCTAATTTGATGGCATGAGGTGTGTTATCCGGTAAATCAGCTGCAGGTGTGCCGGGGCGTGGGCTATAAATAAAACTAAATGATTGGTCAAAATTCATATCCTCAACCAGCTTCATTGTGGCTTCAAAATCAGCTTCTGTCTCACCGGGAAATCCAATGATAAAGTCAGATGAAAGTGAGATCTCAGGACGCACGCCGCGAAGACGACGGATAATAGATTTATATTCAATGACACTGTAGCCGCGCTTCATTGCGGCCAGTATCCTGTCGGAGCCCGACTGAACCGGTAGGTGTAAGTGGCTGACCAGTTTTGGTAAATTGGCATATGCTTCAATCAGACGCGTGGTAAATTCTCTGGGGTGAGATGTTGTATACCGAATACGTTCAATTCCGGGTAATTCGTGGAGATACTCAAGCAGCAATGCAAAATCTGCAATTTCACCATCATCCATTTCACCGCGATAAGCATTTACATTCTGACCCAGCAGGTTAACTTCCTTAACCCCTTGGTCGGTTAAAATTACAATTTCCGTTAAGATATCGCCAAGTGGTCGTGAAACTTCTTCACCACGGGTATAGGGCACAACACAAAAGCTGCAATATTTACTGCATCCTTCCATGATAGAAACATAAGCAGTGACTCCTTCGGTGCGTGCCAGTGGAAGGTGGTCAAATTTTTCTATTTCTGGAAAAGAAATATCGACTTGTGATCGGCCTGTTGCTTTTCGTTCAGCGATGAGTTGTGGGAGCCGATGTAGTGTTTGTGGGCCAAATACCAGATCAACAAAAGGTGCTCGCCTGACGATTTCTTTTCCTTCCTGGCTGGCAACACACCCACCGACGCCAATTAACAGATTGGGATTGGTTTTTTTTAGATGTCTGACGCGTCCCAGATCATGAAATACTTTTTCCTGCGCCTTTTCACGCACTGAGCACGTATTGAATAAAATTAAATCAGCTTCAGCCGGGTTGTCTGTCTGCTCCATACCTTCTGCTGCTTGAAGTATATCCGCCATTTTGTCCGAGTCATACTCGTTCATCTGGCAGCCAAAGGTTTTGATATAAAGCTTATTGCTCACAGATATTTACTTTTTTTTAAAGTGTTGTGATCTTTCAAAAGGCTTAAGGTATCTACTAGAGAGGTTATGAGGCAAAAATAGTAACGGCGGGTTTTTGTAGATTACCTGTTTTTATTTAATGTTTTTTTGGCTTTTTCTTCTATCTTTGCTAAGTCGGCTTCTTCCGGCGTCAGAAACCAAATACGGTGGACATTGCCCATGGGGTCCATCTGATAGCGGACAGAACCTTTCTCATTTAGCATCGCGGGTAAAATAATGAAATTATTTTTGTCCCGAATCTGCCCTCCCGCACCTAAATGCAGGGCTTGACCATCAATGACAACTTCTGGATATGCAAACGTCGTAAGCTTGCCCAGTTTGCTGTCTATAGGAAAACTCCGCAGTAATTGACCAAAAGTACCATTGGCCAGACTGATCATCAAAATGAACAGCATTACCCGCATTTTTCTCATGGCTTTGCTGACCTTTTAACGCGCAGAAAAAGATAGAAAAATAGATGGTAGCGAATCCCAGATTCGAACTGGGGACCAACGGATTATGATTCCGCTGCTCTAACCACTGAGCTAATTCGCCACGCGCAAGACCGAGCATTTTGCCCTTGAGGGGGTAACTTGTCAAGATTAAGCCTCTTCCATTGTTAGCCCCAAATGAAAATGTCCGCTTTCTCCCAAGTAGAAATGTCCTCTTTTAGCATTCGCATAATGTCTTCATGGCTGTAAGCGCTAAGGTGCTGCGCCAACAGCCATTCAGGAGCGTATTGCCTTTGCACCGCCTCAAGGGTTTGCTTCGTCAGGCTAACGCCAGCCCTTGACCCGGCTCCAAGGCTGAAAAAACGGACGTTTTAATTCTGCAAAAAAGCGGACATTTCTATTTAGCACTAACAGCCACGTCTACGCGCCCGACCCATTCCGCGAGGGTGGAGAGCGATAAAGTGACCTCTTGCCGGGCGGCGATTTGTGCAATGCGGTACAGCGGCAGGTGATCGAGGTATTTGCAGGTTGTAATCCAGGCAAGCAGGCCGGGCGCCGCCATACCGCCGTCGATCACGGCGGGCGGCACGGGTTCGGCCGTGACGGTTTCGCACGACCGGCAGACGTATTGCGGGCGAATGTGGCGGTGAACGAAGAATTTCGCGGGTTCGACATCGAGTTGTTCGCTGACGTCTTCACCGATTTTTACCCAATCGCTGCCGCACTGTTTGCATTGACAGGATTGCGGCTCATGGCGGTGTTCGATGCGCGGCAGATGATCCGGCAGCGGCTGGCGCCCAGCGCGTGCACGCTTAGGCTTCTGTGGAGCAGGCAGCGGCAATTGCTCGATTTCCGCTTCGATCGCCGCCACATCGGTTTGCCAGTCTTCTTCGAACAGGCTGAATTGTACCTGCGACAGCGCTTCGCTCTTCTCGCCGTAACGAATGCGACGTAAGTGGGCCAGTTCCAGCATCAATGCCTGGTTTTTCGCTTCCAGCAGTTTGAACTCGTTCGCCTGTTTTTTCGTTTCGTCGAGCAACGCTTGAATCAGATTCGACACCTCGGTTTTAACCG
>JAUXRH010000152.1 GCA_030682075.1 Nitrosomonas sp.
ATCTACTGCGCAAATGGGACAAGCGGTTCATATTACCCTGATTTTTCGTTGCATAGAATGACTATGCGCCTCAAAATCCGGCCAATCTGTCCTCGCTTTCCTACTTTGCTCGCTACGATCACTTAAGTCCGACAGACTCCTGGAGGTTAACTGGGTCCAAATGGCGTGACCTGTTTTTAAAGCGTATTGACACGTTTTACTGTGAACTGAACGAGGGCCGGGTTAAATTAGAAGAAATTTTGAACATAAGGAAGATTGCAATGAGTGACTGGACCGCCGGCTACATCGCTGACATTGGCTACACTTACGGTTATTACACCGAACTCAACCCGTTGCGTGTGAAGCTTGCTTTTCTTAATGCAGGCCTGGTCTGCCCCGAATTCGGCACAGCATGTGAATTAGGCTTTGGTCAGGGTATGAGTGTCAACCTGCACGCGGCAGCCTCTGTGACCCACTGGCATGGGACCGACTTCAATCCAGCGCAGGCGGGTTTTGCTCAGGAAGTCGCCCAGGCATCTGGAGCGGATGCCCGGCTGTTTGATGAGGCTTTTGCCGACTTTGCCAACCGTAATGACCTGCCCGATTTTGATTATATCGGCCTACATGGAATATGGAGCTGGATTTCCGACGCAAACCGTACCGTAATCGTCGACTTTGTCCGCCGTAAACTGAAAGTCGGCGGGGTGCTCTATCTCAGCTACAACACTCAGCCGGGATGGGCCGCCATGGTGCCGATGCGGGATTTGCTCACTGAACATTCCGAGACAATGGGCGCGCCAGGACAAGGTATTGTCTCGCGCATTGATGCTGCACTGGCGTTCTCCGAGAAGCTGTTGGCTACTAACCCTACTTACGCTCGCGCCAACCCGCAAGTGGCTGATCGGCTGAAAAAGATCAAAGAGCAAAACCGCAATTACCTGGCACACGAATACTTCAACCGTGACTGGCTGCCAATGCCTTTCGTGCGCATGGCCGAATGGCTGTCCCCGACCAAGCTGAATTACGCCTGCTCAGCGCATTATCTGGATCACGTCGTTGCGGTGAACCTTACCGCCGAGCAGCAAACCTTGCTCAAGGAAATTCCGGACGCGATGTTCCGCGAAACGGTGTTGGATTTCATGGTCAACCAACAGTTTCGACGCGACTATTGGACAAAAGGCGTACGCCGGCTCAATGCGATGGAACAGGCCGAAGCGCTACGGGTACAGCGGGTGGTCTTGGTACAGCCGCGCACCGATGTATCTCTCAAGGTAATTGGCAATCTGGGGGAAGCGATGTTGCAGGAGACCATCTATAACCCGATCCTTGACCTCTTGGCCGACCATCAGCCCAGGACGCTAGGACAGGTAGAGCAGGCACTAGCAACCCAGGGGATCAGTTTCGCGCAAGTGTTACAAGCAGCGATGGTACTGACTGGCAGTGGTGCGTTACAAGCCGTGCAAGACGACGCCACTACCAGCAGAGCCAAAGAGCAAACCGACAAGCTCAATACCTTTCTCATCGGCAAAGCACGCGGCAGCGGCGACATCAGCTATCTGTCCAGCCCGGTTACGGGTGGCGGCGTTACTGTCGGCCGCTTCCAGCAGCTGTTCCTGCTGGCGATAAGCCAAGGTAAAACACAGCCGACCGAGTGGGCTCAGTTTATCTGGCAGATTCTAATTGCCCAAAATCAGAAGATCGTCAAGGAAGGCAGGACGCTGGAAACTCCCGATGAGAATCTGGCTGAGCTGGCGGCACTGGCACAAACTTTTGCCGAAAAACAACTGCCAATATTAAAGGCACTGCAAATTGCTTGAATGACAAACTTTAATCCCGACCCTCGCAATGCAGCAGGTAGATACCAGGGAAAACAAAATAAAGGAAAAAAAGATCAAGTCCGAAATTCCGGCATAATCGCTTTATTCTCATTTAAAACATTGCATAGCAAGGTTTACGGCCATAGCGCGTCTGCCGGAATGCCCGGGAATCGCCTGTTGAATTTCGGCACTTTCCGCCGTTATTTGATTTTTGTCTTGATTGTATCGCCCTACAAAGGCATCATCACCTCAGGTAGTTAATAGTTTTACCACATATCGGATTACGGTTGACTGTGTCATGTTCGATATTGGGCGGTTGTCACCGTGCCCTTACTCCATTTTCACCTTAAATCCAACTGAAGAGAATTGCAAATGGCCAAGCCCAACTATGAGTACGCTAAGCGTCAGAGAGATCTCGCCAAAAAACAGAAGAAGGAAGAAAAGCGGAAGCTGAAAACTGAAGCACAGCAGCCGCCGACCCAGGAAGAGGACCTGCCCCAGCCGCCAGAGGATGAAAAAACTGCGGTCTAATCCCTCACAAAAAAGGAATTAAGTCCAACGGCCCATTTTAGATTCAGGGTAAAACTGTGTCGCACTGTTAAACTCAAACTGCGGCTCAACCCTCATTCAGCAAAGAACTGACCAGCCTGGTTTCAATCAATTGATACTGTTGACTATTGTTTCGAGAGACCGAAGATTCATGCCAGGCAGGATTCTGCCGCAGAACGCTTGTGATTTCAGACCACTTGTCTGGCAATCTTTCCGAATCGGGCACCTTAACTTCAACAGCATGAAGTGCGGCATGACCGCGATGCATCAGTTTCTCCAGCAACTGTTTCTGGCGTAAGTAGAGTATGCGCAAGGTGCTTTCATCTGCACAAAGCCATTGCGTTCCATCGACCACCGCTTTGATTTCTCTGCCGTAGCGCCGGGCTGTGGACCAACCGGCGCCCGCTATCGCACCGATTGCACTGGCTGCGCCAAGGCTTAAGCCCCCTACCATTAAATCAATTCCAGCACCTGCTGCTGCGCCTTTAAGCGCACTGCTGCCGGCATCAAGTCCATAAGCTTTGAGTATACCTGGCGCAAAAATATCCAGTTGCCATTGGCCATTAGTGACGGGTATTTTCTGAATCGCGACATCTTTTTCTGAAAAGTTATAAATAGCGAGCAAATCTTTAAGACAAAGCTGCTCAGCTTTTCGAATAAAGTCATGTAATTTATCTTCCGCAAGCGAGCTGGCAACCGTGCCATTTTTAGTATTTTTACTTTCACGATAACAGGCAACCGAGACAATCAGTTCAGTAACTCGCTTTGCACCTGACAGGCAAAGTTCATCCCAGATTTTTGCGCGATAGTTTATAAGCTTTTGCAGATTATTATAATGCGCATCAACCAGCGTCTGTATTTTCTGATAAAGCCGTTTTTCTGCCTCGAATGTGAAAGCCACGGTATCAAATTCCAGTGCCGTGTGTATATTGAACGCAGCCAGCTGTTCACGCCATTGCGCCAATTCTTCTGTATGTCCAACAATAAAGTTAAACACCGGGATAATCGGTTTTGATGCCTTGCTGAGTATTTCTAATTCATAGCGATATTTCTCCAGCATCGGTTCACGGACATCAATGATGTATAACAGTACGTCACTTCGTAGTACCTGACGAATGACTTTTGCTTCCTGCTCTAAAGGATCGTCGGCCGTGATGTTGGAAACAAAACGCGCAAGCACGCCAGTTGCTGAAAGCGACCGGTCTTTGCTACTGATTTTTTTCAAATGCATAAACAGGGCATTTGAATCTTCCAGGCCCGGCGTGTCATGCAGATTTAAAATCGGGTCATTACCCGCCGCGATCGTGGCCTGTTCGACATGACGCGTCGTACCCGCAGCATCTTCAATGACACCAAATTCCGTACTACGCAACATCGTGCGGATGAGCGATGTTTTACCTGTATTGGTGTGACCTACGACCGCCACATTAAGCAATTTATTATTTTCCGGGGATGATGTTTCTCTCACAATGCTCACATCTATTGAGTAATGACATGTTCAGCAGAAATACCGCATGCTTCTGCTAATCGAAACCAGGCAAGTTTACGCGCATTCTCTACCGGGGTTGCAGACTGCTTATATAAAAGCATTAACCAGGGAACTCCATTGGTATTTTCAATTAATTCCTTGATGATTCGCTGCACGCCTCGATCGGGCAAACGATGAGCGGCAACGCCGATCAACAGGGGATTATTAGTTTTTTTAATGGTTTTTAATGCGTCAGCCAATGATTGTTGGTCGATAACATTATCATGACAGGTAACGGACGCCGGCCAGACAATCTGATGATCAAGTTCAATACCGATCGTTTGCGCATTTAAGGGAATCGTATGATTAACCTGCGGCGGCGTGACATTTGACGGCTTGACGGCTTCATGCGGATCGGCATCAATCACCCGCGTTTGAACGTCGGCTGACATCAATCGCTGGCGTAATTCTATGTAGTAAGGCAGATAAAGATCCAACTTAAATTTCCTTTCTGCCCATTTTTGCATCACTGTCGAAATTGCAAGCAGTGCGAGACGTGGCAATATTCCATAAAGGAGTACTGCGCCGATCAGAAAACTGGCCCAGGCCGTTCGTGTTTCGGCATCTTGCGCACCTATTCCAATCCGGCTTACTGCAATCTGGTTAATGTCTGGTGTAATCAATCCCAGATACGCCATCGGTCTAGCCAGGAATTGCGTAAACTCCGGCAGACTGTTTTCAGAGAGCAGTGTTGTTCCCCAAATAAAATTGTATTGCCTTGCGATCATCAGCAATATCAATATGACCAGACCCGAACCAAGATAAGTCAGCCAGAATTTATGCGTCAGCACACTGATTCGCCACTTGCCAATACGACCGGTTAAGCAGCTTTGCCACCATGCGCGTGAAGCCAGCGATTCAATGGTATCTTTTTCTTTATTTCGATAGGGAAACCAGCTAACCAGCTGTGCCGCAACGCCTGCGCTCAAGCCCTGCATATTGAGCGTTATCCCGATTATCCATAAAAGAATGGATAGCAGATTAAATCCCAGCAGTACCACCAGCAACCAATAAATGTTGAGCGAGTCCGATTCGCCGACTGCGTTACCTGCGGCGAGTATGCCCAGGATTGCGGCGATTACTAAAGAAATCCGGCTGGCACGTAGAAATTGTTTTTGTGGATGTAATAACGCATGAATGAGGACATTATCTTGAATCAGATGTCGCGCACGAATTTTAAGCCGCTGTATAAAAGTCGAATAGTCAAAATCATTATTGGCACGCCGATCCATGTTTGCGATACTGGCATACGAGAGATCTTCACCTTTACCTGCTTCGATATTGCGCAATTGCTCAATACGTACCAAATCTAAAAATGTATGTTTTTTTACTGCCATTTAATGATTGCGTCTAAAAAGAATGGAACAAAAATCTTTCTTAGGGGTGAAGTTGAGGAGTCGCCGAGTAACTCACCCACCAATGTTTGATGGATAATCCTGAAAACCTCAGTTGACCGCTCCAACGGATATCTAACAGCATGATTACAATAAACTCTATATTATTTTACTGTTTCACCTGATGGGTGAGCACGCTACGGGGTGGATTGCGCGATTTTTGAGGCGCATGGCGGCGTTACAATTCCTTGGAATGGAATAACCCATTCCGCGTCGTTGCGCCTTGCCCTGCGCCCCAAAACCCGCACACTCCGTCTCGTCCAACTGAGGTTTCCAGGATAATGCTTTCCCTCTCTTTATTGTTCATTGCAAATCCTGCGATGAACGATTTTAGCTCATAATCCATTTGGTTCAGAATAAATCGGCGGTTCATTGGGTGGAAATTAATATTTATTTTGTAGCGACATAACGCGATGTGTGATCAGGGAAAGCATCGAGCAAAACCAGTTACAATTGCAGACCCGATTATTCAAATAAATGAGGGTAGGCATTTTCATGAAGCCAGTTGCAATTTTCAGACATTTACCCATCGAGGGACCGGGCTATTTTGCCACATTTCTCGATAACAATCATATTCCATGGCAACTTATAAAAATAGACGCTGGTGAGGCGCCACCAACCCAGGTTGATCCGTTCAGTGGACTGGTATTTATGGGCGGCCCCATGAGTGTCAATGATGATCTGCCATGGATACCCGCCGTACTGACCTTGATCCGGCAAGCAGTCGCCAACGACATTCCGGTCATGGGTCATTGTCTGGGTGGGCAATTGCTGTCAAAAGCCCTGGGGGGGACGATAAGCGGCAGCCCGGTCAAAGAAATGGGCTGGAGTGAGGTCAATGTCGCAGACAACCCGGTTGCGCGTGCATGGTTTAATAATATATCGAGGTTTGAGTCATTTCACTGGCATGGTGAAACCTTCACTCTTCCTGAAGGCGCAATCCGACTGATTTCCAGCCGTTATTGTGAGAATCAGGCATTTGCAATGGGAATTCATCTGGGTATGCAATGCCACGTGGAAATGACCGAAAGAATGGTGAAAGACTGGTGTGCCGTCAGTGCCGAAGAAATCGCCAGCCTCAATGAACCCTCGGTTCAATCCATCGCGGAGATTAAAACGAATTTACCTGAACGGGTTACACAATTAAACGCAATTGCTGCCCACCTGTATTCAAAGTGGATTGCGGGACTGAAATAGCCGAACTGGCTATTTCAATCCATAATATGACCGCCCATTAACAATATTAAGAATTTTTCCCGAATGTCCCCGGATGAATCTCGATATAACGTAAATTTCGCATGTTGGTCAGGTTTTTCCAAATTCATTTCAATCGCCCATAAGGGCGTAAGGGTAGTAGGTAAATTTGAATATCGAATATCAATTAACACATCAGGCTGTTCGGGTCGAATGGCAACCAGCCCTGCTGAGAAATTCGTAAAACGAACAATATCCGTGGCCAGAACTGATGTTGCAGGCAAATCGCTCATATCCCGCTCCAACATAAATTTTTCAATGGAATCTCCCTCGTACACACGGGACTCAGAAAACACGCCAACTCTTATCGCATCTACATATAATCTGCCATCAACTTGATAAATGGATCGCCATAGCACCAGATTGGCCAATGTCGGTTTGACCAGCAGATGCTCAATCACATGCCCTCTTTCAGCGGCTAATGCTTCAGCAACCGTCACCGCACGTTGTAACTGTACCCAACCCAATGACATATAAAGGCTGGCCAGTAATAGACCGATGCGCGCTGCGGTCTTTGTGTGTTTCTTGAATGCATAGATTACCGCAACCAATAAGATGAGGGTAAAGGCCGGATCAAGTACGGAAATTGTATTAAATGCCACGCGGGCATCACTCAGCGGCCACAATAAATGCGTGCCATAGCTGGTGAAAGCATCCAGCACACCACTCAAACAGTAACCCAGCAAAGCAAAAAGATAAAGCCGCGCGAAAGATAAACGCTTACGTAAAAATGGCCAAAGCAGCAGTGCTGCAATCAAGGCACCCAACGGCACAAAAAATAGGGAATGAGTGAAATGACGGTGAAACTCAATATTTAATAGCGGATCATTCGATGATTGAATCAAAATATCGGCATCCGCAATAATGCCCGCAAAAAAGCCAACGCCCGTTGCCAGACGTGTTTCTTGTTGTTTGGCGCCAGATTG
The DNA here is from genome assembly GCA_030682075.1 of Nitrosomonas sp. Classification (GTDB taxonomy): domain Bacteria; phylum Pseudomonadota; class Gammaproteobacteria; order Burkholderiales; family Nitrosomonadaceae; genus Nitrosomonas. Next base: position 7,448 of record JAUXRH010000152.1, read on the forward strand.
CGCCATCGCGGCGCCCAATAAACCCTGAGTCAGTAAATCCATAGTTTTTGCGATTGGTCTATTTTTTCAAATTAACCCTAGGAGTCCGTCGGACTTAAGGTTGATCTACTACGCAAATGGGATAAGCGGAGTAGTAACGAACGATCAATTTATTTCTCGGCACAAGCGATGCAGCGCGTATTTGCCGGGTCGACAAAAAGTCGGCGAACGTCTATTTCTTCGCCACATGCAAAGCAACAGCCATACTCGTCTGTTTCTATACGACGCATGGCACCTTCGATTCTGGTGAGTTGATGCTGACGTTGCCTGGAAGCCTCCAGTGCCATTTCATGTGCCTGCATCGCATCCATACGCGAAAGTCGTCCAACTCTCGCCTGATCCAACGCTACTGGCTTACTGGTTTCCTTGAATGTTTTCTCTAATTCCTGCAGCGCTGATCTCAGCGCCAGCAGTTTCTGCCGGATTTGTTCAATTTCTTCCTCCTTCATTGATATCGACTATCTCTGTTAGTACGCGCTATCTTTTCTTCCTTGATTAATAGCATTAGCTATTTCCTGACTATCAGCAAAGGTTGATCCAGGCACCTGAAATAAAAAATTACAAAATGGCTAAATCGAACAATATAAAGACACCTTAGCAGAATTTCATAGCTACAATACCCAATTATCCTCATTCGGCATCTACCCCTGACATAAGAAATTTGAGTAATTGAACAATAACAAAAGGAACCGCACTTAACCCGGTCATCATGTAGTGTTCAGATGTAAATTGATCGCCTTCTGCCATAACAACATAAGCAAAAAAAATTATAACCGGAAAGGCGATAGAAAGAATTTGCAACAGCCAGAATAATCTTTTCATTACGATATTACCTCTTTAATTGGGCACAAATTAGTCAACATGAACTCTCCACAATAACTTGTGCGAAGTACAAATTTAATTAACCATTTAGCAGTTAAGCACATCAGGTTTGACTGATGGGAATCACCGATTCATCCTGAACCGGGGGAGTGATGAGATCAGATATCGGATCATGAATTAATCGTGGACTCCTCAAGTAAACAATTTTATTATGACAACGAAAGTCTTATAATTAACAGCGATGGAACCTATCCTTATTATTACTAATTTTCCTGATAAAAAGGGCGCCCTTACGCTTGCACAGAAATTAATCGATGAACATTTGGCCGCGTGTGTCAATGTACTGGGAGAGTGTACCTCGATCTATCGCTGGCAGGGTAAAAACTGAATCTGCCTGTGAGGTACCGGTTTTAATTAAAACCCAGCAACAGCACTATGCCCAGGTAGAACAATTAATAAAGATGATGCACCCTGATGAACTACCTGAAGTGATTATTGTCCCTGTTAACGGTGGACTACCTGCTTATTTGCAATGGATTGCCGACGAAACAATACCGTAATTTCTCACAGAAAAACAAACAAAACTGAGCGACTCATGCGTTTAATTCAATCTTTGTTACTTTTATTTTGCTTTGCCAGCGCCAATGTATCCGCACAAGAAAGTGGGCCTTTCAACCTGTTTTCTAAATTGCAGACACTGGGCATTAATCTCGGCCAACAGAATCAACAAGCACTTCTGCCCCCAGACGAAGCATTCAAGCTGTCGATTGAAGTGCGCGATGCGCATACGTTGATTGCGAATTTCGTGCCGGCAAAAGATTATTATCTTTATCGAGACAAAATCGCTTTTGAACCCAAAGATACTGAAACTTTCATCGAAAGAATCGCCCTGCCGCCGGGAAAGATGAAAGATGACCTGACTTTTGGTGAAACAGAGGTTTATTACCAACCATTTCAGGCCATCATTTCGTTAAAGCGTGAAGTATCCGACACCGACCTGCCGCTGATCCTTGCCACGACTTACCAAGGCTGCAATGAGCCAATTGGGGTATGTTATGCACCAATCAATAAGGACATTAATTTAACGCTGCCGCCAGCAATGAAAGCGATTATTGGAATGGTTGCCGAAGCGGTCAGTGACCATGCCACAGCTGCCATACCGGATACTATGGAAGAATTATTCCAGATTCGTCCCAGCATGCCCGCCATTGAAACCGAATCATATAAAATAGACCGAATGTTTGAAACCGGTAATTTCTGGCTGATTTTGACCGGATTTTTTGGCATCGGCTTACTGCTTTCCTTTACGCCTTGCGTGTTCCCGATGTTTCCGATTCTCACTGGAATCATCGCAAACGGGGGACAACACCTGACTAAAAGGCGTGGCTTTATTTTAGCGCTGGCTTATGTGCTGGGTATGTCCATCACTTATGCGGTGGCCGGTGTTGCCGCCGGGCTTTCTGGCGCCATGTTATCTGCTGCGCTACAAAATGCATGGGTATTAGGCACCTTTGCATTTGTATTTGTATTACTGGCTTTTTCCATGTTTGGCTTTTATGAATTGCAAGTACCTGGCTCACTGCAGAATAAACTTTGTGCAGAAGCCGGGCATTTAAAAGGCGGGCATTTAACTGGTGTTTTTGGCATGGGCGCGCTATCCGCATTGATTGTTGGGCCTTGTGTTGCAGCGCCGCTTGCGGGTGCACTCCTTTATATCAGTCAAACGCGGGACGTTGTACTGGGTGGCTCCGCACTCTTTGTCATGGCATTGGGTATGGGCGTGCCGTTGCTGCTATTGGGCGCATCTGCAGGCGCACTGCTTCCCAAAGCAGGCGCATGGATGGAATCGATCAAGCAGTTTTTTGGGGTACTGCTGCTGGCTGTCGCCATCTGGCTGATATCGCCCGTCATTTCCGAGATCGTGCATATGTTGTTGTGGGCCGCGCTGTTAATTATCTCGGCTATTTATCTGCATGCCATCGACCCATTACCCGCAGGAGCGTCTGGTCTGAAACGATTCCTTAAAGGTGTTGGTGTCATTGCGCTGCTGACCGGCGTTGCGCTTTTGATTGGTGTGTTGTCAGGCAGCCGTGACATTCTGCAACCCCTATCAAAAATCAATATGGTCAGCGGTTATACGAATACCGCGTTGGCGAGCCAAGGGGGTCATTTACCCTTCCAGCCCATCAAATCTATTGCCGAACTTGATGAGAAAATCCGTCAATCCAAAGATAAATACGTCATGGTGGATTTTTACGCTGACTGGTGCATTTCCTGCAAAGAGATGGAGCGTTTCACCTTTACGGATTCCAGAATACAGACACGATTGAAAGATGTGGTGTTGCTGCAAATTGACGTTACCGCAGGAACGCCTGATGATGCCGCACTACTTCGACGCTTTAGCCTGTTTGGCCCACCCGGTATTTTATTCATCGACCGTCAGGGACAGGAAATACCCGATATCCGAATTATCGGCTACCAAAATAAAGATGACTTCCTGACGATTCTTAATGCCATACTGATTTAATTTAGTGTCGCATTCGTCACTCCAGCTGGCGATTATGCCTGCCTATCTCGTAAAATTAAGGAATTTCAGATGTCAAAGTTGAAACAGGGATTGTTATTTTTTGGTGCGGCATTATTTGCGTTGGCAGCCGGTGCTTTACTACGCGGGCAGCTAATGGATAGCCATCAATCCCTTCCAATTGAATTAAGCAAAAAAGGCGCGAATGCAATTTTCGCGGCCACATTGCCTGATATTCAGGGTGAAAATCAGGCAATTTCACAATGGAAGGGCAATGTATTGGTTATCAATTTCTGGGCAACCTGGTGTGCGCCTTGCCGCGAGGAAATTCCCGAATTTATTGAACTGCAAGAGAAATATCATGATCAAGGATTACGCTTCATTGGAATTGCGATTGATCAGGAAGAAAAGGTCATTGCCTATAGCAAAGAATTTAGCATTAATTACCCGGTATTGATTGGCGGCTCGGGGGCAATGGTACTTGCAGAAGCGGCGGGAAATACTCAATCCGCTTTGCCCTACACCCTTGTCATCAACCGGGAGGGTGAAATTGTTAATACCTTCTTAGGCCGTGTCCACCAGAAAAAACTGGAAAAAGTTCTAAAACCCTTGTTACAGGACAAGATACACGCAGGACAGCCTGAACGCAAAAGTACGCACGGTTAAATCGCGAGCAGATTTGCATCGTAACGCTGCACAAACGCAGCGGGTGACCAATAGTTTGAACTAAGGGCACCTCTAAAAATTCAGAGTTCTAAACAAGACCAGGCGCGAACAAAAAATATTGACGCAGCATATGATTGATATGTAAGGAATATTTTTGTGAGCAACGAAGTATTGTGACGAAACGGGGTAAGCAGGCAAGCCGCAAAGCGGCTGCTCGCAAATATGGATTTTTAGAGGTGCCCCTAAGTTTCTTTTTTATGGGAAGTTATGACACTGGCTTTTTTCGCCATCGCTTTTGGTCTGATTCTCCTTGTATGGAGCGCCGACCGGTTTGTGGAAGGCGCCGCTTCCACTGCACGTTATTTTGGCATGCCACCGCTACTGATCGGCATGGTCATCGTAGGCTTCGGCACCTCCGCGCCTGAAATGGTGGTATCCGCGCTCGCGGCATCACAGGGCAATCCTGGCATTGCACTGGGCAACGCGTATGGTTCGAACATCACGAATATCGCACTGATTCTTGGACTCACAGCCTTGATCAGTCCCATCACCGTAAATTCGCAGGTGCTGCGCAAGGAATTGCCCATACTCACCGCCGTCACAGCGCTGGCTGCCTATCAGATGTGGGATGGTAAACTTACCCGTATCGATTCTTTGGTGCTGCTGGGTGTATTTGGCGTCCTGATGTCCTGGATCATCTGGCAAGGCCTGCGTACAAAATCGGATGCGCTGGGGGTCGAAATTGAGCACGAGCTCGCAGAACGCGCCATGCCGATTGGCCGGGCAGTCTTCTGGCTTGTGATCGGACTGATCCTGTTGATCGTCAGCTCCCGCATCCTGGTCTGGGGGGCGATAGAAATCGCCCGCAGCTTCGGCGTGAGCGATCTGATTATCGGCTTGACCATTGTGGCCGTGGGCACTTCGCTGCCGGAGCTGGCATCTTCATTAATCGCAGTGCGCAAAGGTGAACATGACATTGCCCTGGGTAACGTTCTTGGCTCAAATCTTTTCAATACACTGGCCGTGGTCGGCATCGCAGGCACGATTCATCCCATGTCCGTGGAGCCGGAAGTATTAACCCGGGACATTCTGGTTATGGCGGCACTCACTGTCTCGCTGTTTTTTATCTGCTATGGATTCCGAGGGACTGAGCGCATCAATCGGCTCGAAGGTGCAGCACTCCTTGCCTGCTTCATCGGCTACACCACTTACCTGGCTGTCAGCGTCTTTAGTCCATGAATACTCTCCGATCGGGAGGAGTCATGAATAACTAAAAAATGAATCCAATAAAACTACACGGACAAAATGTTCTGTTGAACCAATCCGGTTTATTTTCATGTTCTCTTATTGATTTGATCAAACCCTGCTCTGGTTTAGTTATACTAGCTGAGTGAAGAAAACAGGAGATTGACAACATGGACGAAGAAACCAAAGTATTCTTACGCAATATCACTCACCATCTCAAATGGGTCATCATACTGCTGTTCGCGATATTGGCAATGTTGATTGCTGAAGTAGCAGGCGGTATCTGAATCTGGTGGATCCATCACGCCATCTTATGGCGGCGCAAGCAATGGCAATACGCCAGGAAGCGTAAACAGTGCCGCAGTCACCCAGCGCATTACCTTCATATGGAGTCGATGAGCAAGCGCTTCGCCGATCAAGGCCGCTGGGACATTCGCAATCATCATGTCCAGGTTCGTTCCTGGAACCACCACGACGAGTGCCGTCAGGAATGCGTATTCCACTGAAAGTTGCCTCTGATTTCAGAATATTCGTCACATAGGTTATCCCCGCGAGCGCGGGGGAAACTTGGTGATGGGGCAGCACCCCGCACCAAACGACTATTGAAAGTACGGAATCTAAGCGCGGCGGGCTGCTGCGAACCATTGCGAACTCAATCGAAAAGCCAACCAGATTGTAGCGCACCTCTAAAAATTCAGCGTTCTAAACAAGACCAGGCGCGAATAAAAAATATTGACGCAGCATATGATGGATAGGTAAGGAAACATTTTTTGTGAGCAACGAAGCATTGTTGACGAAACGGGGTAAGCAGGCAAGCCGCAAAGCGGCTGCTCGCAAATATGGATTTTTAGAGGTGCCCTGTAGACTTTCAAGCAGGTTTTCTGGGCAGGCTGGTCGCCGGAAATGGGCATCAAACTCGTCTGCTATCCGATGCCAGTTCAATTCCCAAACGCGGAATCGAACCCGCGTTCGTCAATGCCCATACAGCGCCTTCCACGCTGCGTACTCAGACGGTCGTAAACTATAGCGCGCCAGCACACCCTCGTGCAGCCGCCGGAGCTCTTCGACGATCAGTGCCTGCACGGCTGGCTGCTCTTGCTCTGGAACACGCTCTGCCACGGATTGTTGAATGCTGGAGAGAGGGTCAAGTTCCGGATGCGTGATGACCTCGCGGATGGTCTGTTTGATGAAGTCACGCCAGGCTAAGCGAAGGGGGTCGGGCTCCGCCAGGTCTTGCTTGATGGCCAGATATTCCTGCGTCGAGCGTTCGTAGGCCCAGATGTAAAGGTCGCGCAGCAGTTCCACTCGGGTCATTTCGTACACGCCGAGCGTGGCGCGGCTGTAGGCCTGCTCCGGTACGTCCAGAAATGTCAGCGGACACAGATTGGCGCGGAACAGCGGCAGATTCGCGGCCAGTCGGGATGCGCGCTTATTGATGTCGGCAAAGGGCTGCAGGTAGGGCAAGTGCACCATCATGAAGAAGGACTGCTCGAACGGGTCACGAATCTGATTGGCCTTTTTGAGCAGTGCATCCAGCGCGTCTTCGATCTGCTGTGGTGTGGACAGTGGGCGATAGATGCTTTTTCCGATATCGACGGCGTGCTGACGAATTCGCCCCTCATCTGCTGGATTGGGCAGCAAGTTTTCTGCCAGGGCGCTGTGCAAGTTCATCAAGGTACAGTGGTTGAACTCAGCACTGTCGATGTTTTCGACCAGCAGTTCGATCGCCGTCTTATGGTTCAGAATCATCTGTGTTTCGATGGCGGCCTTGCCCCGTGCGGCCTTGCCGTGCTCAATGAGTTCACGCGTGTCGAGCCGGGAGTAGGTATTGCCTTCCAGGTGGCTCGACGCCCATGACAGGTCGATCAGCAACCGGTTCAGAATGGCGCGGCTGTAAGTACCCGCAGGTTCATCAACGTCAGCGGTTCTGCCCATCTTGTGCAATTGGCGGCGCAGAGACTCTGACAAATACCAGGTCTCATTGGAGCGGTAGGCGTCCAGAAAATCACGCTGGTAGCCCACCGGCTTGCGCGCTTCCAGAGGCTGGTCGATATAGGCAAGGATGTCCTGACTGTCGACAGACAAGGGAATAAAGGCGGGAAAGCTATCGGCTCTGGCGGCCAGTGCGTCGGTGCCAGTTTGGGTGCCTGCACCAAAATAGCGGCGGGCTCTGCCTTCACCCAGCGCGGTGACTTGGCCGCTCTCAATCAGCTTCGCGATCAGGCGCTGTGCCGTTCGCCTGGCAATGTCAGGGTGCCCGATCAGGAGTTCAGCCAGCGTCAATCCGTTCTCGGATGCCCGGATGCTGTTCAGTAAGTCAGTGGTGGATGACATTGCAGTGTTGGCGCCGTTTGATATGCCTATGGCGCAATTATGGCGCAGTTTTTTTAACTGCGCCAGTTTTGACCGCAAATGTGGCGCAGTTTTTGGCGATCTGCGCCACGGCACAGCCATGTGCCACACGGCAGATGGCTACTCGTACCCCATCTTGAGCTCCTGGGCCTGGGCAACCAGCTCGTCCAGCGCTTGAAGCCGAGCCTCGTTGGAATGGAGTTCCAGGCCGGCACCTGATGCAGTGGGTTGATGGTCGGACTTCCCCGAGCTTGATGGAAATTCGCTCAGGTTGAGGTCGCTGCCAAGGGCGTCGACGACCCGCAGCACATGCTCGCGCCGAAGCGTGGGCTTGCCCGCTTCCAGCTCGACGATGAATCGCAGTCCCGCGCCAGCGGCCAAAGCCAACTGCGCCGGGGTGAGGCCGAGCTGTTTGCGAGCTGCCCGTAAGGCGTGCCCAAGGGTTTGTGTCGTGGTGATGCGAATCATGGGTGCCGTTTTCCGATAACGATGCTCCCGATCGGTAAATTTTTACCCATGAGCCACATATCGGCAACAAAATAATACCGGTCGGGAATGCCCCCAGGTATGCTGCGGCGAATAGATTGGCGCAGCGATATCGCTTGGCTCGTGGGCGGAGCAGCGCCTTCATCGACTCCTGCCAACTCATTCGCAAGGAGACCAAGATGGACGTCGTTCACCTCAATCAAAAGCAACTGGCCGCTCGCTGGCATCTCAGCAAGGCCACCCTGGAGCGCTGGCGCAGCGAGGGCCTCGAGCCCAAGTTCCTGAAGCTCTGTGGCCGGGTGATCTACCGCCAGATCGACATCAAGGCCTACGAGGAGTCATGCTTGGCGACATCGACCAAAACGGTCGCGGCGCCGGTCGGTGCTGGCTAAAAGATGTTCCGTTTCGTCGGTAGATCTGGCCAAGTGCCGACATTTCGCAACACGACGGCACCAGCGACGACGCTTACAAGCCAGATTGCCGGGGTATTGAAAGTCCGCAGTCCGCAAGCGCGGACCGATCAATCAGTTTGTTGAAAATTAACAACTTACCATCTGGCCGTGCGGGCTATTACGGGTTGTGCGGAAAGATTAGAACTCCTGGTGGGGTGAAACCTTGCGCCAAACCTAAGGGCACCTCTAAAAATCCATATTTGCGAGCAGCCGCTTTGCGGCTTGCCTGCTTACCCCGTTTCGTCACCATACTTCGTTGCTCACAAAAAATATTTCCTTACCTATCCATCATATGCTGCGTCAATATTTTTTATTCG
>JAUXRH010000153.1 GCA_030682075.1 Nitrosomonas sp.
GAAAAACAAAAAAGCATAGGGCTGCAAGTGAGTGCCGTGAGAAATCAGTTAGTTGATGGTTTGATGAATTTGAGTTTCGCAAAACAGCTTTGGTTTCTGTTTCGTGCACTTATTCATGATGGCCTACTAAGCATTAAGCAGGAAACAGGAAGCCTTGGATAATGAAGATTAGTGAGATTCCATTCAATTTTGAACTCCGAAACTTGAGTATCTAAATGAACCAAGAAAAACCCAAAGTCTATACAGCTGAATTTAGGGAGTCATCGGTAAAGTTGGCCACTGAATCGGATAAACCGGTAGCCCAGACTGCCGGGGATATTGGCGTGAATAAAAACACCTTGCATACCTGGATCAGTAAATACAGTCGACCGGTTGATAACATAAAGGCAGTGCGCACTGACGAACAGCTCTATGAAGGGCACCTCTAAAAATCCATATTTGCGAGCAGCCGCTTTGCGGCTTGCCTGCTTACCCCGTTTCGTCACCATACTTCGTTGCTCACAAAAAAATGTTTCCTTACCTATCCCTCATATGCTGCGTCAACATTTTTTATTCGCGCCTGGTCTTGTTTAGAGCTCTGAATTTTTAGAGGTGCCCTAAAGCAGCATGGCATTCAGCAAAGCATGAGCCGGAAGGGTAATTGCTGGGACAATGCCGTGTCGGAAAGCTTCTTCCATACCTTAAAAACCGAATTGATTCATCATCAAACGTTTCATTCTCGGGAAGAAGCTGAACAGGCTGTGTTTGAATATATCGAAGTGTTTTACAATCGACAGCGATTTCATTCAGCTAATGGATATATATCGCCCGTTGACTTCGAGTTGCAGCAAAATGCTGCTTAACTTTGTGTCCGGAAAAGTGTTGACACATCAGATCCCCGTGGCAAGACCATGGGGAATCGCAAGTTCATAGTCACAAAGTATGATGGTCGATTATTCAGTAAATTGGACGATCAATTTTTCAATTAATAAGAACTTTTTTCATAAAAAAAAATCTTATGTAGTATGGCTAATCAAATTATTCTTAATTTGAGGTCTGAATACTTATCATAATTTTCAACTAACTTGGATATCGGAGGTAACTAAAATGGCAGCAACAATGGGAACAAGCAGCGCTGCAAGCGCAGGCCAAAGCTATGACATGTCATTGTGGTATGACTCAAAGTACTACAAGCTGGGCATGGCGACCATGCTGATAGTAGCGATATTCTGGATTTGGTTCCAGCGT
>JAUXRH010000165.1 GCA_030682075.1 Nitrosomonas sp.
CTGCGCAAATGGGACAAGCGGTTCATATTACCCTGATTTTTCGTTGCATAGAATGACTATGCGCCTCAAAATCCGGCCAATCTGTCCTCGCTTTCCCACTTTGCTCGCTACGATCACTTAAGTCCGACAGACTCCTAGGTAGCGCTATCTTAAGTGCCAACAATATTAATGAATATAAAAAATCCGGGCCTAATGGAACACAAAGACCCTATGTTCGATTACACCGACAGCAACAAACAAAGTATCAATAAGATGATGATTAATCAGATATTGTTGCCATTCTTCCTTCGGTTCATCTCTCTTGCAACATATACCAGGAATTATTTCCCAGACATAAAACGTGTATAGCCTATTCAAAATGCAATAAAATTAATTGCCTATACCGAGCCATATCCCCTTTAGCACGAATGCTATTTCTACGGTCATGTCACTCAAGGGCACCTCAAATGTAATCCAAAGAAGCGACCTTTAGGCGATAGTAACTTGATCATCAAACAAATAAAAAAGCTATATTAACCTTCATGCAAAGATAATAATTTCGGAACCTGGGACAGGTGATTTTTTCTACAATAAGGCAACATAATAGTTATAAGCACTTTATTGTCCGCATTAACCAGTTACTAATATCTATAATTTCATCCGAACAAATAGTGTGCTCCATTGAATACTCATGCCATTCCATAATGCAATTGGCTTCGATCAGTATATCTCTTGAATCTAGCGCTTGTTTTACAGATATAACTGGGTCATTACTTCCATGTGCCATGAATATAGGAATGGAACAATTAGCCTGTTGAGTTTCTGCAGCAATTGTTTTTACCAGCGGCAAGTAACACGATAATGCCACAATACCAGCTAATTTTTTTGAATAACGTAAACCAGTCTGTAAAGCTATCACGCCACCCTGTGAGAAACCAGCCAGTATGATATTTTTTGAAAGGACCCCACGATAAATTTCCTGCTCAATCAGCCTGTTAATTGCATGTTGCGAATTTCTTATACCAACCTCATCTTCGTAAGGATTGGGATTAAGGTCGAAAATATCATACCAAGCCCGCATTATAGCCCCATTATTAATACTTATCGGCCGTAACGGTGCTTGGGGAAATACAAACCTCATTTGTATTTCTGGTGGCAATCTAAGTTCATTAATAATTGGAACAAAATCGCTACTATCAGCACCAAGACCATGCAACCAGATGATTGAATAAGACGGGTCGCTTCCAATTTCAATATTAATCGCAGGTAGTAAATCTGTTGATAACTTAACCATGGATAAGCAAAGTTAACTTAAATAGACGATTGGATCAGTCATGCGTATCACCTAGAAAGAAAAAATAAATTAATAAGATCTAATATCTAATACGCTCAGCTCATCTTAGAGGCTAAATCTTGCATCAGTTAATCGTTCATTTATGCCGTGAGAATATTAAGGCGCCTCTAAAAATTCAGAGTTCTAAACAAGACTAGGCGCGAATAAAAAATATTGACGCAGCATATGGAGAAAATTTTTTATGAGCAACGCCGTATTGCGACGAAACGGGGTAAGCAGGCAAGCCGCAAAGCGGCTGCTCGCAAAATTGGATTTTTAGAGATGCCCTTAACTTGCCGGGAACGCCCAAGATGGTTGAATTGAAACACGAATTTGTCAAAATTTATAATAAAAATTTTTAAGTAAAGCTTTGGTGCGGATAACTTCTGATTATTATATTTAAAAAACTTAACCATTTTACAACTTACAAAAAAACCGGTACACCGGCCTGTCTTCCGACAGCGGTGTACCGGTATTCGGTCTAACTAAGCTTAAAGCTTGGTAAAGACGGGTATAACTGCGCCAGCAATACTGTTGACGTAGCGATTACCTTCTTCATCCCAAACCATCAGCAAGCCACCAAAACGGCTTTCAGGATCACCCAACAGAGCCATTAGACGCTGTACTTCCCATAACGCGTCTTTTGCTTCCATTTGAATTTCACGGGTTTCACCAGGTTCGATCGGTGATTCATCATTCAAGGTTAAACCAGTAGCTACCAGTTCTCTTGGATAGTTAGGATCAAGATGCTGCTGTCCCAGCGGG
>JAUXRH010000166.1 GCA_030682075.1 Nitrosomonas sp.
CTGCGCAAATGGGACAAGCGGTTCATATTACCCTGATTTTTCGTTGCATAGAATGACTATGCGCCTCAAAATCCGGCCAATCTGTCCTCGCTTTCCCACTTTGCTCGCTACGATCACTTAAGTCCGACAGACTCCTAGGTAAACTCAATTCTACTTATACCGCCACCAATTTCTTCAGCTAGATGTTGAAACTCAAGTGCAATAATATTTCTTGGGACAATGAATGCCTGGCGAAAACCTGATTTAAAGTAAACAATAATCATCATGATAATGCTTCCTGGGAAATTTTGATTGATATTGCTGACGCCGCTCACTGTATGGCGTCTGGTAATTTAATCAACGACAGCAGGAATTCAAACTTTAGCGCATTATGTAACCTGTCAGACTTGTCTGATATTTCTCCATAAAGGATTTACTGGCGAAGTGTTTATCATCAGATGCGATGATAGGCAGGCAGGCAGGTCGGCCGGAGGTAATTTAACTTTCGGCAGATTCAACTATGCTTGCCAATGTTTCAATTCCCTTACGGAAAGTCACTAACCGGGAACGATCCAGCAATGCACAGGGTTTCCCGGAACGCTTACAGTAGTGTGTAACTGTGAAGTATGCTTGATGATTGACGCAATCAACCGGACAAATAACCATGTCGGTATATTCAAGCAGTACATGCAAATCGTCTAGGCTATCACCCGAGTTACCATGAAAAGTCAGGAAGTTGCCACAAGCGGCTTCCACTAAATGACGATAAGCCGGATATAGTATGGCGCGACCACCAACGCAAAGCACAGATCGCCCGGCAAGCTGGAGATTGTCAGAGTAATCAGTTGGATTCTGGATGCGAGCATCACAATTATTTACCTGAGTCGTTGCCTTGATGAATGGCATCCAGCCAGTAGTAACATTTTTCCCTGGCTGATCGACCGCAAAAACTTTTTTATCAGGAGGATTCTCTCTTTTTTCTCGTAACCAAGGATTCTGACTAGATAAAGGAGGGGGGCGCCAGTTATTATTTGCGATGATGTTATGCAGATGATCGGTTAAATTTTCTACACTACGCAAACAAATGGATAAAAATAGAGAAGGAGGGGTAGTACCTGACGGGGCTTTAATATCTAAAGCCAATTTCTTTATGAATTTCATAACCAATACTCCCGGCAGGTCAGCAAATAAAAAATAGCTGGCTTGCGAACAGCGCTGGCTGGCTAAATGCCGCTGGTAAAGGAGAGAAACCAGCGGCAACAAAAAATTATATCTGGCTTTGCAACCAGTTCTGAATGCCGACTTTTTGCATGATTTCCAGTTGCGTCTCCAACCAGTCAATATGCCCTTCGGTGTCTTCCAGAATCTTTTCAAATACTTCTCGTGACACATAATCCTGTGCGGTCTCACAAGCTGCAATTGCAGCAATTAACGTTTCATGCGAAACCATTTCAAGCTTAAGATCACAGGCAACACATTCTTCAGCGGTTTCTCCGATCATTAGCTTGCCCAGTTCTTGCAAATTGGGCAAACCTTCCAGCAGTAAAATACGTTCAACCAATAAATCCGCATGCTTCATTTCTTCAATCGACTCTTCATATTCATGTTTTTCTAAACTGTTAAAGCCCCAGTTTTTGTACATGCGGGCATGAAGAAAATATTGGTTGATGGCGGTCAATTCATGTTGCAGCTGGCGATTGAGCCAACGAATAATATCTGCATTGCCTTTCATGATTTGTCTCCTCAGATGGTTGTTGCGTATAAATGTTCGGGTTCAGGTGACAAGGTTTGCGTCAGAGCTTTCTGCAACCGCATCTGATCCAACACCTGTTTTATATGACAGGCACAGATCCCACATTGTTCAGTGACACCCAGGCAGGTTTTTAAATCCCGCATCCGCTCAGCACCCTGATGCACGGCTTCACGAATTACACTATCGGTCACGCCTCTGCAGATACAAATATACATGATAAATGCCTTGAATCTATTATTTGGTTAAAATCAGTTTGCCGTTACGTGTGCGACGCAATAAATATTGCTCACCCTGATGCTGAATAAACACCACGTCGCCATGTGCAAACAGGGTATTGCTATCAATAGGCGTATTCTGACCAAGCACTACCAATCGGTGTGAGTTGATTGGATTTGCCGATGTTACGGTTGAGTTATTCATAGCTGAATCATTGTCAATAGAGTTAATGAGAATGATTCTTATTATAGTTAGCTTTGCATAAAATGCAAGATATTTTATGGGCATCTCTAAAAATTCAAGTTCCTAGGAGTCTGTCGGACTTAAAGCATGTGGATGGTTAATTTGTTAAAATAGCGCTCAATTGAAACCGGATTTTTGGAAAAGCGACATGAGTCATTTCAAGCCCTGCAATCGCCATCAGTTGTACCTGTTACCCCCGTCGA
>JAUXRH010000172.1 GCA_030682075.1 Nitrosomonas sp.
CGAGAATTAAGCTTAAAAATAAAGATAAAGAAGCATTCGGTTTTACTTGGAAGCGCCGCGAGAAACTTACAGCGGCGAAAAATGAAGTTCGTTATCAATATGTACCTTGCTATTTGACCTGCCCGACAGACTCCTAGGCAAGACAAGGCGCGAGAAAAAATTTTAGCGCAGCATATGGTTGATATGTAAGAGAAAATTTTTTATAAGCAACGCCGTATTGCGACGGAAATTGGATTTTTAGAGGTGCCCATTAGGCTCCAGAGAATCTTTGAACTCAAGCCGTGCTTCTTCAATGGCTTCCAGGATCTGATACTTAAATTCATCCCGGGAAAAAGTCTCTTCGAGTATCAGGAGGAGTTTATCAACCGACAGGCCAACGGTTATTCCACCAATAACGCCACCAAGTACCGCACCTATCGCAGTCCCTATGCCAGGAAAGACAGAACCCAGTGCCGCACCGGTAGCTGCGCCGGCTGCAGTGCCGCCCAACGCACCCGCGACTTTGCCAGCCGTAACTTTCACCAAGGCCTGGGCGCCGAACTTGATTATCCCCTTGCCAGCAACCTTGGCTGTCACCTTTCCGGCGATCGCGCCTGTAACCGCACCTGCGGTACCGATGCCACCGGAAATAAGCAAACGGTTTTCCATATTGACTATTACACTATGACTGGGTGGCTCTTTCAGCGCATTAAGTGAAGAGTGTTTGATAATCTCCACTTGTGCCGTGATGGGTTGAACCCGACTTTCAGCCAGTATCTGGTCAACTTTCTTCAGGTACTCGGTGCGTAACTGCTCATTCTTCTGCAGCGCTTTTTCAATGGATTCCTGAACGGGGCCAAATGCATTTCCTTTCATGAGATAAGTTTGCAGCTTCTCAGCCATCCATTCTTCTAGTACGCCTGTTGCCAAGGCTAAAATACGTTCATATTCTGCTGGCAGACTGTAGTACCAATCGAGATACTCCTCAACATTTTCAGCCATATGCTGAAAACCGTTGTCTGCTGCCATTCTCAATTCATTTATGGAGGTTTCTAGTTCACTGATGCTATTGAGATAAGCTTGTTCTATTTGCTCAGCAGTTCCGGGTCTATAGTAATCATCCCCAATTTTCTCCACAGTTTCGATAGTGAAATTTTGCGACCTATGCAATTGGCTTATAAACTGTGGGTTCAAACGTAACCACCCATCAAAGTAAACTGTCGTAGGAACATAGATAAAGAATGTAAAAAAAGTAACGAATGCGGATGTTATAGCTAAAGAATGAGGTGGTATCTGGGGTGGCTGGTCGCTATCCTGTATTGGCCCGAGTACCCGACGGTATTCAGCTAATGGGACCATACAGCTGGAAAGCGCAAGTGCAACGTTATAAAAAACCATTAAACTACCCAAAAAGATAAATGCCAGGTAAACAGCACCATTTACTAAATAAAGATTACCGAGTACATAACTTTTCAGCCCCACAAAAAAACCCAAAACTCTTGCCGTCTCCAGTATCAGGATGCTATTGGTGGTACCACCAATCCTTAGGCTGCTTATCTGAATAGCCTCAGCCAATGATGTGTAGTGGTGATTCTCTCCTGCAAATATCATGAGCAGAACGTAGCATATTGCCATCGTAAAGGCAGTAATCCAGCGAGTCCAGGTCAAAGATTTATGTATTGCGATATATGGTTTGTATTCCCGTGCGGCGATGGGTGCAAGAATGGCGTGAATAATGGCAAATACCGGGACAGCAACGAGAAAGACAATCCATTCCAGCTTGTCTGCAGTGCCAAGATAAAACAGCAACAGAAATGCAAACAACACAGACCAAAGTAACCACCAGATATATGCCAGGATTCGACGGTTAAAAAACCAGTACAAAATACCCAGGTTACGGAACTGGGTCGAACGATGAATCCTTTGGATTGTGACCGCATATGTCGCGGCAAGATAAAGGGGTAACCCGAGTAGCAAAGTTGCAAATAAGGCAAACCACAGTTGGCGATCTGGAATCAAACGCCCGACATAGTAAGCAAAAGCTAACCAACCAAGAGATAGCACCACATAGCGAGCAATTTTAATTTTAGGGTTCATTTAAAATTCAATTTATCGATTTAGCTTCTTGCAAAACTTATTAGAGTGAAGGGTAGAATACCTGAACAAGCAAAAACACGATGTAAGGTCGCGAACTGGAATTATTACCTATGCTGACGGTTGAAGGTGAGTTTTTTTTCGGCAGCCTGTTGATACGCTTATTGCGAGGGCATCATGAAGCACTGGACGGATATAAAATTACCTATCCCGAATTGGATCAATACCTGGACTACAGGAATCCAGGAGACTTTCCCGGAAGTTGAGCAGAGGATGGCGCTTACCATTGATCTGGCTCGTATCAACCTGAAATATGGAGGTGGACCGTTTGGTGCGGCTGTCTTTAATAAGCGCACAGGCGAGCTAATTGCACCTGGGGTAAATTGGGTGATTCCCGGAAAATCTTCATTGTTACATGCAGAGGTGATGGCGCTGGCCTTAGCTGAGCAAACGCTGGGAAGTTATGAATTGGCAAGTCATGGCTCATTTGAGTTGGTGACCAGCGTGGAGCCCTGTTGTCAGTGTCTAGGTGTGTTGGTGTGGACAGGGGTGGCATCGGTCGTATGTGGTGCTTGTTCGGAGGACGCAGAAGCCATTGGCTTCAATGAAGGCCCCCGCCCGCTGGACTGGGAGCAAGAACTGGTGCGAAGAGGAATCAGCGTAACACGGGAAGTCATGCGCCCTCAGGCTGTGGAAGTCTTGCAAAGCTATATCGGAGAAATTTATAACGTTAATCCTAAAAACCTCAGTTGACCGTTATCCGAGATGACTAACGATATGAATACATGAGACAATTCTAACAAATGCCGACTCACCCAAATGGTGAGTCAAACTATGGTGTTTATAGCACGCCGCTTTTTAATTTTTGCTGCGTTACAGTTCGTTGTAATAACACGTTATTACGCCTCATTGTGCCTTGCCAAAAATAAAAATCAGCGC
>JAUXRH010000280.1 GCA_030682075.1 Nitrosomonas sp.
TGGTGTTTATAGCACGCCGCTTTTTAATTTTTGCTGCGTTACAGTTCGTTGTAATAACACGTTATTACGCCTCATTGTGCCTTGCCAAAAATAAAAATCAGCGCACTTTAAACTCCATTCAACTGAGGTTTTTAGGTTAATCGTAATGTTCTCAATGATCCAGATGGGCTGGCTGGATTTCTGTAAGCGAATTGCCTGCTAATAAAATGATGGCATTGACATGCCCATCCATAAAAGTACGAGAATAATCATGGTGATTCCTACGCCAATCGTGCCAACAATCATCCCGATTAATATGGTTAAGCCATCTTTGCCAAGCAACCCAAGTGACATGATGAGAATACCCCAGCCAGGTGGAAAATTGGTTAAAGGCAGTGGAAGCGAGATAGAAAGCGAAAAAACAAAGGAAAAAATACCAATGATTCTTTCCCAGGTACGAACACTGATATAAGTTATCCGAGGCTGCATATGGTTTTCAATTTTTCGCAGCCATGGGCTCGCTTTTTCCACAAGCTTCTCGATAGTGGCTCGTTTTATTTTTTTGTTCGTTAGCCATTTGGGTAACCACGGTGCCTGCATGCCAAGTATCATCTGCACTGAAAAGATGAAAAGTGGTATGGAAAATAAAGTTGTGTAACCAGGAGGGACAGGAATAGGAAGACAAAGAGGCATTGCCGCTATCGCCATTAAAATACCGAAGCCGCGTTCATGCAGGGCGTTTTTAATTTCGCCTATCGTCATAAACTCATTTCTGTTTCCCACCACCACCAGCGCCAGGTATTCGGAGGTGCTGCGTTCTTTATTTTTCATGTGTTACTTCCTTCTAGCCAGGCAAGTATTATTGACTGTTGTTAGGCCCTATTCATAGCGAAGAGCTTCGACAGGTTTGAGCAATGCTGCTTTTCTAGCCGGGTAATATCCAAAGAATATTCCGATTGCTGAAGCAAATGCAAATGCCAACGCCACCATGCCAAAAGTGATGATGATCATCATATCGGCTAACTGACTCACCATCCAGGCGCCACTGATGCCAAGTATAACGCCTGCAAGGCCACCTAAGATACAGATCATTAATGCTTCCAGCAGGAATTGTGCAAGAATCGCTTGTCGATTAGCGCCAATGGCCATTCGGATACCAATCTCACGGGTTCTTTCAGTGACTGATACCAGCATGATATTCATAATGCCGATGCCACCGACCAGCAAAGAAACGGAAGCAATTGCCCCCAGCATAATTGACATGATTTTAGCCGCACCTGTAGCAACCTCAGCAATGGCGGTCAGATTCCTCACCGTAAAATCGTTCTCGGCGCCATCTCGAATACGATGACGTTGACGGAGCAGTTGAATAATCTCTGCTTCAGCTTCATCCATGACCTCTGCAGATTCTCCCTGAACTGTCATATATCGTATCGATCCAGGAAACTGGTTGCCGGTAATCTGGCGCTCACTGGTTGTGAGGGGTATAAATACGTTGTCATCCTGATCCCGGCCACTCAGGCTTTGTCCCTTGGCAGCAAGAACACCGACAACGATAAAGGGACGGTTGGTAATGCGGATGATTTTTCCGGTGGGTTCCACATCACCGAATAGATTTGTTGCCGTAATCTTTCCAAGAACGGCAACACGCGTAGCGGAACGTAAATCAGACGCTGAAAAAAAAGAGCCACTGTCCATGCTCCAACCGCCCACGGAAAAATAATCCGGTGTTGTGCCGGTAATGATGGTGCTCCAGTTGTTGGCGCCAAAATTTAGTTGCGCTGTTCCTGAAATAACCGGTGCTGTTGCTTTGACCGCCAGTAAATCAGCAATCGCCTCTGAATCGCCAACGGTGAGAGTTCTTACACTGCCACTACCAAAACTCAAACCACCGGAAGAAGTGGCGCCGGGCAGTACGATAAATAAATTACTGCCCATCGACGTAATGGATTCGTTAATTTTAGATTGTGCGCCTTGACCAATCGATAACATTAATACCACTGCGGCCACGCCAATAATCATGCCGAGCATGGTCAGTCCGGTGCGAAGAAGATTAAGGCGTAATGCACGCAGTGCTTCACCCATGATGGTATAGAGATTCATTGCAGTATCAGATTATATAGTTGCTGAGATTGATTCTGGCGTTTGACTTTCATCATGTATGACATGGCCATCTTTTAGACGTATGAGCCGGTTTGCGTAAGCGGCGATTTCGTTTTCATGAGTAACGAGCACAATGGTAATTCCTTGTTCCCGGTTAAGCTGATCAAATAGCGCCATGATTTCACTGCTGGTTTGGCTATCAAGATTACCTGTTGGTTCATCTGCAAGGATTAACTGTGGTTGATTAACTAATGCACGGCTAATCGCGACACGCTGTTGTTGTCCACCGGAGAGTTGATTGGGCTGATGCAGGGCAAAATTTTCCAGCCCCGTGCGGCGTAGTTGCTCCAATGCGAGCTTGCGGCTCCTGGAGCGATTCAAGCCGGCATAAAGCAGCGGTGTGGCAACATTGTCCAAGGCTGTCATCCGCTTTAACAGATTAAACCCCTGGAACACGAAACCGATGTAACGGTTTCTAATTCGCGCCAGTTCATCGCTTGAAAGTGAAGCGACATCACGTTCAGCAAGCCAATAGTGACCGCTGGTGGGGGTATCGAGACAACCCAGTATATTCATCAAGGTGGATTTTCCTGATCCAGAGTGTCCCATGATGGCAACGAATTCTCCGGGGTTTATGTCCAGACAGACATCAAACAGCACTTGTGAGTTAATGGGGTCGCCTGTACTACTACCTAAACTGTAGTTTTTGCACAGGTTTTCTACGTGGATAAGCGGTTTGGTAGAAGTGTCTGATTTAACCGGATACATTAGAACATTCTGAATCTAAGATTACTCTGAGATTCTTTCTTATCACTAATCTCACGCAAGATCAGGCTTTCTCCTACGTTAACTTGTCCTTCGATAATTTCGGTAAAATGACCATCAGTTATCCCGATGGTGACGTTAATCGGAGCAGGCTTCCCATTTTTCAATTGATAAACAACAGAGCCACTGGGTATTAATGGCGTTGCGGAATCGATACTACTGGGTCTGAAACGAAGGGCCGCGTTGGGTACGCGTAAGACATCCTGCTTTTGCTTAACGACAAAACGTATATTGGCCGTCATGCCAGGTAACAATGTCCGGTCATCATTACTGACCATTGCAACTACATTGTAAGTAACAACATTCTCCTGGATGGTAGGATTGAGTCTTACTTGCTTTACCGCACCCGCAAATGTGCGGTCGAGAAAAGCATCGACAGTGAAATTTATTTGTTGATCAAGATGTAATTGACCAATATCAGCCTCCGCGACACTGATATTGATTTGCATTTGACGCAAATCCCTGGCTATCTGAAATAGAATCGGCGTCTGAAAATTAGCCGCGACTGTTTGACCAATATCAATATCACGTGCAATGATCACACCCGATATGGGTGACTTGATGATACTGTAATCAAGATTGGCGCGGTCGCGTGTGACCTGTGCCTTACTAACCTTAAATTGTGCACGTGCGGTTTCTAATTCCTGTTCAATTATTTCTAACGCTTCACTTGAGATAAACTCTTTTTCTTTAAGCAGGCGATTACGCTCCAGTTTACTATGGGCTATTTTGAGCGCTGTCTGAGCGCTTGAAAGGTTGGCTTCAGATTGTTTCAGTTGTGCTTTAAGCAGCGCTGGATCAAGTTCCGCCAATACCTGGCCGATTTTTACTGGATCATTGTAATCTACATGTAGTTTAGAGACTGTGCCTGAGATCTGCGTACCGACATTGACTAAAACAACGGGAGTCAGGGTACCATTAGCAGAAATAGTTTGCACAATATCGCCACGGTCAATAACCCGGGTTCTATAACGTTCTTCTCCGGCTTCAGGTTTTTTATTCCCATACCAGAAGACAATGGTAAGTAATGCCAGCGCTAAGACAACGATGATTTTTTTGTTACGGAATATGGACATATTGGGTATTTAGATTTTAAACAGTATCAGGCTGGAAATTAATGAAGGGCACCTCTAAAAATCCAATTTTGCGAGCAGCCGCTTTGCGGTTTGCCTGCTTACCCCGTTTCGTCGCAATACGGCGTTACTCATAAAAAATTTTCTCTTACATATCAACCATATGCTGCGCTCAAATTTTTTTCTCGCGCCTTGTCTTGCCTGGAAACTTGAATTTTTAGAGATGCCCTGAAGGCTCCATGTTACCTGACTAATGGTGTTCAATGACCTTAATTGACACAGTGAAGGGGATGATTACCGTTACGCATCTTTAGTCTTCTTCATCTGCCATTTGCGCCTCCAATTGTTTAAGACGTGCTTCAGTACTGGATGTTTGATAGAAATCACCATTATCATTCTGTAATGCAAGCTGCAATTGTTGGATCGCAGCAAGGAATTGACCCTGCCGGATATAGACTTCTGCCTGTGCATGATGTTGCAGCATTGTCTTTCCGAGTGCGGCATAGCTTTGTGCCTGGAGTTTATAGAGTTGAATATCATCGTGAACAAATCGCAAATTTTTATTTATAAACTCAAGCGCAACGTTAATTTGCTGGTTCTGTAACAGTGCCGTAGCATAACCATGGATTAAGGCGCGATGTTGTGGATAAATATTGATTGCCGTTTGATAAATTGTGAGTGCTTCTGAAGTTTTACCTGCGGAAAGTTTAACCATGGCAGCGAGTGTTTCAATCATGGCGCCTGCCAGTATATGTCGTTGCTCGACCTGAATAGGCTTGCCCAGCGGATGATTTCTCAGTGGAAAGTTGGTTGTATCTGTTTGCAGGATGTCATAGAGACGTGTTAATTCTTTATCGGCTTGCTCATATTTCTTGTCCCGTACCAAAGCTAAAATATAACCATAGCGTTCAACACCCTCATTAACATAACGTTTTTCACGTAAGCGTGATTCAAATTGCATGACAGCCGCTTGAGGTTTTCCCTGTAATGCCTGCAATTTTGCCCGCACCAGTTGAAATTCAATACTATCAGGTACCTGGCGATAGGTTAGTTCATGGGTCCGATTCTGGATGTCGGCGATACGTTCAAAAGTAAGTGGGTGTGTGCGTAAATAGGAGGGTGCCCCATTTTCATGGAATCGCCCGGCTTTTTGCAATCGTTCAAAAAATGCGGCCATGCCTTGTGGATCAAAACCAGCATCCAACAAAATATTCAGACCCACGCGATCCGCTTCTTTTTCGTGATTACGCGTGAAATCCAATTGTGACTGGATTGCGCTGGCTTGAGCAGTAACAAGCACCGCATGTCCAGCCTGTGGATTTGCGCGTGCCGCAATAATGGCCAAGGCTAAACTGGCCAGTGTCTTTATCATGCTGAATTTTTGCCCAGCGATCATACGTGCCAGATGTTTCTGGGTCACATGTGCAATTTCATGTGCCATGACGGCGGCAAGTTCTGATTCACTTTGCGCCGCAATTATGAGGCCGCTATTAAATCCCATAAATCCACCCGGTAATGCGAAAGCATTAATTGATGAATCTTGCAGTGCGAAAAATTCAAAGGATTGATATGGGCTGGCTTCACTCGATCTGGATATCAGTCTGTACCCAAGATTATTAAGGTAACTGTTTATCTCGGGGTCATCAAGGTAAGAAGGATCGGCACGAATATTGCGCATTATTCGCAACCCAATTTGCCGTTCTTCGAATGGTGAGATTGTGGCCTGCGACACATCACCCAGATCCGGTAGCTCATCCGCAAAAATATGGGCAGGAAATGAAAGGGTTAGCGCGAGTATAAAGTAGCTTGATTTCATGACGATTTGATAACTAATGGCAGGCCAAGTTCCATCAATCGAAATTTTACAAATAGATCCTTAACTGCCGTTGTTTACAGGCACTTCAACATCATCTTTTAGTCATACGGATCTGTAAATTTTGTTGTAATGGGATAACGCCACGCCTTACCAAAATTACAGTGGGTAATTCGAATACCGGGTGGAGATTGATGACGTTTGTGCTCATTTATTCTGATCAAGTGAATTACGCGATATACATCAGCTTGATCGTAATTCAAAGCGATAATTTCAGCGGGTGACAAATTGTCTTCCATATAGGCTTTCATAATACCGTCCAGTATATCGTAGGGCGGAAGGCTGTCCTGGTCAGTTTGATTCGGCCGTAATTCAGCAGAAGGGGCGCGTTGAATAATGCGTTCTGGAATGACTTTCTCAAGCTGATTGCGGTAATGACAAAGCTGATATACCAGGGTTTTGCTCACATCTTTTAAAACAGCAAAGCCGCCCGCCATATCTCCATAGAGCGTGCAATAACCCACGGCCATCTCAGATTTGTTGCCGGTAGCCAGGACCATGGCGCCGGTTTGGTTTGAGAGGGCCATTAACAGGGTGCCACGTATCCGTGCTTGCAGATTCTCGGTCGTGGTGGTGAAATCTTCACTATCGGCCATTATCTGGAATTTATCTGCCAATGTTTTCAGATATTGTTCAAACAGTGGCGCGATATTACATTCGTCATGTTTCACACCCAGAACCTCGGCCATTGCCTGCGCATCGTGCAAGCTGATATCCGCAGTGTAGGGTGATGGCATCATGACGGTTCTCACTTTACCCGCACCCAGGGCATCCACTGCGATAATCAAAGCCAGCGCTGAATCAACGCCACCAGAAAGCCCCAACAATACACCCGGAAAATCATTCTTAAAGATATAGTCTTTTACGCCGAGGCAAAGGGCTTGATAAATGCTTGCGATGGACGGTTGCGCTGGCGCGAGTTCGCCCGATATTGGAATTTTGTTTTGTATTTCAACCAGGCCAAGGGTTTCAGTAAATGCAGCAAACTGATGGGTCAGTTTCCCTTTAGCGTTCATGACAAAGGAAGCGCCATCAAATACCAGTTCATCCTGACCGCCGACCAGATTGGCATGAACAACCGCAATGCCCATGTCAATAATCCGCTGATACGTCGTTAGATGACGTGTCGCCAGCTTATCAATCAGAAACGCGGAGGCATTGAGCACCAACAAAATATCAGCATTAGAATCACTGACCCGATCAACTAAATCTCCCTGCCAGAAATCGCCACAAATATTGATGCCAAAGGATACGCCTGCCAACTCAAACTCACCGGGTGC
Organism: Nitrosomonas sp.; assembly: GCA_030682075.1. Lineage (GTDB taxonomy): Bacteria > Pseudomonadota > Gammaproteobacteria > Burkholderiales > Nitrosomonadaceae > Nitrosomonas. The sequence continues at coordinate 7,134 of JAUXRH010000280.1, forward strand.
TGTACCCGCATCGAAATAACTTTGTTCATCAAAGAAGGGAGAACGAATCAGTGTATTTTTGTAATAGGTGGTGATAACTTTACCATCACGTATAACGGATGCGGCATTGAATAATTGGCCATCTTCATAATGAGGATGACCAATTAATAACGTGATATCCTTTATTTCTTTGATCAAGTTTGCCAGTGTGATTTTACAAGCCAGGTGAAACTCGGTACGCAGCAGTAAATCTTCAGGCGGATAACCCGTCAATGCTAATTCTGGCGTAATAACCAGATCAGCACCTTGCTTTTTTGCCTGCTTAGTTGCTTCTAAAATCCTGGCAGCATTGCCGTTAAGGTCGCCGACGGTACAATTAATCTGGGCAATGGCGATTCTCATGACGAAGACAACACGATGTTATTTCCTGCCAAAAAAGAGATTGATGCCACTGATTAAAAGCGGTTCTAATCCAGGAGCCTGTCGGACTTTGGTCGTCGATAGCGAAAATCGACCCCGCCGAGGTCGTTTTTTGCCGATTTCGCCGCCGCATGGTTGTTCCATGGGGCAAGAAATCGGCAAAAAAGGAGCCGACGCGGTCGATTTGCAGCCGAC
>JAUXRH010000281.1 GCA_030682075.1 Nitrosomonas sp.
CCAAGGGAAAAGGGGACGCTACCCTTTATTATTCTGCTGGCGTTCCCAGCCCAGTTCAAAACAAAGTTCAAAATGTAAAATGCAAGGCCTGAACATGAAGTTCATTGCTGCTTACGCAACGGGTATACAGCCAGCAAGAAATGAGGGAGCATTTTCAACTGCAGAATACAGTAGGGACTATAGTTCGTGGCAGTAAAGATTCTTGATTCTTGATTCTGGACTTGGTCCATGATGTATGGCAATGGTTTCAATCCGGCTCGATGCACAGCATTCTTAAAATCATCATCTGTCCAGATTGGCGCTTCGTCCAAATCATCAGAGGCTGGCAAAGTAATTTTTTTGTTCATGACGTTCTGCTTTTCGCATAGAAATAATAAAGGATAGCGTCCCCTTTTTTGGACAGAAAAACGTCGAAAATCGAGTGAAATCGCTCTCCGGGTTGGATTGATTCGCTTTTTTTAGGTATTTTTAGAGGTGCCCTGAATAATCAGAAGGCAGATGAGATGAGTGAAAGTTCGGATATCTTCCGCACCATTTTTGAAAAAATGGGTGATCCCATCCTGTTGCTCAAGGACGGCCGCTTCATAGACTGCAACGCTGCCACCTTGAAGTTGCTCGCCTATCCTGCAAAGTCTGAGTTTCTGAATCAAAGCCCCGCTGATATATCTCCTGCCTTTCAGCCTGACGGACGGTCTTCTGATGAGAAGGCTGCGCACATGATCGACATAGCCCTGCGGGAAGGTTTTCACCGCTTTGAATGGAGCCACTTACGATCCGATGGCTCTATCATTCCTGTTGAAGTCATGCTCACCCCTATTATGTTGAACGGCGAGGTGCTTCTGCATGCCCTTTGGCGCGATATTACTGAGCGCATCAGGGCTTATGAAGAATTGCGCCGATCCGAAACTAAACTTCGTACCCTGTATAACTCCACGAGCGATGCCGTGATGTTGCTGAATAAAAAAGGCTTCTTTGATTGCAACAAATCGACATTGAAAATCTTCGGGTGTGCCACGCAAGAAGAATTCTGCACGATGCACCCCGCTGATTTATCGCCGACCAGACAGCCTTGCGGCACAGACTCGATGGAACTGGCCAACCAGCGCATCGCAACAGCGATAGATAAAGGCAATCATCATTTCGAATGGGTTCATAAGCGTGCAGATACCGGCAACAGCTTCCCCGCCGAGGTGTTGCTCAGCGCCATGCAATTGGACGGTGAGCTAGTTCTGCAGGCGGTTGTACGCGACATCACCAAGCGCAAGGAAGCCGAGGAAGAAATTCGGCACTTGGCTTTTTATGACCCCTTGACACACCTGCCCAATCGCCGCCTGCTCGTTGACCGCTTGAAACATACCCTGGCTTCCGCACGGCGCACTGGTCGCTATGGCGCGCTGATGTTCCTTGATTTGGACAATTTCAAACTGATCAATGACACGCATGGACACGGAATGGGCGATTTACTGCTGATTGAAGCCGCAACGCGGCTGAATAATTGTGTACGCGAGATTGACATCGTGGCCCGTTTTGGCGGAGACGAGTTTGTCGTGATGCTCAATGATCTGGATGTGGATAAAACCAAGGCCATCGCGTCTGCGTATACCGTCGCAGAAAAAATTCGCTCCACCTTGTCTGCACCCTATGTACTAACTCTCAATTCTCACGGGAAGACAGGCGGCACGGTTGAGCATCGCTGCACAACCAGTATCGGTGCAATCGTGTTCGCAGACCCCAAAACGAGTACAGACGATATTCTCAAGCGGGCTGATGCGGCAATGTATCAAGCCAAAGAAGGTGGGCGCAATACGATCCGGTTCCTTGATTAAATTCAAAACATAGGGTCTACTATTGAATTTTGCAGGTGCTAGGAGTCTGTCGGACTTAAGGTTGATCGACGGCGCAAATGGGACAAGCGGTTCATATTACCCTGATTTTTCGTTGCATAGAATGACTATGCGCCTCAAAATCCGGCCAATCTGTCCTCGCTTTCCCACTTTGCTCGCTACGATCACTTAAGTCCGACAGACTCCTAGCAACAAATACTTGTCGTTCAGCTTCGAACATACGACGCTTGAAAAGTTGATTATTCCGAGAAACTAACATACCAACTATGGTTGGTGGAAAGTCTACGAGCATAAGCGGGTTGAGAAGCAATTAACATTACACCCCATTGCGGTACTGAAGAAATATGAAAAATGGAAAGATGTTGTAACGATTTCCGGACAGCAAGGGTTACTGTTGATCAAATGCTTTGCTGATGAAGCTTTAACCCGGATATTGCATGAATTGCACACGCCCTCACTGGTCTCTTGATTCCACAAGGAATTTGTCTCAGTCAGGTGTATGAATAACTACTCCGCCTCTTCTAAAAATCCCTTGTGAAACCAATATCATGCGTGATCATCGTGCGAATTTATGCAATATCCGGGTTAACAGGTGAATGGAACGGTTACAGATCTTCACAGTTAAATCAGCAGTATCGGATTATCCTAAAAACCTCAGTTGAATGGAGTTTAAAGTGCGCTGATTTTTATTTTTGGCAAGGCACAATGAGGCGTAATAACGTGTTATTACAACGAACTGTAACGCAGCAAAAATTAAAAAGCGGCGTGCTATAAACACCA
>JAUXRH010000282.1 GCA_030682075.1 Nitrosomonas sp.
TGGTGTTTATAGCACGCCGCTTTTTAATTTTTGCTGCGTTACAGTTCGTTGTAATAACACGTTATTACGCCTCATTGTGCCTTGCCAAAAATAAAAATCAGCGCACTTTAAACTCCATTCAACTGAGGTTTTTAGGATAAATCGTCGAATAACTCCTTCAATCGATAAGCTAAGCCCAGCGTGGGGTACACAGCGTAATCATTTCTTCAAGTGCCTGCCTTTTGCTGCCGGACAACGCCGCTTTGTTTTTTAGAAACGCGTACTTGTGATTCTTTAGCGCAACATGCTCCCTGCGCTCATCAATACGCACCTTGTTCATGGCCTCGTTAAGCAGTTTGACAACATGAAAGCGATCAATCTTGCTGCATCGCTTGTCTTGAAGGTTACATCCGTAATTTTCCACGGCGCTTGTAATCCCAGTGCCATACCAAATAGTGCGTCGCTGTTCATATCAAAATCTCTAGTTTACCCACTCAAAATCACATAGGAGTCTGTCGGACTTAAGGTTGATCTACTGCGCAAATGGAACAAGCGGTTCATATTACCCTGATTTTTCGTTGCATAGAATGACTATGCGCCTCAAAATCCGGCCAATCTGTCCTCGCTTTCCCACTTTGCTCGCTACGATCACTTAAGTCCGACAGACTCCATAGACCCGTTTTAGTATTTGGGAAAAGATTGTATTACAATGAGTCATGGTCTGATTCTCCTGGCTGGTTCAACAAGTTATGCAAAAACTTATTATGCCAGTTAGGCTTGAATCGAGCCGCAGTACTTGCTCGTTAACGGAACAGTAGTGATCCGTATACCGATATCGTGAGTTTAAACTATTAAAGTTTCAAATCATCAGTGCCGTAAGCGACCCTGACAATCAAATATTGACTCATAGAATATAAATCAGTAGCCCCCAACTCGTTAACTGAATTTTTCATTTATTACTCCGGATAATCAAATATGGATTTGATACAAGTACAGGCATCAGATCTGGCTGTTGGCCAGCCACTACCATGGAATTTATTCGATTAAACGCACAAACCGATACAAAAACGCGGTTACATCATCAAAACAACTGATGAATTAAAGAAACTGGAAGCATCATCGATATTCCGCGATCAAAAAATCGCATCAGAGCAAATTCAATCTGGCGAGAACAAATCTGATCCGTTTAGCTTTAAAGACATGCAACTCAAAGTGGGCCATAAGCTGCAACTTAAACTTTCATCACAATTAAAAGAAACACTTGGTGAAACAAACAACAACTTCTACATGGCAATCCTGATTGGTTATGTGCAAAACAACACTTTAATTGTCAGTATGCCTGCGTCAGACCCATTGACAGGAGAGCCATTTCTGGAAGGAGAGCAGATTCTGGTACGCTTATTCAGTGGACAGTGTGTATTTAGTTTTACGGTTTTTGTGGATAAGATTATTAAATTACCCTTCAAGTATATGCACTTATCATTCCCTAAACATATATCAAGCCAGACTATCCGGAAATCACGGCGCATTAAGTGCAACATTTCAGCTTCAGTCTCTGACAAATCCATTCCTTTGGTTATCACTGATCTAAGCACCACTGGTGCAGAGATTAGCACGACAGCCTCCTTAGGCGAATTGGGCACGATAATAATGCTATGTTTTACCGTTAAGATTCTTGACCGGGAAACCCCCTTATCAGTAAAAAGTATCATCAGGTCTACCAAACAGACCCACAAAAACGACCAAAAAATATTGTATTTCGGCATTGAATTCACCGAATTAAAATCAGATCAGGTTTTCGCGCTACGTAGTCTGATTTATCAGGAAATAGTCGAAAATCCTTATCACGCCGCTTGATTGTTGATTGTAAGCGTCCAACGCCACCATCTAAAACAAAGCAATTGAGGGACTTGCAAAACCCAATAAAACGAGTTGAATTAGTCGCCGGAACGGCAGAAAAAGGAAAAATAACTTGCCCGGAATGATAAAATAGAAGCTTCTAAAATCAACTTTATCAATGAGATGAGCAAGCTACGAAGCGCTTTCTCCCAAATAGAAATGTCCGCTGGTGGTTAAACTCCCCCCTGTTAAAAACAGAGGCGGATTATTTGGAAAATGGACAAGCTCATGAGTCAAAAAGAAGTAAAACGGTCACAAATACTGGACAGATTGAAAGAGGG
>JAUXRH010000283.1 GCA_030682075.1 Nitrosomonas sp.
TTCCTTACCTATCCATCATATGCTGCGTCAATATTTTTTATTCGCGCCTGGTCTTGTTTAGAACTCTGAATTTCTAGGAGTCTGTCGGACTTAAGTGATCGTAGCGAGCAAAGTGGGAAAGCGAGGACAGATTGGCCGGATTTTGAGGCGCATAGTCATTCCATGCAACGAAAAATCAGGGTAATATGAACCGCTTGTCCCATTTGCGCAGTAGATCAACCTTAAGTCCGACAGGCTCCTGGATCTATTTTCTCCAAAATGCCGGTGTAAAAACGATCAACAGCGTAAAAAATTCTAATCGTCCCAATAACATGGCGAAACTACATACCCATGTTTGAAAATCGCTAAGTGAAGCGTAGGTTGTTGCCGGGCCAATTTGATTAAGACCCGGTCCCAAGTTATTTATACACGCCACTGCTGCTGAAAAAGCGGTTACTAGATCTAACCCGCTGAGCGTAAGAATAAGCGTCATCAGTACCATACTAGCGGTATAGATGAATAAAAAACCCAGTACCGCAAAAATTATTTTGTTTGAAATGACATTTCCACCTAGCTTGACAGGTAAAACTGCATTAGGGTGCATGATGATAATCATTTCACGAAAAACCTGCTGATACAAAATTCGCGCACGAATCAACTTAATGCCCCCACCGGTGGAACCAGATGAGGTGCAAAAGCCTGATAAAAACAACATCCACAATGGAACGAATATAGGCCATATACTATAATCAATATTGCTATAACCAGTCGTGGTGGCAATTGAAACCATATTGAAGCTGGCATAACGTAACGCTGTTAATGGGTCAGAATAAACACCCACAAACCACAAATAAAAAGCCAAACCCAGGCAACTCACCAACACTATAAAAATAAACAGGCCAGCCTCTGTGTCATGGCGGTACGAAGAAAGACTTTTTCCCCGCCACACCAAAAAATGTGTCGCGAAATTGATGCCGGCAAGCATCATAAAAACGATAGCAACAGATTCAATCAGTGGCGAATCCCAGTAACCATAACTTGCATCGTGAGACGAAAATCCACCTAAACCTAGCGTGGTAAATGCATGCATCACTGAATCAAACCAACTCATTCCTGCCCACTTGTACGCGACAATGCAGGCTAATGTTAAACTGGCATAGACCAACCACAAACCCTTGGCTGTTTCTGCAATACGTGGCGTCAATTTACTCTCTTTCATTGGGCCCGGCGTTTCAGCCTTCAGCATTTGTCTGCCACCGACACCTAATAATGGCAAAATCGCTACTGCAAGCACGATTAAACCCATACCCCCCAACCAGACCATTTCACCACGCCAAAGATTAATTGAAAGCGGCAATGTATCAAGCCCAGACAATACCGTCCCACCCGTGGCGGTAAGGCCTGAGGCCGCTTCAAAATAGGCCATACTCAGGTTCAGTTCCGGGATAAAGAATAGTAACGGCAACATGGCGAAAGCCGGCAAAACTGACCAGACCAACACTACCAATAAAAAGCCATCACGGATCTGCAATTCACGCTGGTAACGACGCGTAACCAACCATAAAACCAAACCACATCCAGCGGTAATCAGGATAGATTCGATAAAAACAGCGCGCGCACCATCATTTATCCAAAGCGAAAGGCCAAATGGCAACAACATTGTGAACCCAAAGAGCAGAATCATTTTGCCAAGTACATTCGCAACAGCAAACAGTCTGTTCATTTGAGAACTAACTTACAGAAAACCAACATTAACTTGAAATAATTTCTCTACCTGTTGAATCATTGCCCTATTGATTACGAACAGGATCACATGATCCCCTGGCGCTATTATCGTATCGTGATGTGCAATAATTACCTGTATCTTTCTATTTGATTCATCATGTCCGCCCTCCTGTTCTGCAAAGTTACTTCCGCCGCACACATCTCTTAACACAGACAAATCGCGCACAATTGCACCGATCGTTGCGCCCTTTGGCAGTTTAATATCCTCAATCTTTCGTCCAACCACATTGGATGATTTAACATCCCCGTGCGCCACCAGTTCAAGTGCTTCTGCTGCACCACGTCGTAAACTATGAACTGTTGCAACATCCCCATGCCGTACATAGGCAAGCAATGAGCCGATAGTAACCTGAGCAGGAGAAATTGCGATATCAATACCGCTACTTTCCACCAAATCTACATATGCCTTGCGATTGATAAGCGCAATCACTTTATGGGCACCCATCCGCTTAGCCAGCATTGCCGACATAATGTTACTTTCATCGTCATTGGTAAGCGCACAAAAAACATCCATTTCAGCGATGCCCTCACTTTCCAGTAATGTTTCATCAGTCGCATCACCATGCAATACCAATGTATTATTCAAGTCTACCGCTAGACTCTGGCTTGTCTGATGATCATGCTCGATAATTTTCACCTGATAATCCTGCTCCAGTGCTTCACTCAGACGCTTACCTATTTTTCCACCACCCGCAATCATTATTCGTTTGACTGGTTTATCCATACGCCTTAATTCACGCAACACAATCCGAATATCCCCCGCTGCAGCTAGAAAAAACACTTCATCCTCTGCTTCAACTACTGTGCCACCCTCTGGAATTATTGGACGATTCTTGCGAAATATTGCGGCCACACGCGTATCTACGTTTGGAACATGTTTACGTAACGCTTGAAGCCGTTGACCTACCAGTGGACCGCCATAAAATGCTCGTACGGCAACAAGACTCACTTTTCCTGCGGCAAAATCCAGCACTTGCAAAGCCTCAGGAAATGCCATCAATTTCTTGATGTAGTCGGTCAAAATCTGTTCTGGGCAGATGGCAAAATCCACACAAAAGTTTTCTTGAGAAAAGATTTCCGGGTGTGAAAGATATTCTGCAGAACGAATTCTGGCAATCTTGGTCGGTGTATTGAAGATTGTAGCGGCAAGTTTACACGCCACTAGATTTGTTTCATCGCTTGCAGTCACTGCCAGAATCATATCGGCATCTTCCGCGCCCGCGCGCATCAGTACCGAGGGATGTGCCGCATTCCCTACAACAGTGCGCAAGTCCATGCGATCCTGCAATAATGACAACCTACTTGCGGCAATATCCACCATGGTGATATCGTTTGCTTCACTAACTAGACTTTCAGCTACCGTAGAACCCACCTGTCCGGCACCAAGAATGATAATCTTCAATTGAATTGTCTACCTTGAAATAACACAAAGGGGTTTAGTTCTATCCAGGAGTCTGTCGGGCTTAAGGCTGATCTACTGCGAAAATGGGACAAGTGGTTCATATTACCCTGATTTTTCGTTGTATAGAATGACTATGCGCCTAAAAATCAGGTCAATCTGTCCTCGCTTTCCCACTTTGCCCGCTACGACCACTTAAGTCCGACAGACTCCTGGTCTGAGCCATTACACTACTGATGTGCACGCACCCAATCCCGCCATTGTGAGAACAAGACGGGATCAAGTGCCGCAATAACCGAGCGTTGCCATGGCGAACCTCCCCAGTAATCATCCTGACTAAATCCGCACATATGACCACCGGCCTCTTCCAGGATCAAACAACCCGCCGCATAATCCCACGGCTTTTGTCCGCCATGTAGATACAAATCAAAATAACCGGCAGCAGTATAACACCACTCCAGCGCACAAGCACCATAATTGCGCTGAGAGGCATAAGGTGGATTGCCAGCAATTCTCTCCGCCATTTTACGATCAAGTCGTTTCAAGTCCACATTAGCTATTGCATTGGATAATGGCGGAACAGTTTTTTTAATGGGCAGTGCCAGACCATTCAGGTAGGCACCCTTTCCCTTTTCAGCATAAAACATTTCATCTGAAACAGGATTATAAACAACACCCAGAACGCTCTTACCTCCCTGCATCAAGGCGACAGAAACCGCAAAATAAGGTAAACCATTGAGGAAATTTGAGGTTCCATCTATCGGGTCCACACTCCACAATCCAGCATCACCAGCACGCCATTGTTCGTGCTGTTCCTGCTCCGACATCTCTTCGCCCATTATCGCTGCTGGATAAATATTTTGTAGCTCCCGCAACAACACCGCTTGCGCAGCAACATCCGCCTCGGTAAAGCAGCTGCCGTCGGCTTTAATCTGTCGTGCTACCTGGTTATAGCGTGGCATTATTTCCTGTCGCGAAACTTTTCTTACGAGTGTAATGACTGAATCCAGCATTTTTAAGCTGTTCGCCATTTAATCGAACAACCAATACTTGGAATTTGATCTTCTGGTCCTCTACCTGTTTCTGCAACTTGACGCATTCCTTCATACAAATCACGTCGCACATCAACTGGCGCGGCATCTTTACGAGAAATATCTAACCGTCCACGATACTGCAATTCCAATTCACCATTAAAACCAAAGAAATCTGGTGTGCATACCGCACCATAAGCCTTTGCTATCGCTTGAGTCTCATCCCAAACATAAGGGAAGGGGTAATTAAACTGCTTCGATACTTTCGCCATATTATCAAATGAGTCTTCTGGATAATCAGCCGGATCATTGGACATCACTGCAATCGCATTGATACCGTATGGGATCAATTCTTTCACATCCCGAATAATACGATCTTGTATTGCTTTTACATAAGGACAATGATTACAAATAAACATGACTAACAATCCATTCTTTCCCTTTGCTGATACCAGTTTATAGCGTTTTCCATCCACGCCCAGCAGGTCAAAATCTACTGCTTTCCACCCAAAATCACAAACAGGCGTTTCCAGACTGGCCATTTTCCTTTCTCTCCATTCAAGTTAATCTTAATGTTTTATATTATCATGGGTTCATTATTAATTGCGCATCCCTTCCATCATAATGCTTCCTCGTTTTTTTTGTGCCGAACAAATATTCATAGATCACATCATTGAATTGCCAGAGAACATCCGGCATCACGCAACCCATGTCTTGCGACTGAAGCAAGGTGATGCCATGACACTATTCGACGGTAATGGCGGAGAATTCCTCGCACAAATTCTTCAAATCAGTAAATCTAATACGACTGTTAAAATAAACAAACATATTGATATCGAATGTGAATCTCCGCTTGTCATCGAGCTCGCTCAGGCGATTTGTGCGAATGAAAAAATGGATTGGATTATTCAAAAATCGGTAGAACTTGGTGCAAGTCGAATTCACCCTATCTTAACAAACAGATGTGTTGTACGACTTTCTCATGAACGCGCACTCAAACGTCTATTACATTGGCAACAAATTGCTATCGCTGCCTGTGAACAATGCGGTCGAAACCGCATACCAGAAGTATTACCTCTAGCATCGTTACCTGACTGGCTTGCTGGAATGAAAGCTCATGAAAGCTCTCAAAATACTTATTTTATGCTTTCACCGACAGCAACAAAATATCTGAGAGATTTTTCCAAACCAAGTATTAACCATCTGTTAACAATACTTATTGGTCCCGAGGGTGGCTTAACAAAGGATGAAGAAACCATTGCGTCACTGGCTGGTTTTGTTCCATTATGCTTGGGAAAACGTATACTTCGGACTGAAAGTGCTGCACTTGCATCAATTGCAGCCATGCAAACACTATGGGGTGATTATTAATTTCTAATGTCTACACAAAAGATGAAACTTAATACAGATTTTGTCACCTGGTTCCGATCGGTTGCGCCCTATGTCAATGCTTTCCGCAGTAAAACCTTTGTTATTGCTTTCAGTGGCAAGATGGTTGCTGATAAAAAATTTGTTGAACTTGTCCATGACTTTAATCTACTAGCCAGCCTGGGTGTGCGACTTGCGCTGGTGCATGGCGCACGCCCACAGATTGAAGCACGATTGGAAGAACTTAAATTACAAACAAAATTTGTTAATGGAATTCTGGTTACGGACCCAGCCACATTACAGTACGTAAAGGAAACAGTTGGGCGGGTTCATATTGAAATTGAAGCGTTGTTATCAATGGGATTACCCAATTCTCCCATGGCCAATGCTGCCATTCGCCTTACCAGTGGAAATTTTGTTACTGCCTGCCCCATCGGCGTCATTGATGGTGTTGATTTGATGCACGCGGGAAAAGTGCGAAAAATAAATGCTGCAGCCATCCGTACACGCCTGGAAATAGGTGAGGTAGTACTTATTTCACCATTGGGTTATTCCCCAACTGGAGAGATATTCAATCTAACACTGGAAAACGTAGCTACCGAGGTGGCCATTGCCCTCGACGCTGAAAAACTCATTTTCCTAACTGATTATATTAATACAAAAGAAATACCCACGAACGACCCGAGTTCGTTGCTACGCGAATTGACTATAGCCCAATGTAAGCCAATACTCCAGGAACTGTCCAATAATGACACAAAAGAAGCGGTTGAAATTAAGCGATATCTGCCCTGTGCAATAAAAGCCTGCGAGGCTAACGTTGCGCGTACCCACCTTGTCAACCGCCACATTGACGGCGCGATTCTACAAGAATTGTTCACTCATAATGGAATTGGCTGTATGATTTCTCAAGTTCCACTGCAGACCCTGCGGAAAGCAAAAATTGAAGACATCGGTGGCATCTTACAACTAATCGAACCTCTGGAGGTTGAAGGTATTCTGGTGCGGCGTAACCGCGAACTGCTTGAAATTGAAATTGATCGCTTCATTATTTTGGAGCATGACGGTACGATTGTTGGCTGTGCGGCACTTTACCCTTTCGCCAATGAAAGAGCATGTGAACTGGCATGTTTGGCCGTGCATCCTAATTACCGTAACGCGGGACATGGCAGCACACTACTTAAACATGTTGAGACCAAAATCATTTCTCAAGGCACTCAGAATTTATTTGTCCTTACCACAAGTGCCACTCACTGGTTTATCGAACATGGTTTTAAAGAAGTCACGCTCTCAGAGTTACCCCAGGAGAAACTGGGACTTTACAATTACCAACGTCGCTCCAAGGTTTTGTTGAAATCACTATGATTACTTGATGGCACCTCTAAAAATTCAAGTTTCCGGGCAGGACAAGGCGCGAGTAAAAAATTTGAGCGCAGCATAGGGTTGATATGTAAGTGAAGATCTTTTATGAGCACCGCCGTATTGCAAGTAAAAGAGGTAAGCAGGCAAGCCGCAAAGCGGCTGCTCGCAAAATCGGATTTTCAGAGGTGCCTTTGAATCAAAGTCTTGATTGACGTTTCGTAAAAATTACGAAAAATAAATATCGGTTGAACGATTGCGTTCAATCCTTTTTATTATTTAAGGTAACATTAATTAATTGAAATCGGAGAATTTATATGGTGCGAATGGTTAAATGCATCAAACTGGGGTATGAAGCGGAAGGTCTCGATTACCAGACTTATCCTGGGGAATTAGGTAAACGTATTTTTGAAAATGTTTCCAAGAAAGCCTGGGCTGAATGGCTTAAACACCAAACTATGCTAGTCAATGAAAATCGACTGAATCTATCTGACATTAAGGCACGAAAATATTTGGCGGATCAACTGGAAGCGCATTTCTTCGGCGCAGGAGCAGAACAACCAATTGGGTTTGTTCCACCTGAAAATTAATAACGATATTTTTTATTCTCCAGGGAGCGAAGGAGTTTTCTGGAAAAATTAAAAATACATCTGGGTAGGTAATTTCTCCAGATACTCAGGAACCAGGAGTCTGTCGGACTTAAGGTTGATCTACTGCGCAAATGGGACAAGCGGTTCATATTACCCTGATTTTTCGTTGCATAGAATGACTATGCGCCTCAAAATCCGGCCAATCTGTCCTCGCTTTCCCACTTTGCT
>JAUXRH010000184.1 GCA_030682075.1 Nitrosomonas sp.
ATAATCTGTCGGATGATCGGCTGGAGTATCAAGTTCGGGATCGATTGAGTTTCATGCGGTTTTGGGGACTTGATTTGGCAGGAGTTGTACCGGACGCAAAGACCATGTGGGCATCTCTAAAAATTCAAGTTTCCAGGCAAGACAAGGCGCGAGAAAAAATTTGAGCGCAGCATATGGTTGATATGTAAGAGAAAATTTTTTATGAGCAACGCCGTATTGCGACGAAACGGGGTAAGCAGGCAAGCCGCAAAGCGGCTGCTCGCAAAATTGGATTTTTAGAGGTGCCCATAAATTAAACAAATGGCTCAAATTAGAATTTCATTAATAATGAAGCCATAACCTTGAAATTCATCTGCTCACGAATTCGCGAATCGTATGCAAGCATCATTGATAATTTAGTTCTTAGAATCATATTGGGGTTGTACAATGAACCCATAAAGGTGCCTATATTAACGGTGACTAAAACAATAATTTTCGGGAGGAAATGATGAAAAGAAAGCTTGTTTTGCAACTTTTTTTGCTATCAATCTGTTTTTCTGCACTGTCAGCATATGCATTAGATAATGGTGTTGAAAACCTGAAGCAGACTGGCAAAGCCTTTGCATCGGTGGCAAAGTCTGTTTCCCCATCGGTGGCTTTTATTCAAATCGAGTCGAAAGCGACGGGTTCGGCTATTTCTGGATTGTCTTCCCCATTTGGTGATGAATGGCCTTTTGGTAACGATCTTTTTAAACGATTTTTTGGCGATGATTTTAGAGGGATTCCGCGCGGCCCACGCGCTGAGACGCCGCAAAATGAACGCAAAGCCATTGGACAAGGGTCGGGCTTTGTATTCGCAACAAGAAAAGGCCTGTTAGCCAATAAGACCTACATTATTACCAATAACCACGTGGTGGCGGATGCTGATCGGATCCTGGTCAAATTTCAGGAAGGGCGCGAATATGTCGCCAAGGTCACAGGGCGTGATCCACAATCTGATATTGCCGTCATCGAAATTGAGGTTGGTGGACTACCAGCGCTTCCCTTTGCGGATTCTTCCAGGCTGGAAGTGGGTGAGTGGGTGGTAGCTATTGGTAATCCGTTTGGTCTCAGCCACACGCTTACTGTGGGCGTGGTCAGCGCCAAGGGTCGGACCGGCCTTGGTATCAATGATTACGAGGACTTTATCCAGACGGATGCAGCCATCAATCCAGGTAACTCCGGCGGCCCGCTGGTTAATCTGGAAGGTGAAGTAGTGGGCATTAATACGGCCATATTTAGCCGTAGTGGCGGCTACATGGGCGTGGGTTTCGCGATTCCGATTAACCTCGGTAAGGCAATCGCAAACCAGTTGATCGAGAAAGGTGAGGTCACACGTGGTTATCTCGGCATCATGATTCAACCAATTACAACTGACCTTGCCGAATCATTCGGTATCGAACCAGGTCAGGGCATACTTGTTGCCGAAGTAACAAAGAATTCTCCTGCGGAGAAAGCAGGCCTTCGTCAGGGAGATGTGATTGTTGCTTTCAACGGAGAACCTGTTGTCGATGTGGGTAATTTTCGCAATCGTGTATCGCTTACACCACCCGGTAGCCGGGAACAGCTGACTATTCTGCGGGAAGGGAAGCAAAAAGATCTGACAATCGTCATTAGCGAACTTACTATTGACAAACTGGCGGAGCAAGGTTCAGCTCAGCGCACTGATGATATCGGTCTGACCATCCAGACGCTGACACCACAACTGGCTGAACAATTTGCGACAATGCCTGGTGAAGGCGTGGTGGTGACAAATGTCCAGCCTGGCTCGATTGCTGCCATAGCAGGTGTCGAGGTTGGCTCCGTGATCCTGCAAGTCAATCGTAAGGAGGTAAAGACCGCTGCGGAATTTACGCAAGCGGTCAAAGAGAGCAGTGTCAAGAAGCGCGTACTTTTGCTTATTCGCAAAGACAATGTGCAGCGCTACGTTGCGTTGAGTTGGTAAGGAGGTATGCAGTTAATTGTGAAGCCCAACTATTTCTAACGCAGCAATACATGGGTAATCATTTTGCTTACCTTGCTTACCTTGCTTCCCTTGGAGCTGGTTCTGTGGCAATTTCAACTGCTCGCGATCTGAGTAAACGAGGCTATGACGTGATCATGGTTGAAAGAAACAAAGTATGCAAAGAATTGAGGCATTATCAGAACCACTGGATTGTGGTTTCATACTGGGAATACCCGTTAAATTACTTGTGAGACCGAAGATGAGTGCTTTATAGATGTTGACCGAAAGACCGCCCATCTATTGGCTTTATTCGGCTTTATTCCTTTGAGGTCTTTGCTAAATAACGTACAATTCCCGGCTCAGCTGGGTTGCAATTGAGCGACAAGGCTGCTCACTTTAGCTCGTCGCAGCCGCTCAACGCAACTTTTGAAAATTATAAAGCAGCCGGATTAATAGGAAATTATAATCAGTATGTGTTTTTCAGCGGAAGCAAGTTTTATTGTTGGTGGCACACTCTTAATTATAGGCGTGGCTACGATACGGAAAACTCATCATAAACAAGATATTATAATTGCACTGATTCCGCTCATATTTGCAACGCAGCAAATTATAGAGGGGTTTCTTTGGATCTCCTTGATAAACAATAGCATGCTGCACGCCCAGTTTTGGTTGAGTAATATATATGGTGTTATTATCGGCGTAATTTGGCCGTTTTATGCACCTTTCGCTGTCTATAAAGCTGAAACCAATGCCAGACGTAAAAAAATATTAGGATCAATCGTTGTCGTCGGTCTTGGTCTATCAGCCTATACCATCCTCGGTTTGATCAACCAGCCAATAGTAACGCAAATTATTAATTATAGTATTAGCTATAAGCATGAAGTCGCTGGTTACCAATTTGTGATCGTAATGTACTTATTAGCAACCTGTGTGCCCTTCATTTTCTCCAGTTATAGACACCTGTCCATAGCGGGGATAGTCTTAACTATTGGCTTCTTCGTGGCATTTCTCACGTATACAGAAACCTTTGCCTCCGTTTGGTGCTTCTTTGCAGCGATAACAAGTTCATTGATATATCTTTATATCACAAGGCGAATTAACAACCCGCTAATACCTGTGCCAAGCGGGATATCTTAGCTGTGTTTTCCTTGCATAATACTATCTTGAATCAGTCCGACAGGCTGCGAGACCATTAGATTTTATGTTTTATTGAAGTTGGTTCAGGCACAGTGGTTGGCGCTTAATCGCGTTGTGATGGAATTATGGCTAAATACCACAAAAACTGTTCGGTTCGTTTCTGCCAATTTAGTCTTTTTGATGGACGATTCCAGCATTCACAATGCCACGATATCCAATATCGCTCCGCATCTGACGACCATCAAAGTGAATCTGCTCAGCTATATTGTAGGCGTTGCGCTGAGCCATTTTAACGCTGTCTCCCATTGCTGTGACACAAAGCACACGTCCACCCGCCGTCAAGATTTCATTTCCATCCTTGCCACCCAGGGTGGTTCCAGAATGGAATATGTGAAATTCATCGCTAGATTTTTGCTTCGATATTAGCGCGGGCAGGCCGTTGATTGCATCGTTTTTCCGTGGATTTCCAGGGTAGCCATGTGCCGCCAGGATAACGCCAATAGCAACGCGACGATCCCACTCGATTTCTGCTTTATCCAGTGTTCCATTCAGCGCCTGTTCAATGAGCGTGACCAGATCACTTTTCAGGCGCATCATAATTGGCTGCGTTTCCGGATCACCCATACGACAATTGAATTCCAGTACCTTGATCTCGTTGTTTGGTGTAATCATTAATCCAGCATAAAGAAAACCAACATAGCTGCTATTTTCATGCCGCATGCCGGTAACGACAGGATCAATTATCTCGCGCATGACTTTGGCATGGCGTTCAGGAGAAATAAAGGGTGCAGGAGAATATGCGCCCATTCCTCCGGTGTTAGGGCCTTGGTCGCCATCCTGTAGTCGTTTGTAATCCTGGCTGGTAGCAAGTGGCAATACTTGATGACCGTCGACCATGACCATGAAGCTGACTTCTTCACCCTGCAAAAATTCCTCTATAACGACTTTTGCGCCTGCTTCACCCAGATTCTTCTCAATCAGCATTGCGTCAACGGCAGCATGTGCCTCTTCCAAGGTGAGTGCAACGACTACACCTTTTCCTGCTGCGAGGCCATCTGCTTTGATAACAATAGGCGCACCTTTCTGATCAAGATACTGATGTGCTGCCGAAGGATCACTGAAAGTCGCGTAAGCTGCCGTCGGAATATTGTGACGCAGCATAAATGCTTTGGAGAAATCTTTCGAAATTTCAAGTTGTGCCGCTTGCTGGGTAGGGCCAAATATTTTTAGATCTGCCCCCAGGAAGGCGTCAACAATGCCTTCGGCCAGTGGTGTTTCAGGACCAACAACAGTGAAAGCAATATTTTCTTTTTTGGCAAATTCAATGAGTTCAGGAAAGGCAGTGACAGGAAGGCTTTCCAGACCTTCTTCCAATGCAATGCCGGCATTGCCAGGAGCAACATAAACTTTGTGGACACGGGGTGATTGTAACAATTTCCATGCAAGCGCATGTTCTCTGCCACCACCACCGATCACGAGAAGTTTCATTTATTGTATCTTTACCTGCAAATTTAATGTCTGAAATGACGAACACCCGTGAATACCATTGCTATGCCACGTTCATCCGCTGCTGCAATGACTTCATCGTCACGAATACTGCCGCCAGGTTGAATCACCGCTTTTGCCCCGGCTTCAATGACAACATCCAGCCCATCTCTAAAAGGAAAAAATGCATCGGATGCAACAACCGAGTTTTCGAGTGATAATCCGGCATGTTGCGCCTTAATTGAAGCAATACGGGCACTATCGACTCGACTCATTTGTCCTGCACCCACGCCTAATGTTTGTCCATTCATACAAAATACGATCGCATTGGATTTAACGAATTTTGCCACTCGCCATGCAAATAAAAAATCCTGCAGTTGTTGTGATGTAGGTTTTATCTTTGTGACTGATTTAAACTCAGCAGTTGTGATATTGCGGTTATCGGGTGTCTGTACGAGCATGCCACCACCAATACGTTTAAAATCAAGTAAATTGTTTCCGATTTTTAACGGTACAGTCAATACGCGCACATTAACTTTCTGCGCCAGAATTTGTTTGGCATCTTCGGAGATTCCGGGCGCCACAATTACTTCAACAAATTGTTTGATGACTGCTTCAGCTGCAGGCTTATCTAATTTCCGGTTAAAAGCAATGATTCCACCAAATGCAGATGTTGGATCTGTAGCCAATGCCAGCTGGTATGCTGCAAGTGGGGTGTCTGCGATAGCCACACCACAGGGATTCGCATGTTTGAGAATGACGCAAGCGGGTTCGTCAAAAGTTTTAACACATTCCCACGCGGTATCTGTATCCGCAATATTATTGAATGATAATTCTTTGCCCTGTAACTGAGTGTAACTTGCAAGACTGCCATCAATGGGGGTGAGATCACGATAGAAAGAGGCCTCCTGATGGGGGTTCTCTCCGTAACGCAGTGCCTGTGCCCTGCTTAAATTAATATTAAGGCGTTCGGGAAAGAGATTGCGTCTTTTTTCAGTATCAATGGACGTCAAATAGTTACTGATGGCACTGTCATAGGCAGCAGTATGTGAGAATGCTTTCTGTGCCAGCTTGAAACGCTGTTCTAATTTAATTACACCATTATTCGCTTTAATTTCAGTTAATAATGGTTTGTAATCCTCTGGACTGGTTACTACTGATACATGCTGATAGTTTTTTGCTGCGGCACGGATCATGGTTGGACCACCTATATCAATGTTCTCAATGGCTTCCTCAAGGCTGCAATCGGATTTTGCTATTGTTTGGCTAAATGGATAAAGATTGACGACAACAAGCTCGATAGCAGGAATATCGGCTTTTTCTATTGCAAGCACATGCTCAGGAAGATCTTTGCGTGCCAAAATACCTGCGTGGATCTTTGGGTGGAGTGTTTTAACACGTCCATCCAGCATTTCCGGGAAACCCGTATAATCACTCACTTCGGTTACGGCTAACCCCGCATCCTGAAGTAGCCTGGCGGTTCCACCTGTTGATAGAATGGTAATGCCTAGCCGAATGAGGCCTTGTGCCAGTTCGACAATACCCGTTTTATCGGAAACACTGATCAGTGCCTGTTTTATAGTCATTCATTTGCCTTGTTTTATCTGGTACTGTTTTATTTTATTACGCAGCGTGTTGCGATTAATGCCAAGTAATTCGGATGCATGCGTTTGATTCCAGTCGGTATGTTTCAATATTTCTTCAATCAGGGGTTTTTCCATACTATGCATAACCATACTATAAATAGAACAAGATTTTTCACCGTCAAGATCTTTTAGATATTTTGTTATAGCCTTGCGTACACAACAAGCAATTTCATTTTCATTGATGACGCTCATGCTACCAATTCCTTGTTTCCGATATAAGTCAATCGCTGACCGTAATCAGCAAGTTCGTAGAAAAATGCATCAGTTGCAGAAATTTGTTGTTCAATAGTTTGTAACTGATTCATAGTATGACGAAAACCAGCTGAACCAACTAATCCCTTGGTATACCAGGAGATGTGTTTGCGAGCGATACGTACTCCTGAGTACTCGCCATAGAAGTCGTAGAGATCGTGCAAATGATCAATAAGCACATGATGAATTTCGCTTACTTTCGGGAGCGGCAATTGTTTGCCAGTCGTAAGGTAATGCTCAATCTCACGGAAAATCCACGGCCTACCTTGTGCAGCACGGCCAATCATGATGGCATCAACACCCGTATATTCTAGTATTTGTTTGGCTTTTACGGGCGTATCAATATCGCCATTCGCGATCACGGGAATTTTAATTGCCGCTTTTACTCCAGCAATGGTGTCATATTCAGCTTCACCTTTATAAGCACAAGCACGTGTGCGACCATGTATTGCAAGCGCTTGTATGCCAGAATCTTCAGCAATATGTGCGATCGCTAAAGCATTCTTTTGTTGCGTATTCCAGCCTGTTCTGATTTTTAAAGTCACAGGAATATCAACAGCTCCCACAATGGCGTTCAGTATTTTTCCTACCAGGATTTCATTTTGTAATAAAGCCGAGCCTGCCATGACATTGCATATTTTCTTGGCAGGACATCCCATGTTGATATCAATGATTTGTGCGCCATTTGCCGCATTATATCGAGCGGCTTCTGCCATCATCTCAGGGTCGGCGCCTGCAATCTGTACGGATATGGGGGAAACCTCACCCTCATGATTTGCACGCCGACGAGTTTTTTCAGAACCCCATAATAATGAATTACTTGAAATCATTTCAGATACAGCCATCCCCGCACCCATAGTTTTACATAGTTGTCGGAAGGGCCGGTCAGTTACGCCAGCCATCGGCGCAACGATTAAATTGTTTTTGAGAATATAGGGGCCTATCTGCATGATGCGAGCATGGTTTGTGTGTTGTTTGAGTCGGGCGCTGGTGAAGCAGAGGAGTGTCAGACTTTAATCGGATAACCGCTTATCATTGTGAACCTTGGGTAAGGACATGCGATTACCGTAGATTTACACTTTGATATGAAATTTATCTCATTATCCGTCTGGCTCAGAATTAATGGTCATTCCCTAAAATACATTTCAAAAAATTGAAACGAAATATGATGCAGTTTTCACAATTATCTGTTTGTTTAATCATGTTGTGAATAACCTATTCTATCTAATTGGGAACAACAGATGTAGTTTATTATCCTCTTGCCCCAAAAATCATGCGACGAGCAACAAATCGTTTCAATGGTGGGAGCGTATCGAGCGCACTCAAGCCTATGCCACATATATTTTTTAATAAGATATTGTCATTAGAAAAGAGTTTTACTAATGAGTCTGTAAAAATTCGTCCTGAATTGCTATCAACTTGTCGTTTTTGATGAAATCTTGAAAGCATGGCGGGTGTCCCGATTTCAGTTGTCACATCTGTTGTTAGAATGACGCTGGCCAGTTCCCATGCATCTCTTAGCCCAAGATTAAAACCTTGACCGGCAACAGGGTGTAGTGTTTGTGCAGCATTACCCACCAGTGCGATACGCTGTGATGTATTGGAGGTTGCGTATTTCAGTAAAAGTGGAAAACCAGACCGTTTCCCAGCTTTAATAAACTTACCTAACCGATCGCCGAAATGTTGGTGTAACCGGGAAAGAAAAACCTCGTCATCTTGAGCAAGTATTTCTTGAGCCATCAAGGGTGATACTGTCCATACCAATGAAAAATCATCGCCAGTGGGTAATAAAGCAACTGGTCCATCAGGGGTAAATCGTTCATAAGCAATACCCGATTGTGGCATTTCTGCTTTAATATTTGCAACGATTGCCCACTGTTGATATTCATGAACCTGATAGTTTATATTTTCAATCTGTCCAGTAAGGCGACCGCCGTCTGCCAGTACCAGTAACTTTGCCGCTACTTTTCTATCCTTCTTGCCATATTGAAATTCAACTTGTCCTTGCTCAGTATTTGTTTCAAATTTTGTTACTTGCGCGCCAGATAGATAATCGACTTTAGTAACCTGCAGCAATTGATGCATGGCTTTGAATAAATCATGGTAATTAACCACGTAGCCTAAGGCAGGCACACCTGCATCTTCTGAAGTAAGGACGGTGCGACCAAGACTGCCCTGATTGGAGATGTGAATAGTTGTTATCGGTGTGGCATTTGATAATTCAGGCCAAACACCTAGTCGTTGCAGGATTAAGCGGCTACCATGAGATAATGCAAGAGGGCGAGGATCTTCATCTTTTTCAGGTAATCCACGTGCTTCCAGTAATAAGGTGGAAATACCGCTATCGTGCAGAGCGAGTGCTAATGCCATGCCAACAGGACCCCCGCCAATAATGACTGTGTCATAAGCTTCAGACAGCATAACATTCTCTTTTTTTAAGCTTTCGTAGCATTATCTCTGGCAGCAGTAATTATAAGTCCAAGTAATTCGTGAGTTCAACTCGAAAGGATAGCATAGGTCAAACAAGGAGGAAATGAGGTAATTACTACATGTTAGCGCAAAGTAGTAATGTCCGCTTTCTCCCAAATAGAAATGTCCGCTGGTGGTTAAACTCCCCCCTGTTAAAAACAGAGGCGGATTATTTGGAAAAAGGACAAGCTCATGAGTCAAAAAGAAGTAAAACGGTCACAAATACTGGACAGATTGAAAGAGGGTAAAATCAGCCAGCAGGAGGCGGCGCAGCAAATGGACATCAGTACCCGTCAGGCGCGACGGCTGGCCAGGCGTTATCAGCA
>JAUXRH010000192.1 GCA_030682075.1 Nitrosomonas sp.
TGCGGCTTGTCCGGCTCAAGAATGACGTATCGGCTTCGGCTCATGGCTTGGTTTCTGACCGGGGCGCGGGGGTATCTACCACCGCATCCTCACCTGATACCGGTCGCTGCCAGTACACACCGCTGGAGCGGTGCAAGCTGCATTCCCACGCTGGAGCGTGGGAATGATCCAATGATCCAATGAAACTGAAAGAGAGCGCATATCCTTCAAGTTTTTGTAATCAGGCTCTCGACTACCCAGTGTTCGTCTCCAGCACCATCAGATCGGCTAATGGCGAGAATGATTTTCTCCTCCGTGTTTTCGTCTTTGTAACCCCATTTAATGACAATCGGGCGGACACCTTTCTTGGCATCTGCCCAGTTGCTCTCCACGGCCTCTACCTGCCTCTTGATTTGCGGCCAATAAACAGTATAGAAAGTATGGCAGTCCACCTAAACAAAGCCGGGCATCATCATTGAGCCACCATGGAAAGAAAGTCAGTCTCTGTGAGTATGCGGATATGCTTCCCTTTTGCAATCAATTCCTCAGCCTTGCGGTGCTTGCTACTTTTTTCGTGACCGTTCAGCAGACGTATATCTTGGTCGCCGACAACGAGAAGCGTGGTGTGCTTGGTGACCCCATCGGTTGTTTCGCATCCGGCACGGGCAGCTAAGGCAGCGGCTTCGTGCCGAGGAATAATTAGTGCGCCGGTGAAGGCCACGACCTCGCCGTAAAGCAGACCTTCCGGGTTGCCGCTTTGCGCCACGCTACTGCTTTGGTTCGGGTTGATTGGGCGTTTCACTCGATCTATCCAGCCAGCCAAATCAAGCCCCATCTCGGTCATGGCACGGACGAGAATCATGCCCGCTGCACGGGCATCCTCCGCTGCATCGTGGTGTTCAAATTCGATTCCGAGTTTCACGGCTAGCGGTGCCAGGCCATAGCCTCGCTGAGCTACTTCGGGCCATGTGCGGCGCGCGACGCTTGCCGTATTGAGCCAAAAGCATTCGGGGGGTGTCGTGCTGTGGCGCGTTGCCGCTTGAGTGATTGCATTTCTATCGAAGGCTGTGTGGATAGCGACCACCTGCCCACCAATGCGCCGATTGATCTCTGCGGAAATTTGCTTGAAAGTTGGTGCCCCGCGCACATCTTCTTCTTCGATCCCGTGGATGGATACGTTCATGCCGTCGAAGTAATCCTGAGGATCGACAAGCGACGACCAAGTTTCCACAGGTTGACCGTTCTCGAAGTGGACGATGCCAATCTGGCAAATGCTCGACATGTCAGGGTTTGCGGTCTCAACGTCTAGGGCAATGAACCTCATGGTCTTTTTTTCCTTTCGCAAATCCTTGGGGAAGGTCTAACGAATATTCGCCAGGGTTTGGGTGTCTGGTTCATGTGCTGCTCCTTACGGCTAACGTAGAGGTAACCGGCGCTCCGCCGCGCTTTTCGGCGGAGCGTCCGTGTTGACCGCCTGGTTAGGGTTTTTCATTCAGTTTTTGCCTTTGCTGCTGGCATTGATTGGTGGGTTTTTTCTTGGGGCGGCGACATCCACTGGTTTGTATAAAAAACTAGGATGGTTGAAATAACCGCAAGAATAGAACCGATAAGTACAGATGCCAGTACATGGTCTTTTAACCATCTAGCAATGGTTTTTACGGAAGAAGTTTTCCTTTTTTTTGAATGAAGCTGCTCAATAAAATCTTGACCGTAAGCCGTGAGCCTTTGTGGGAGAGGTTCTATTGCTCCAGATATTGGGCGAAAAAGTTCTCCCTCAATTAAATTTTTTTCGATTGCGTAAACTACACATGACCGAACATCATCATCTGGGTAGCCTTCAAGTTTCAGCTCATGCTTAAATTTTGAGGAATTTTTCATGTTTTCTAAAACAAGCAACATTAAATCGTCATTCGGCATGATTTGCCCTAACGTAATATATACGACATTATTTGTCCAATCATCTTTCCATGGTGTCGTATCATCATGATTAGATTTATTTATCTCGTTGTTAAAAATTATTAAATACTATAGAAATCAGACAACCCATGCAAACAAATGCGACAGCGCCGCCCGCTAAAAAATTACTGCAACAAAACGGGTTCAGGTCCAGAATCAAGAATCCTTCTTCTTATGGTGACAGACTTCTTGAGTTTGGCAGCATACGGATTTTTACGCGATTTCATTTTTGACAGATCATATTCAGCT
>JAUXRH010000201.1 GCA_030682075.1 Nitrosomonas sp.
GGCTTGCCTGCTTACCCCGTTTCGTCACCATACTTCGTTGCTCACAAAAAATATTTCCTTACCTATCAATCATATGCTGCGTCAATATTTTTTATTCGCGCCTGGTCTTGTTTAGAACTCTGAATTTTTAGAGGTGCCCTAAGGTCAATATCTGAAAATGGAGTTCAAATTTTCGCGCAATGATTCTCCGATTTGTGGCGTATAAAGTGTCTGCAGTCTTTCGCCATTACCGGCAAAAAACACAAGTGCAGTTGGTTGCAGGCCATATTTGTCGGCAAATGCCCGGCCTTCTGGCGTCATGATGTCGACAACGACAAACGCCACACGCCCTTCATATTCATCTCTCACTTCATTCATGGCAACCATCGTTTCACCACTTTGGATAACATTGTTGTCATTAACCAGAACCACAACACGAGTACCCTTGCCAACGATTGAGGTGTCTTGCGAGAAGCCACGAGGAAGGAGCGATACGGCCACGACGATAACTAAAAGAATTAAAGTAAACGTAATTAGCTTTGGCCAAATACTACGTTTGGTATCAGAATTTTTTGAATTTTGTGGTGACATTCGTAATCTCTCTAAAAGGTAATTTCAGTGGCAAGTGTAACAAATTTTATCGGAATTGCATTTGGTACTTAAATGGAGGTGATTGGGTGAAGTGTTATTTTTAAGCGTATGGATGATATGATCATATTATATAAAGAATAGGTGGAGGAGCCATGCGTCGCTCTGAAGACGGTTTGAATTTCAAGATCGCGTTGCCAATAGCATTACTCCTGGTTTTATTATTGGTGCCATTTTCAATCAATTATTTTATGCATATCATATCTGCTGAGAGGCAACGTGCAACGCCTTTGGTTATGAAGTTGCCCGTGGATAATACGGCAATCGTGGTGCCATCAGAGGTTAAACAGTACGAAGGTTTTGAAGTTTCATTACGTCTGGAAACCAAGAGGCTTGCTGATTTTATTAATGGAATTGGAGAAATAGCGACAACCGGGACAAACATACAAGGTATTGCTGGCGTGGTTTTGTCGGAAATGAAGGCTGAAATCGCAGGAGAAAATTTTGTTATCCATGAACAGGGTCCACGTGAACAATTGTATATCTTTAATGGCGAGACACAATGGACCTGGCATGTGGTTCCAGAGTCATCCGGTCGTCATATGATTAAATTTTATCTTCATCTCTTGACCTCTGATGATGGCAAAGTAATCCCGATGATAGTTGATGTGGCGGATGTTAATATTGTTGTTATTGCGAATCCGACAGAATGGATAGCGCGAAACTGGGGATGGCTGGCTGGGGTATTGGCGCTAATAATGGCCGGTTGGCGGCTAAGATCCCGTTTTATTGCCGGAGGCTAATTGGACCAGGCCGTCGCCAAGTAAAGCAGCTATTGAAAAAAGAAAAAAAACACCTACATTGATTACGGTAAATGGTGGAGATGTATAAAAGCATCTTTTTGTAAGTGTAAGTGCCGAGGTGTTTTTTTATTCTAAATGGAGGAAGTGATGGCTATAACTCGTTATGAACCCTGGGGGTTGCTGAGCCAGCTACAGAGAGAACTGGCAGGTGGTACGGTTGAAGGCTCTACTGCTACTGCTGAATGGGCGCCTGCAGTTGATATTAAGGAAGAAACTGACCGGTTTGTTTTGCTGGCGGATATTCCCGGGGTTAAACCAGAAGAGATTGATGTCAGTATGGAAGATGGTGTATTGACGATAAAAGGCGAAAAGAAGACTGAAGCAGAAACCGAGAAAGAGGGCTATAAGCGAATTGAGCGAACTTATGGCTCATTTTACCGGCGGTTTAGTTTGCCGGATACAGCCAATTCAGACGCAATTTCTGCGGAATCCAGGCACGGTGTGCTGGAAATAGTAATTCCCAAGCGGGAAGCCCTTCAGCCGAAGAAAATTCAGGTTACATCAGTAAGTTAATTGGCCTGGGTACTTTAAAATCGTTTCATTTTCACGAAATAACTGAATTAAATGGAGCCTTCGGGCTCCATTTCTGTATGAGTATTTGCTTAGCTTGTACAAAGCATGACAAAATTGCGACCTTTGTTACCCATCCTCTAAAAATATCAGATTTCCATGCCTCTAATTATTCTTGAAAAAGCTTGCCTTGCCTTTGGTCATCATGCACTGTTGAATCAGGCTGAATTACAGCTTGACCCAGGTGAACGTATTGGTTTAATTGGTAGAAACGGGGGTGGTAAATCCAGCTTATTGCGTGTATTGGCGGGTGAAATCAAGCTGGATGACGGTAAATTATGGCGTGCTTCTAATTTAAAGTTAGCGTACGTATCGCAGGAACCAGTACTGGGTGCTGATAACACGGTTTTCCAGGAAATATCCAATGGTCTTGGCGGCATCAGCCAGATACTGTTTGATTACCATGCGGTTTCACATGCTTTAAGTGAAGGTAAAGAAGATACGGATGCGTTACTTACTCGCTTGCAGGACTTGCAAGGCAAGCTGGAAGCCCAGGATGGTTGGAGCATTCAAGCTAAAGTTGAGACCGTTATTGATAAGCTTGGATTGCCTGCCGATACTTTGATCGGGCACCTTTCTGGTGGCTTAAAGAAGCGCGTTGCGCTGGCGCGTGGATTGGTGATATCGCCGGATGTCCTGCTGCTGGATGAGCCAACCAATCATCTGGATTTTTCATCCATTGAATGGTTGGAAGGCTTGCTCAGGAGTTTCTCCGGCAGCGTATTGTTCATCACCCATGATCGACGTTTCCTGGACAATGTGGCAACACGGATCGTTGAACTTGATCGTGGGAATTTGGAGTCCTTTGTTGGCAATTTCTCCGATTATCAATGCAAGAAGGCGGAAATGCTTGAAATTGAAGCCGTTCATAATCAGAAATTTGATAAGGTGCTGGCACAGGAAGAGGTCTGGATTCGCAAAGGAATTCAGGCGCGGCGTACACGTAACGAAGGCAGGGTTCGGCAGTTAGAAGCGTTACGCCTGGAGCGCGCCGCAAGGCGTGAACGGGTTGGCAAAGCAAATCTCAATGTTGACGCCGGGGAACGATCGGGTAAATTGGTGGCTGAACTGGAGCATGTCAGCAAAAATTATGATGACAAAGTCATAATAAAAGATTTTTCCTGCCGTATTTTGCGCGGCGATCGGATTGGATTGCTAGGGCCAAACGGTTCTGGTAAATCAACGTTACTGAAGCTGATATTGGGTGAATTACAGCCCGACACAGGAGAGGTACGGCAAGGAACCAAGCTATCGATAGCTTACTTCGATCAAATGCGTGAGCAGTTGGATGAAGAGATGACGTTAGTCGAGACGATTAGTCAGGGCTCGGACTTTATCGATATCAATGGTACGAGAAAACATGTGATCAGTTACCTGGAGGATTTTCTATTTCCTCCAGAACGCGCTCGGTCTCCAGTAAAGTCACTGTCAGGCGGTGAGCGTAATCGTTTGTTGCTGGCCCGGTTATTTACACGCCCAGCCAATGTATTGGTTCTGGACGAACCGACCAATGACCTTGATATTGAGACGCTTGAATTATTGGAAATCTTATTGCGGGATTATTCGGGTACATTATTTTTGGTCAGCCATGACCGTGAATTCCTGGATAACGTAGTCACGCAAGTGATTGCATTTGAGGGCGATGGTATCCTGAAGGAATATGTGGGTGGTTATGAGGATTGGGTGCGTGCAAGGCGCGCTGCCGAAGCAACGGCACAAAAGAAAACAATACAAACAAAAGCCGCGATTTCCTCTGTAACCTCTGTAAAGCCGTCAAAATCAGTCGCTCGTGTCAAGTTGAATTATCAAGAAGCACGCGAGCTTGAGGTACTGCCAGCCAGGATTAAGGCGTTTGAACAGGAGCAGGCGAATATTACTTTACGCTTGGGTGAGGCAAAGATTTATCTGGATCATCCAGATGAGGCAAAAGCGCTGCAAGCGCGTTTTTCTGTCATCGAGAAAGAGTTAATGGAATGTCTTGTCAGGTGGGATGAACTGGAAGCTAAATGCGTCGATTCCAGGAAGAATTAGTAACGGTAATTCCCTATAAACAACATGGACATACACAGTATTCATTGACCTAAGAAGCCGCATCGTTTAAAGTCTCTACTTTTGAAGGGAGGAGGCTTAACATGAAACAAAAAGCAATTATAAATTTACTACTTGTCTCGAGTATGTTCTTGATGTTTTCTGGAAAAACTCAAGCGGGTGATGTTGCGGCAGCTAAAGAAAAAAATTCCATGTGTGCGGGATGTCACGAGATAGATGGCTACCGTGCATCCTATCCTACGGTCTATAATGTTCCAAAGATTGGCGGGCAGCACGCTGAATATATAGCCAAAGCACTTGAAGCATATAAGAGTGGTGGTCGCAGTCATCCAACGATGACAGCAATAGCATTGACCCTTTCTGAGCAAGATATTAAAGATTTTGCTGCTTATTACGCCGGAAAATAATTTAGTCATTTACGCAAGGAACGAATTATGAAGAATTATGTTATTGCCGCAATAAGCGGTGTTGCTCTGATGGTTTCTGGGCAAGGAATTGCAGCTGATATTGAAGCGGGTAAAAGTAAAGCAGCTGAAGTCTGTGCTTCATGTCATGGCGCAGATGGCAATAGCCCCGCACCAAACTTTCCAAAGATTGGTGGTCAGCATAGAACTTATTTAGAAAAAGCACTGAAAGACTATAAATCTGGGGAGCGAAATGACCCAATTATGGCAGGTATGGCTGCAGCGCTGAGTGTTGAAGATATTGAAAACCTGGCTTTCTACTATTCCAGTCAATCAGGTAGCCTGAATTCAAAATAAGTCTTATTGATATTTGTAATTAGAAGTCACACGGATGAGCTAAAGGTTTCGTTTTTATTTAGGCAGTTGGCAGGATTAGAGCGGGATATAACATTGTTATATCCCGTTTTTTATTTTTTATTCAGGAGTGGTGCCTATCCAGGCAATCGGAATAAATGGTGGCGTCGGGTGCGGTTTTATTCCGTTGCGCCTGCCAGATCATTTCGGCAAGACATTCCATCATTTGATGTGTGGCATCATGTTCATGACCTGTTTTTTTGAGCAAGCGCTCAAAGCGCTCGCAGATACCCGTCGGTTGATTGATGGAAAGTTGTTCCTTGATTGCAATATGCATGCTCATATGTAAGAAGGGGTTGGTAACGCCCATTTCAGGCGAGTAATCCTTGTCAAGATACTGGCCGGGATCATCAAGTAACATGTGGTATTCCGGGTGCAGTAAGATAACCTCAAGTGCAATAGCTTCCATGCCGGAAAGTATTTCCCGTTGGCGATATTTTTGCCAGGTGTCGAAGAATAACTGGCGTGCTTGAACTCTGGATGGCTTGAACATGATTTATAAATTGGTTTTTTCCTTGAATTCACATAATTCATTAATGAGACATGTGGCGCATTCTGGTTTCCTTGCTTTACATTGGTAGCGACCATGAAGAATTAGCCAATGGTGGGCATCATGGCGGAATTCTTTAGGTACAACCTTCAGCAGTTTTAACTCTACCGCCAGTACATTTTTTCCAGGTGCAATTCCGGTACGGTTAGCTACGCGAAAGATATGGGTATCAACGGCAATGGTTGGTTCGCCGAATGCTGTGTTCAGTATAACATTGGCTGTTTTTCGCCCGACACCCGGAAGTTTTTCCAGTTGTTCTCGGGTACGTGGGACTTCATTGTCATGATCCTGGATTAGTAGCTGACAAGTGGCCAAAATATTTTTTGCCTTGGTTTTGAATAACCCAATACTTTTGATGAATTCCCTGAGACCGGCTTCACCTAAGGCCGCTATTGCTTCGGGTGTGTTTGCTTTGGGAAACAATTTCCTGGTTGCCAGATTTACTCCTTTGTCGGTCGCTTGCGCAGAAAGTATCACGGCGACTAATAATTCAAATGGTGAGTTATATTCCAGTTCTGTTGTCGGATGGGGATCGGCCGACTTCAGTCGTGTAAAAATCGCGTGTCGTTTGGTTTGGTTCATGGGGTAAGACGATTTCTCTTTTCTGCGGCTTGTGCTTTCGCAGTAGCCGCACGTTTTAATGCCGCCTGAATGGCTGCTTTCTTTGGGTCATGACTGGCTGAAGTCAGCTGAAAGGATTTCTTCACCTTCGTTTTCTGCGCATGTCGCGCGGCTTGTTCCTGTTTTTCTTGCTCGAATCGCTGTAATCTGAATTGGTGGCGTGCGCGGGCCAGGTTAGCCGCGTTTGTCTTGATCTCATCAGCACGGCTACTTGACTGGCTGCACTCGATTTTTGCTGGAATCATGCGAATACAATCCATTGGACAAGGTGCTATACATAATTCGCAGCCGGTACATTCGGCAGTGATTACCGTATGCATTTGTTTGGCCGCACCAACAATCGCATCGACAGGGCAGGCTTGAATGCAGAAGGTGCAGCCAATACAGAGATTTTCGTCAATCAATGCGACCGCTTTGGGTTTTGGGACGCCAAATGTGGTATTGAGTGGTTTTGGTTTTATTCCCAGCAGATTCGCCAGCCTATAGATGCCTTCTTCATCGCCCGGTGGACATTGGTTGATGTCAGCGTGGCCTTCTGCAATCGCGATGGCATAGGATTTACAATCCGGGAAACCACATTGTGTACATTGAGTTTGCGGCAAAATCGCATCGATGTTTTCTATCAGTCTATTTTTCATCTGCAATCGAATTCTTATTTCGCGATCAGTCAGCTATTGGTCAGTACAAACGGCCTGTGCGATTTCCTGCACCAAATCGGGACCATGATAAATCATGCCGGTATAGATCTGCACCAAGCTTGCGCCAGCACTCATTTTTTCCATTGCGTCAGCGGCGGACATGATGCCACCGACACCGATGATAGGAATAGCGCCTTGCAGCGTCGCATGCAATTGACGAATGACCCTGGTGGCCTGTTGAGTCAGCGGCGCGCCACTCAATCCGCCGGCTTCAAGGGAATGGGGCAGTTCCTCCACGCCAGCACGCGAGAGCGTGGTATTGGTGGCAATAACGCAATCCATTTTATGTTTCATCAGCAATACTGCGATCGCATCAATTTGCGAGGGTTCCAGGTCCGGTGCAATCTTGATGGCCAGGGGTTTGTATTGGCCATGTAACTCGGTGAGTTTTTCTTGCGCTGATTTCAGGGCACATAACAAATGGTCAAGTTCTTCAGTATTTTGCAGTTGCCGTAAATCTTTTGTATTGGGAGAAGAAATATTGATAGTGATGTAACTGGCGTAGTTGTAGACTTTGCCTAAGCAGATCAGGTAATCATCTGTCGCCTTATCGATGGGCGTAGAAAAATTTTTACCGATATTAATGCCCAGTATTCCGCGATAATCTGAGCATTGAATATTGGCTATCAATTTATCCACGCCCTGGTTATTAAAGCCCAGCCGGTTGATAATCGCATTTGCTTGAGGAATGCGAAAAATACGGGGTTGTGGGTTGCCAGGTTGAGGCAGGGGTGTAATGGTGCCAACTTCAATAAAACCGAAGCCTAAAGCAGCCAATGTATCAAGATGTTCACCATTCTTGTCTAATCCCGCAGCCAGTCCGATGGGGTTGGGAAAATCAAGACCCATAATACGGCGCGGTTGGCAGGCCATGGGTCGATTGGGAAGTAATCCCAATTTCCGCGCATTTTCAATGGCATTGAATGAAACACAATGTGCCGTTTCAGGTGGAAGCTTGAACAGTAGTGGGCGCAGTAGGCGATAAAGCATGGGGCTGATTTTATCCCAAAAAGGTGTGGGTTCTTAAAAAGAAGATTCAATGCTGGCAAATGGTCGCCATTGTGTATCAATCAGCACTTCCAGTGGTTGAAAATTAGCTTTGTAGCTCATTTTTCGGTTTTCCTTAATCCAGTAACCCAGATAAACATAAGGCAAGTTAAGTTCGCGACATTGTGCTATTTGCCACAGGATGTTGTACGTGCCAAAACTTGCATTCGGTTCATCGGGATCATAAAAGGTATAGACTGAGGATAATCCATTAGAGAGTTGGTCAACAATGCTAATCATGCGTAATTGCCCATTTTCATGAAATTCAATCAACTGGGTATTGATATTGCTTTGTAGCAGAAAATCGTGATATTGCTCACGATCGTCACAATCCATGCCCGTATTGCCATGGTGCTTCAGTTGATAACGCTGATAGAGCGAAAAATGATCTGGATGAAAGTGATGCGTTTGCAGTGTTGCGGCCAAGTGTTGATAACGTTTCCAGGTGCGGCGTTGCGTGCGATTGGGCGTGAATTCATTAACGCTAACGCGCGCCGGTATGCAAGCATGACAATGATCACAACTGGGGCGGTAGGTAAAACTACCGCTGCGGCGAAAACCTACTTGTATGAGTTTCTCATAGCGGTGCGTGTCAATCAGACGATCCGGCGTTGCGACCTGAGCACGTGCTAATTTTCCAGGTAAATAGCTGCATGGATAGGGCTGTGTGGTGTGAAATCTTAGTGCCGCTAATCGCGCGTCATTTATTAGGTTCATAATCAAAATGCCATTTTCCCGCTGGCTCAGGATAGGTTACCAGTTCAGATAATTTCTGACTAAATCCGCTTCGGGGAATCTCCCGCGCGCCAAAGGAAGCCAGGTGAGGGGTTTTCGTCTGACAATCAATCATGCCAAAGCCCCAGCATTCCAGCTGGCGGACTAAATGTACCAATGCAATTTTGGAAGCATCCGTTGCGCAGGAGAACATCGATTCCCCAAAAAACATTTTTCCCAGTGCAATACCATATAACCCACCGACCAGTTTACCATTCATCCAGGTTTCAACCGAGTGTGCCAGCCCGATTTCATGCAGCGTGGTATAGGCCGCGATCATTTCCGGGTGAATCCAGGTGCCTTCCTGCCCTTTGCGCGGCGCTGCGCAAGCGTGCATGACCTGGTGAAAAGCATAATCTGTGCGAATGATGTAAGGCGTTTTTTTTAACGTCTTGTTGAGCGAACGAGAAACTTTCAATTCATCGGGAAACAATACCATACGTGGATCTGGACTCCACCACAGAATGGGTTCACCTGCATTGAACCAGGGAAAGATTCCTTGGCGGTATGCGCTAAGCAGCCGTTGCGGCGAAAGATCTGCGCCCGCAGCAAGCAGGCCATTGGGTTCGATCAGCGCCTCTTGCAGCGGAGGAAACAGTGAGTTAACGGTGAGTAATGGAATCATAAGGTTGGCCTGAAGATGACGGTTTATTTTAGGTTAACTTGATTCAGATCAAGATTGATATAGCCATGATTCCATATTATCGGTTCCTGGTTGCTACGAATAGAAAATTATTTAGAGGGAGGAAGGTTAAATGAAACATCTTTTGGGTAAGGCGCGGCTAGCCTCGCGTATTGCGGCGGGTTCGTTTTTTATAGTCACGGTGCTGGCTTCATCTCATGTTTTGGCTCGTGATGCAGCGACACAACGTATCAAGCAATTAGAACAAAACCTGCAGACCATTCAAATTGAATTGGAGAAAATAAAATCAGAATCTGCTCAGGCTGCTCAGAAAGTGAACAGTATTGAACAAACAACCAACCAGACGGTTCAGCAAGTCAACACTATTCAGCAAAGTAATTCTGTTATGGAAGCGCGCATTGCGCCAGTGATAGAGCGTGTGGACCAGAAAAGTCATATGCTGTTCTTCCGGGGGGGCTTCACCCATGCGATGCAAGATCGCAACGGCGTGACCTTGCAAAGTAATGTCGCACCGGTTGGAGCGCAGGATGTAGCCGATAAAAATGGGTTTTATGTAGGGGCAGGTCTCGATTGGAACCTGACCAACGATGTGTGGGGTGCAGCGCCGGGAACTTCTGTTTTTGCAGAACTGATGTTTGAGTACAAAGAATTCGGCAACCGGGTTCAGGGCAACGCACTGGCCAATTCGCCGACTCAGTTGGCAGGCGGGGCATTAAATCCGCGTAACGTAACCGTCAGTCAGTTTACTTTATCAGCAGCGCCCAAAATCAAATTTTTGGAGGGTTCGAAGATCAGGCCTTGGATTATCCCGGCGGGTCTGGCAATTCACGTCATAAGTCCGCCGTCTGAATCCATTACGGTGTTAACGCCAGGCGTTATGTTTGGTGCAGGTGTTGACTACAATATCTGGAAGGATTTTTATGTCGGCATTGATGGTCGTTATAACTTGACGGCTGGCAAGGCAGATGGTGTCAGGGTTGATGGCATGACGGCGGGTGCTTATGCCGGGATCGGTTTCTAAAGCTATCGACAAGCATGGGCTATCGTGTTTTAGTTATTAGGTTAAATTTGTTGTTCTCCTTGTTGGCATCGCTCATAGCCTCGTAATTGAAGCGTAAGAGTATGGCTTGTGACGAAGCCTTTACACCCCATTGAGGACAGTGGGGTGTTTTTTTTCAGCCGCCACAAAGAAGATATAGGTAGCAGAATAAATATAGGCGCAACGAAAAGTGGTATCAGGGTAATGCTGTGGTTAAGAAAAACCAGGAGTCTGTCGGACTTAAGGTTGATCTACTGCGCAAATGGGACAAGCGGTTCATATTACCCGGATTTTTCGTTGCATAGAATGACTATGCGCCTCAAAATCCGGCCAATCTGTCCTCGCTTTCCCACTTTGCTCGCTACGATCACTTAAGTCCGACAGACTCCTGTACCAATGGTAGTTTTACGGCGGTTGTAAACAGTCACGTATTAGTTATTATTTCCTGATTTGGCGAGCAGGATATCCAGTAGACGCGTGCTCAGTACGCGTTTGAGAAAGCCGAACAGGTAAGTCGGAAAGGTGACGTAATAACGGGGTTTGGGGTTTGCTGCTTCAAGGGCGTGGATGACTCTTTTTAGTACGGCTTCAGGGGGCAGGGTAAAAGGGACGGCGGGGCCTGTTTTATTCAGCCGCTTTAACACCCCCAGATATCGCTCGCGATGAAAGCTTTTATCAACATCGATGTATTTTTCCAATGCTTTTACGGCGTTGGCACGAAATTGACTGGCAATTGGGCCGGGTTCAATCAGGCTGACATAAATAAAGGTGCCGCTTAATTCAAGACGCAGCGTATCACTTAAACCTTCAATGGCGTATTTTGATGCGTTATAGGAGCCACGGAAAGGCAGTGAAACAAAACCCAGCACCGAACTGTTTTGAATAATCCGCCCATAGCCTTGGCGACGCATAACGGGAATGGCCAGATTGGTTAATTCCTGCCAGCCAAACACATTCGTCTCAAATTGCGCCCGCAGGGCATCACGGCTTAAATCTTCAACGGCACCGGGCAAGCCATAGGCGCCATTGTTGAATAGTGCATATAACTTGCCATCGGTACGGCGCATGACTTCCTCAAATGCCAGTTGAATCGAGTTTGTGTTGGTCAAGTCCAGATGCAAACTTTCCAGGCCTTCTGCCAATAAGGCGTTGACACTTTCCCGCCTGCGGGCAGTAGCAAAAACACGGTAGCCTCGTTCATGCAGTGCCTTGGCGACACAGTGGCCGATGCCGGTTGAGCATCCGGTGATGAGTATTGCTTTTTTCATGGGCTTAGCATAACCTCAAAAGATTCAGTTTGTTCCAGACCAACCATTCTAACCTAAAAATTTCAGGCAAAATGTCCAAACTA
The DNA here is from genome assembly GCA_030682075.1 of Nitrosomonas sp. GTDB lineage: Bacteria > Pseudomonadota > Gammaproteobacteria > Burkholderiales > Nitrosomonadaceae > Nitrosomonas. The sequence goes on from JAUXRH010000201.1 coordinate 11,591, forward strand.
TTGTTTAAACTGAGAGGGGTGCCTGATGATGAGGCGGAGGATGTTCGCGAGTTATTAGCTGATAATGAAATTGATTTTTATGAAACATCCGCCGGTAACTGGGGTTTCTCTATGCCGGGGATATGGTTAAGGGATGCGGATCAATTTGAAAAAGCAAAAGATCTGCTGGATGAATACCAAAAAGCACGAGGGATCAGAGCAAGAGAGGAATATGCGCGTCTTAAACGAGAAGGTAAAAACAGAACATTTATCGATTGGGCTAGAGAAAATCCCGTTCAGTTGATACTTTTCTCGGCAATCATTGCAGCGGTGCTTTATTTACAGGCAATGCTGGTTATCAATATTGGCGAATGAGAGTTCCCTAACTTAAATTTCAGGAGGTAATATGCGTTTAGTGCCGATTTTTTCATTTGTAGGCACACTCTTTCTTTTGCAGATAGGCCATGCTTTTTCAACGGATGCCCCTGTTTTTCAGGATGGGTTGCTAATAATCCCCACGATTAATACGCCGGATCAGGTTGGACAGTTTCAGGACGCCAGATTTGAACTGACCGCACAGGGCGCGTGGCAGTTATTGGACTTCAAGGAAGTTGGGGCTCAAGGACTTGGGTTAGCGAAGGTAGACAAAGTTGAGTTGATTAAGACAGATGCTTTCCCGGTGCAGGTAATGCTACGCGTAACGGGTTATTTTTCTGATGGTTGTACAGGTATGGGACAAATTAATCACCGCTTGGAAAACGATCAATTCAATATTATTATAAATGCCACTCGCCCTGCTGAGTTAATCTGCACACAGGCTATTGTTCCCTTTAGAAGAATTATTCCCTTGCCTGTTTATGGATTAAGTGCCGGTAGTTATTCATATCGTATCAATAGCGATGATGTGGGTGCTTTTGAGTTAGCGGTGGATAATGAGCTGCCCGGTGACTGTAATGATGTATTTGAGTGTGGGGATATCGAACTTACATTTTGAGTTGGCCCTTTACGCGTTGTATAGGGTTTTGCATTTAACAAATACTGCATTTAACTGAGGTTCAGGTTGCATCGTATCTATTTAAAATTAATCATCACTTTTTTATCTGGTGCGTTGACCGTTCTTGGTTTTGCACCTTTCTATCTTTTCCCGATTCCGGTTATCACGCTGGCACTTCTGTTGGGTTTTTGGCGCAAGAGTACGTCCCCTTTACAAGCCGCATTATTCGGTTTTTTCTTTGGCATGGGCTTGTTTAGTGCGGGTGTGACCTGGATTTATGTGAGCTTGCATGATTTCGGCGCAATGCCGATGCCCATTGCCGTATTCTCTCTGATTATACTTTGTGCTTATCTTGCCTTATTTCCGGCACTGAGCGGTTGGATACTGGCTAAGTTGCGTATTGTTTCGCCGGTCATCTGGGCACTGGTCGCGGCGGCATTATGGATGTTGTTCGAGTGGTTGCGGGGCAGCTTGTTTACCGGTTTCCCCTGGCTGGCGTTGGGTTATTCGCAGGTGCCATCCAGTCCGCTGGCGGGTTTTGCGCCGATCATAGGCGTTTATGGCGTTTCATTGGTGTTGCTATTGAGTGCGGCGCTGCTGTTTTTATGGTTTGAGCAAGGCTTGCGCGCCTGGCGCTATAGTTTGTCGCTGGGAATCATCTGGTTGGGTGGTTTCTGTTTACAATCGATTGATTGGGTGAAGCCAATTGGAGAACCCGTTACGGTGAGCCTGTTGCAGGGAAATATTGCACAGGATTTGAAGTGGCGAGAGGATCATGTTGTGAAGACAATGGAGACCTATGCCCGTCTTATCCTGGAAAGCGACAGTCGATTGATTGTTACACCAGAAATTGCCATCCCATTGTTTCGCAATATTGTGCCGCCCGCTTACTTGTCTCACCTGGCTGCGCATGCTCGAGAAAATGAGGGGGATATACTGATCGGCATGGCTGAGCATGCTTCCAATGGCAGTGAATATTACAATACCATGTTCAGCTTCGGCACCTCACCGGATCAACATTACCGTAAGCATCATTTGGTTCCATTTGGTGAATTTATTCCATTGAAACCCGTATTCGGTTGGATTATCAGCGTCCTGGAAATTCCCTTGTCAGACTTTTCACGCGGGAGTCTTGATCAACAGCCGTTGAATTTAGCGGGGCAGCGTGTGGCAGTGAATATCTGTTATGAAGACGTATTTGGAGAAGAAATTATTCGTCAGTTGCCGCAAGCAACCATGCTGGTCAATGTCAGTAACGATGCCTGGTTTGGGCGTTCGATCGGACCGCGACAACATTTACAGATTTCACAAATGCGTGCACTGGAAGCCGGCCGCTATATGTTACGCGCGACCAACACAGGTGTGACGGCCATTATTAACGAGCGGGGTGAGGTACTGGATGAAATAGAAGTATTTACCACTGCGGCATTGCATGGCACGGCGCAAGGATTTTCGGGCACGACCCCGTATGTTCGTTTTGGTAATCAGCTGATCCTGTGGCTTGCCGGTCTATTACTCTTCACTGGTTTGTTATCGAGTTTTCGCGGTTTGCGTAAAACCCTGTAAAATCCTGTCTATTTCGATTATTGCGGTCTCATCAAAGCCACTTCATGTCCATACTCACATTCCAGGAAATCATATTGACCCTGCAGCATTATTGGGACAAACAGGGCTGTACCTTACTTCAACCTTACGATATGGAAGTGGGTGCAGGGACCAGTCATACTGCCACATTCTTGCGCGCATTGGGGCCCGAGCCGTGGCAGGCAGCCTATGTGCAGCCAGCGCGTCGGCCAAAGGACGGGCGTTATGGGGATAACCCCAATCGGCTGCAACATTATTATCAATATCAAGTGGTGCTTAAGCCTGCGCCTAAAAATATTCTGGATTTATATCTGGGATCGTTGCAGGAACTGGGGTTTGATTTAACGCAGAATGATATTCGTTTCGTTGAGGATGATTGGGAAAACCCGACGCTTGGTGCATGGGGATTGGGCTGGGAAGTATGGTTGAACGGTATGGAAGTGACGCAATTTACTTATTTTCAGCAAGTGGGTGGCATCGACTGTAAGCCAATTACCGGCGAAATCACCTATGGACTGGAGCGATTAGCGATGTATTTGCAAGGGGTGGAAAACGTATTTGATCTGACCTGGGCAAAAGGGATTACTTACCGTGATGTTTATCATCAGAACGAAGTCGAGCAGTCAATCTATAACTTTGAAAAGAGTGATGTCGAATTTTTATTTCTGGCGTTTGGTAAGCATGAGGAACAGGCGAACTATCTGATAGAAGCGCAATTGGCGTTACCGGCCTACGAGCAAGTGTTGAAGGCGGCGCATACGTTTAATCTGCTGGATGCGCGGGGTGCAATTTCAGTGACCGAACGGGCGGCCTATATTGGACGGATTCGTAAATTGGCGCGGATTGTCGCCCAGGCCTATTTTGAAAGTCGTGAACGCCTGGATCCACCCTTTCCCATGGCATCGCGGGAATGGGTTGCACAAATGCCCAAAAAGGCGGGATGAACATGGTGACGAAAAGTTTACTGGTCGAGTTATTAGTTGAAGAGCTGCCACCAAAATCCCTGTCGAAGCTGGGTAGCAGTTTCGCTGACGGTTTGGCGGAGAGCCTGCAAGCACAGGGCCTGGCAGCCAGTGATGCGCGGGTGACGACCTATGCCACGCCCCGTCGTCTTGCGGTTCATCTTACCCGTGTCGTCGCGCAAGCAGTGGATAAGCCGGTTTCACGCAAATTAATGCCAGTGGCGGTTGGTCTGGATCAAAATGGCCAGGCAACACCCGCATTACTTAAGCGACTGGCAAGTCTTGGCGCGGATGCCTCGATGGTTTCTCAACTCAAACGTAAACCGGACGGAAAAATGGCGTCATTATTCTTTGATAGTGTCGAGAAAGGTGAGAGGCTGGTTGAAGGGCTGCAAAAAGCATTAAATGAAACGCTGGCCAGGTTACCGATTGCAAAAGTAATGACCTATCAATTAGACGATGGTTGGCAGAGTGTACATTTTGTCCGCCCTGCGCATGGGTTGGTTGCCTTGCATGGCACAGAAACGGTGGCGGTAAGCGTGTTGGGTCTGATTGCCGGGCGTGAAACGCAGGGGCATCGCTTTGAGGCCAGTGTAAATCCCATTGTATTGAAGAATGCAGACAGTTATGCGCAGCAATTAGAAACAGACGGGGCCGTGATTGCCAGTTTTACCGAGCGTCGTGCCGAAATTTCTCGGCAACTGACCGTAGCGGCTGCGAAGGAAAAGCTCACGCCAATTGACGATGATGCTCTGCTGGATGAAGTAACCGCCTTGGTTGAACGTCCGAATGTGCTGGTGGGTGAATTTGAACTTGAATATCTCGAAGTGCCGCAGGAATGTCTGATCCTGACCATGAAGGCGAATCAGAAATATTTTCCAATGTTTCATGCCGATGGCAAACTCGCCAATAAATTTCTGCTGGCGTCCAATATTCGCCCACAGGATACCCGTCTGGTGGTGGGGGGTAACGAGCGGGTCATTCGTTCACGCCTGGCTGATGCCAAGTTTTTCTTTGATCAAGATCGTAAAAAGACATTGGCCTCGCGAATTCCTGGCTTGGATAAAGTGGTTTACCACAATAAAATTGGAACGCAGGGCTTACGTATTGATTATGTGCGTGCCATTGCAAAGGCAATCGGTCAGCAATTAGGCGGCGCTCAACTTGCCGCGCAAGCGGACCAGGCCGCGATGCTGGCAAAAGCTGACTTACTCACCGATATGGTGGGGGAGTTCCCGGAGTTGCAAGGCATCATGGGTCGCTACTACGCGCAGCATGAAGGTTTGAGTGATGATATTGCTGCTGCCATTGAAGACCATTATAAACCGCGTTTTGCCGGCGATGAACTGCCGCGAAATCAAGTCGGCCTGTGTGTGGCATTGGCTGATAAGCTTGAAACATTGGTCAGCATGTACAGCATTGGGCAGATTCCGACCGGCGACAAAGATCCCTTTGCATTGCGCCGCCATGCGCTGGGTATTATTCATATGCTCATCGAGAAAGATTTGCCACTTGAGTTGGATACGTTGATTCAACAAGTTATTCGAATCATTGAAGATAAAAGTATTCCTGAGAGCTGGATAAAGCGTGTCAGTGCCGAAACCCAGTATATTCCACGTCAGGTGCCTGCTGAAGTTAATGAACAGTTACTGGCTTTTATTTATGAGCGACTCGCCGGAAGCTTGCGCGAGCAAGGTTACAGTGCGCAGGAAATCGACGCAGTTCTCAGTTTGCGCCCGCAAAATTTAGGTGATATATCCAAACGTCTGGCTGCCGTGCGTGCTTTTGCCGCCTTGCCTGAAGCGATAAGTCTCGCCGCTGCCAACAAGCGGGTGGGCAATATACTGAAGAAAGTGGAGGGCAGTATCAGTAGTAGCGTGGATGCTGCCTTGTTAAAGGAACCGGCTGAGCAGGCGCTCTATCAGGCATTAGCGGGCATGTTATCGCAAACGAATGAGACCTTTATCGCCGGTGATTACACCGCTTCCTTGCAGATACTGGCGGCATTAAAGTCACCCGTCGATACTTTTTTCGATCATGTAATGGTGAATGCTGAAGACGAATTATTGCGTAACAATCGGTTGGCACTCCTGGTACAGCTACAGCAGGCCATGAATCGTGTTGCTGATATTTCAAAATTAGCGACCTGACATGAAACTGATTATCCTGGATGACAACGGCGTCATCAACTTTAGCAATAACATTTTTATCAAGATACCGAATGAGTGGAATCCTATTCCGGGTAGTTTGGAGGCGATTGCACAACTCTGTCAAAATGGTTATCGGGTGCTCATTGTGACCAATCAATCGGCTATCGGGCGTGGGTTGATTGATATGGAAGCCTTTAATGCCATTAATGAAAAGATGTACAAAGCGGTGAGCCAGGCGGGTGGACGAATTGATGCCTTATTTTTTTGCCCGCATGCTGAGGCAGATAAATGCAATTGCCGCAAGCCGGCAACCGGAATGTTTGAAGAAATTATGCGGCGATATGGTATTGATCTAAAGGGTGTTCCTGTCATTGGCGATTCGCTGCGCGATTTGCAGGCGGCTGCTAAAATGGACGCATTACCTGTTCTGGTGCTGACTGGGAAAGGGGAAAAAACAAAAGCAGAGGAAATATTGCCGGAAGGGACAGAAGTTTTCGCGGATTTGGCGGCAGTGGTTGATTCCCTGATAGGGAAAACATGATGCTGGCAGTATTGCGTTCGACACTTTATATGTTACTGCAGATCATGATCACCCCGCCCTATGCGTTGCTGACATTGGCTTGCTTTCCCCTTTCGCCACATAATCGTTATCGTGTGACCTCCAGTTGGACACGGTTGATGTTGTTTTTGTTACGCGTGATCTGTGGCTTGAATTACCGTGTGCTGGGTGCCGAGAACATTCCTGAAACACCCAGTATTGTGTTGTCGAAGCATCAATCCGCATGGGAAACGCTTGCATTCCAGAAAATATTTCCACCGCAAGTCTGGGTGCTTAAAAAAGAGCTGCTGCGTATTCCTTTTTTTGGCTGGGGATTAGCCATGACAAGCCCGATCGCGATTGATCGCAGCTCTGGAAAAGCAGCGCTGGAGCAAGTTGTTGAGCAGGGAAGAGAGCGACTGAAGCAAGGGTTCTGGGTGGTGATCTTTCCTGAGGGGACACGGATTGCCCCAGGCAAAAAGGGCAAATATCGTATTGGCGGCGCCTGGCTTGCAACCCATACAGATGTTCCAGTCGTGCCAGTGGCTCACAATGCCGGTGAGTTCTGGGGAAGAAATTCTTTCGTTAAGCGGTCGGGCACGATAACCGTGAGTGTTGGTCAGCCGATTGACCCTGCCGGAATGGAACCGGCTGAGTTGAATGCCAAAGTCGAAGCTTGGATCGAGGCAGAAGTGGCGCGTATCAGTCGTCAGAAAATTAAAAAAAGTGACTGAAACGCGTCGTATCAATTTGAGTGGTAAAGAAATAGCCTATACCTTCAAACGTTCCAGGCGAAAATCGATCGGGTTAAAGATCGATAGTGGTGGTTTGATCGTTAATGCGCCACTCAGTGGGTCATTGCACGGGATTGAATCAGTCTTACGCGACAAAGCGGATTGGGTCATCAAAAAACTCGACCAATGGAAAAATCGGAAATCAACCCAATTAATTTGGGCGGAAGGCGCAAATTTTCCGTTGTTGGGGAAACCATGGCAATTTACGATGGTCGCGTCTGATGTCATCCAAATGACACCGGGGAAGCTGGAAGCCAGAATGGCAAAAATCGAATCCAGCGAATTAACTGCTGAGCAGATTGAAAGAGTCGTGATGGCGTGGTATTACAGACAGGCATTTTCTTGTTTCACTGAGCGTGTTACATTCTATGCCAATAAACTCAATGTGGAACTACCCTCATTACGACTATCACGGGCAAAAACCCGATGGGGGAGCTGTAATACCCGGGGTGTTATTCATCTGAACTGGCGATTAATCCAAATGCCACTTAATCTGGTGGATTATGTGGTGGCACACGAATTATCCCACCTGATTGAGATGAATCACTCCCCGGCATTTTGGCAATTGGTGGGACGCATCTATCCAGATTATCTTGCAGCGCGCAAGGAATTAAAGAAATTCTGGTGATATCTATGTTAAGTTAATGTAAATAAAAGGAGAAAAAATATGAAGTCCGCTTTGAAATTAGTCGCCATACTCTTTGCTGTTTCGCCATTTTATGCTTATGGCGGGGGTGATCCTGAATATGTCAAATTCCCTGACGGTTATGAAAAATCCTATACAAAATATGCGACGGCAAATCGCGCCAATCAGCAGCAGGTTGCTAAGCTTTATGCCAATGAAACGGCGATTGCCAGCTATACACAAGGCAAGAATGCGGCCTCTGGGTCAGTCTTGATAATGGAAATATATAGTCCTAAGACCGATGCCGATGGTAAGCCTGTTCCGGGTAGTGACGGTGTTTTCGAGATTGATTCGTTGGCGGCTGTTGCGGTGATGGAAAACAGAGATAACTGGGATGATGCCTTCCCACAAGAGAATCGGACAGGTAATTGGGGCTTTGCAGTTTATAATCCAGATGGCACGGAAAAAAGCAATGATCTTAACTGCGTACAGTGCCATACGCCACTAAAAGGTCAGGATTATTTATTTACCTATCAAAAGCTCGTTGATTTTGTAAAGAATCATTAAAGGGCACTTCTAAAAATCCATATTTGCGAGCAGCCGCTTTGCGGCTTGCCTGCTTACCTCGTTTCGTCACCATACTTCGTTGCTCACAAGAAATATTTCCTTACCTATCCATCCTATGCTGCGTCAATATTTTTTATTCGCGCCTGGTCTTGTTTAGAACTCTGAATTTTTAGCGGCGCCCATCAGCCTAAAAACCTCAGTTGACCGTTATTCGCAATGACTAACGGTATGAATAAATAGAACAACCCGAACAATACCAACTCATCCAAATGGTGAATCACACTATGGTATTTAGAGTACGCCGCTTTTTAATTCCGGCTGCGTTGCAATTCGTTGTAATAACGCCTCATTACGCCTTGCCGGAAATAAAAATCAACGTACTCTAAATTCCATTCAACTGAGGTTTTTAGGTTAATGAGAACAAAATTTATGACATTCTGGGCGGACGCTATAAACAAATTCGCAAAACTCATTTTGATTTCTTGATGGGCTTGTTATCGGGGTAGAAAGCCCCCCCTCAATTCACAAACTGAACGCTCGCTTGAAACCACCAAGGCTTCGGCGACTGTCTCGCGTCAACTAACTTGTCCACATTGACGACAATTAAGATGTCCGGTTGAATGATAGTGATTTATTTTTTCAGTTGTTGTTTTTTCCGATAACTCTCTCCTTCGATTTCTATAATGTGAGCATGATGAATAATG
>JAUXRH010000219.1 GCA_030682075.1 Nitrosomonas sp.
GTGAGACGCAAGTACTGTTCGAATTCATCGCACATCGTTATGAAAGTGGCAGTCTGATTATTACTTCCAATCAACCTTGCAGCCAATGGGATCAGAGATTCCCAGATCCCGTGATGACCGGCGCCGCAGTTGACCGCATTATTCATCATGCTCACATTATAGAAATCGAAGGAGAGAGTTATCTGAAAAAACAACAACTGAAAAAATAAATCACTATCATTCAACCGGACATCTTAATTGTCGTCAATGTGGACAAGTTAGTTGACGCGAGACAACGCAGCAAAAATTAAAAAGCGGCGTGCTATAAACACCATAGTTTGACTCACCATTTGGGTGAGCCGGCATTTGTTCGAATTGTCTCATGTATTCATATCGTTAGTCATCTCGGATAACGGTCAACTGAGGTTTTTAGGGTTATGGATAAATTCTTAGAAGCAGCCATTAAACAGGCCCGCCTTGGACGAAACGAAGGCGGTATCCCGATTGGTTCAGTGCTTGTAATAAATGGACAGATTGTCGGACGAGGCCATAATCGCCGTGTTCAGCAGGGCAGTGCGATTCTCCACGCAGAGATGGATTGCATTGAGAACGCGGGACGCCTTACTGCGGCCGACTACGCCAAAGCCGTCCTCTATTCGACCCTTTCACCGTGCGACATGTGTAGCGGGGCTGCTTTACTTTATAAGATCCCACAAATTATCGTTGGTGAGAATCTAACATTTCAGGGACCGGAAGCCTATTTAAGGGAGAGGAGAGAGGCGTCTCCGTCACGGTTGTCAATAATCAGGACTGCGTTGACCTAATGACACAGTTCATCAGTACCAACCGGAAACTCTGGAATGAAGATATTGGTGAAGTTTAAAAAGGCTGACACTGGACGCACTCAAGCTGGGAGCTGCATCACATGTTCGTTTCGCTCGTCAACGCTATCTCTTTGCTCTGATATCCCTGAACGTTGGTCACTCCTCACCCTCGTAATATTCCTATACATTGATATACACCCAAACAGAAAGTCAATAACGAGCCAATTAACAATATATTGATAACAAACCTCTCCAGTTTATTCAGACCATAGCCTCTAAATTCCTCGATATCAAGTTCATTCAAAAAAAACTTAGTCACCTGACCGCCAATGTAAATGGTTGCCTGGTTTGCAACAGCCATCAGCGGGAAAAATACCAATGCAGCCAATATCGCACCAACAAAGAATTTGACCAAAGGCACGGCCAGTGCCATTAATTGCGCCTCATCACCGGCTATCGTCGCCATAATAGTAACGAGTAGTACTATGCCCGTGCCATTACCCAGGATCAGAAAACGAAAAAACTGCTGGGTAAATTGCTGCTCTTCCTGCGACTTTATACTAACGATACTCAAAAGAAGTCGACTAAAAGCTTCTTGTTGTTCGCGAGTCATTTCTTGAAATTTCATGATGCCTCCATTTACTGAATACCTGACCTGCGATTAAACATCACAAACAATAGCTTGACTCAACAGGGTATCGTACCACCTGGAATTTATCCAGCATTCACGTCAGTAAAAAATATGATAATTCAATCATTTAGTGCAAACAATCGTCGAGATTACATTAAAAATTGAATCCGGTGGAAAATCAAACCAATCTTCAGGTTCTTCTTTATGATGCGCGCCGACAACATCACCCGATGCTTTTACACCAGAATAAAGCAGCATAGTCTGTGATCTAACTCTTTCTTCCGCGCAATCAAATTCGAACAAGGTTTTTACCGAATGGTATCCACCTATTTGCATCTCATCATGGCTGGATAATGCCCATACCTTCCTGAAATGATCTTCCTTTTGCATGGTTTCAGAATCGAAATAATGAATTACTCCTTGCGCTGTGTCAGCACCCGTCCTGACCCATTCGGCCTGAGTCGGTGTTACAACAACTAACAGAGAAATCGTCAATAATAGTTTTCTCATATTTGGTCACTTTAACTCGTTAATAGATAATTCAATAGGATTTTTAAACATCTTGAGATGACGGTGCGAATCAAGATTTAATCGGCACAGGAAAAGCATTAAAGATTCCTACTGTAACTCACTTGACCATAAGGGTAAAGATATCATCCTTTGTGTTGTATCCACCGTAGCCGTCGACCAATAGATGGCCTTGCCAGTTTTGGCAGGAAGTTTTGTGCATGCCGACCAACTGCGTCCGGCTTGATAATCGAAGATGACGATGCACGGCCCAGGTTCGAGTTGCGCCACGGGCGGTCGAGTCACCCGAAGGAACTTCCCCTTCAGGTGCTCACAGAACCGTACGTGAACCTCTCGATTCATACGGCTCTTCCTATCCAGTCAATTTACTACCATAAAATAATCGCCAATGAGCAAACAAGTCAGGTTGACGTTG
>JAUXRH010000030.1 GCA_030682075.1 Nitrosomonas sp.
TTTTTTGTGAGCAACGAAGTATGGTGACGAAACGGGGTAAGCAGGCAAGCCGCAAAGCGGCTGCTCGCAAATATGGATTTTTAGAGGTGCCCTTTAATGATTCGTCTTAATACGCCAACCGAGGTAACGTATGTTCGAAGGGTATTTTCCAGGGAAAAGTAGCCAATTTTAAAAACTGACTTGAGTCAGATGGCTTCGCTTTGCCTCAAAACATGGATTTCGCAAAAAATTCATAAATTTGATTTTGCAGCAAATATTGTTTGAATTAGCGGGAGGTGCTGAACGTTCAGCAGTTTATTTGCCTAAACATCCGGTTTGCGTATAATGAACTTTAGGAAAAAGGGCGTTTATTTTTCCTATACGCCCGTCACCTCGCCTGGGCGCTGACCGGGCCGACCAGTTTGTAACCATGCGCCATCACAATAGATTCCAAACCTCACGCCTTACAGCCTTGAAAAGGAGAGCGCCATGAATCGTTCCAACCCGATTTCCAATCCCGTTCTTGCCGCCGACGAACTGGACAAGATCAACGCCTACTGGCGCGCCTGCAATTACCTGGCGGCGGGAATGATTTACCTGCGCGACAACCCCTTGCTGCGGGAGCCGCTTCGGGTCGAACACATCAAAGAACGCCTGCTCGGCCACTGGGGCGCCAGCCCCGGCCTGAGCTTCACCTATGTCCACCTCAACCGGTTGATCAACAAGTACGACCTCGACGCCATCTTCCTCGTCGGTCCCGGCCATGGCGCGCCCGGTGTGCTGGCCCCGGTGTACCTGGAAGGGGCCTACAGCGAGATCTATCCCAACAAGAGCGAAGACGAGGCGGGCATGCGCCGTTTCTTTAAGTCATTTTCGTTTCCCGGCGGCATCGGCAGCCACTGCACGCCGGAAACCCCCGGCTCGATCCACGAAGGCGGCGAACTCGGCTACAGCGTCTCGCATGCCTTCGGCGCGGCGTTCGACAACCCCGATTTGCTGGTGGCCGTGATGGTGGGCGACGGCGAGGCGGAAACCGGGCCGCTGGCGACGGCGTGGCATTCCAACAAGTTTCTCAACCCGATCCACGATGGCGCGGTGCTGCCCATCCTGCATCTCAACGGCTACAAGATCCACAACCCGACGCTGCTGGCACGCATCTCCCATGAAGAGCTGGAGAACCTGTTCAAGGGCTACGGCTGGACCCCGTATTTCGTCGATGGATCGGACCCGATGACCATGCATGCCGACATGGCCTGCGTGATGGAGCAGTGCGTGCTGGAGATCCGCCGTATCCAGGATGAAGCGCGGCGCAGCGGCGTCCCGGGGCGGCCGCGCTGGCCGATGATCGTGCTGCGCTCGCCCAAGGGCTGGACCGGTCCGGCCGAGGTCGACGGCAAGAAAGTCGAGGGCTTCTGGCGGTCGCACCAGGTGCCGCTGGCCGGTGTGCGCAGCAACCCGGCCCACCTGCAGCAACTGGAAGCCTGGCTGCGCAGCTATGAGCCCGACACCTTGTTCGACGAGACAGGAAAACTGCGCCCCGAACTGAGGGTGCTGGCGCCCCAGGGCAACCGCCGCATGGGCGCCAACCCGCACGCCAATGGCGGCCACTTGCGCCGCCCGCTGCGGATGCCGAACTTCCGCGATTACGCCGTCGAATTGCTTGGCCCCGGCAAGATCACGGCGGAAAACACGCGCCCGCTGGGCAAGCTGCTGCGCGACGTGATGGCGCGGAACATGGACAACTTCCGCGTCTTCGGCCCCGACGAGAACGCCTCCAACAAGCTCGACAACCTCTATGAAGTCACCAAGAAAACCTGGCTGGCCGACATCTACCCGGAAGACGCCGAAGGCAGCGAGCTGTCGCCCGACGGCCGGGTGATGGAAATGCTCTCCGAGCACACCCTGGAAGGCTGGCTGGAAGGCTATCTGCTGACCGGCCGCCACGGCTTCCTGTCCACCTACGAGGCCTTCGTCCATGTGATCGACTCGATGTTCAACCAGCACGCCAAGTGGCTGGCGATATCGAGGGAAATCCCGTGGCGGGCGCCGGTGGCGTCGCTCAATCTGCTGATCACCTCGACCGTCTGGCGCCAGGACCACAACGGCTTCACCCACCAGGACCCGGGTTTTCTCGACGTGGTGGTGAACAAGAGCCCCGCCGTCACCCGCATCTACCTGCCACCGGACGTCAACACGCTCTTGGTGACCGCTGCGAAGTGCCTGGAGAGCACCGATCTCATCAACGTGATCGTGTGCGACAAGCAGAAGCATGTGCAGTACCTGAACATGGACGCAGCGATCAAGCACTGCACCAAGGGTATCGGCATCTGGGAATGGGCCAGCAACGACGCCGGTGCGGAACCCGACGTGGTGATGGCCTGCGCCGGCGACATTCCCACCAAGGAGGCGCTGGCGGCGACGGTACTGCTGCGCGAGCACTTCCCAGAGCTGAAGGTGCGCTTCATCAACGTGATCAACCTTTACAAGATGGTGCCGCCGAGCGAACATCCGCACGGTCTGGCGGATCGGGACTTCGACAGCCTGTTCACCCTGGATAAGCCGGTGATCTTCAACTTCCACGGTTATCCCTGGCTGATTCATCGCCTGGCCTATCGCCGCACCAACCATGACAACATGCACGTGCGCGGTTACAAGGAGAAGGGCAACATCAACACGCCGCTGGAACTGGCGATCGAGAACGAAATCGACCGCTTCAGCCTGGCTATCGACGTGATTAACCGCGTCCCCGGCCTGCATGTGGCCGGTGCTCACGTCAAGGAAAAGCTGCGTGACATGCAGATCGATTGCCGCGACTACGCGCACGAGCACGGGGTAGATCTGCCGGAAGCGGATGCCTGGATGTGGCCGTATTGACCCGGCGCTTTCTTCACGCGCTGCGTTAATACACATCAGGGTCACGTAGCACGTAGTGATGTGCCATCACTTTTCTGGATACAAAGTTAAGCAGCATTTTGCTGCAACTCGAAGTCAATGGGCGATATATATCCATTAACTGAATGAAATCGCTGTCGATTGTAAAACACTTCGATATATTCAAACACAGCCTGTTTAGCTTCTTCTTTAGCCGCTTTAACGCTTCATAGAGATGTTCGTCAGTGCGCACTGCCTTTATGTTATCAACCGGTCGACTGTATTTACTGACCCAGGTATGCAAGGTGTTTTCATTCACGCCAATATCCCGGGCTACCGGTTTATCCTAAAAACCTCAGTTGAATGGAGTTTAAAGTGCGCTGATTTTTATTTTTGGCAAGGCACAATGAGGCGTAATAACGTGTTATTACAACGAACTGTAACGCAGTATTAGGCGACAATTAACCTGTCCGGTATGACGACAATTAACTTGGCCGGTTGAGTGAAATTAGAAGCATGTAAAGTTACCTCTTAAAAAGGAGGTGAATTTGTCAGGCAAACACATCACTCAACAACAAAGGAATTTG
>JAUXRH010000221.1 GCA_030682075.1 Nitrosomonas sp.
AATAAAGGGTAGCGCCCCCTTTTCCATTTTCCTGAAAACACAAGGCTACCACTTCGAACATAACTTCGGCCACGGTTACCGGCATTTATCCACTGTCTTTGCCTGTCTGATGATGCTGGCGTTTTTGGTCGATCAGGTACAGCAGCATTGTTGTGTCTTGCTTCAACGGGCAAAACAAAATGCAAAGCGTAATAAATACTTCTGGGAGAAAGTACGTGGATTATTCCTCCATTACCTCCTTCCGGGGAGACTTTGTATAAATCCATTGCCTTTGGACGTACCCGTCATTAATGATTCGTCTTAATACGCCAACCGGGGTAAAGTATGTTCGAAGGGTGTTTTCCAGGGAAAAGTAGCCAATTTTAAAAACTGACTTGAGTCAGATGGTTTCGCTTTGCCTCAAAACATGGATTTCACAAAAAATTCATAAATTTGATTTTGCAGCAAATGTTGTTTGAATTAGCGGGAGGTGCTGATCGTTCAGCAATTTATTTGCTTAAACATCCGTTTTGTGTATAATGAAATTTAGGGGGAAGGCGTTTATTTTTCCTATACGCAGTGAAACTTTAAAAATTGAATATGAAGACCCGACGGAGAAAATGTCGATCATCATGCAAGGATTGCGGTTAATTCCTGATGTTTTTTTATTCTTTCTTGATTGATGTATTTGGTAAAATTAAATAAAGGAAGTAATCATGAAAAAAAATCTTTTTGGAAATAGCAGGAAACTGAAATTGTTATTTGCAATGCCCTTGTTCGTCGTACTTTCTTACGGTTCTTCTCCTGGATTTGCCGCGCCAATTTTGGGTGATGAATTGGCAAGCTTCGCTGTATTGGGCGGATCGACGGTGACCAATACCGGCACGACAATTCTCACCGGAAATCTGGGTGTCAGTCCAGGTAGTGCGATCACTGGTTTTTTTGGAACTAATGAAAATGATGGTCCGGGACAATTTATAGGAACGGCATACCAAGCTGTTCCATTCACGACTACGGCTCAGAATCAACTTGGCGATGCGATTAGCTATCTGGGAGGATTGGCGTTCACTTCCGACTTGACTGGTCAAGATTTAGGTGGGCTCACACTCAATCCCGGCGTCTATAAGTTTGATACGTCGGCTCAGTTAACGGGAACGCTCAATCTCAACAACTCCGCCCCCGGCGCGATCTTTGTGTTCCAGATCGGGAGCACGCTTACGACTGCAAGCAGCTCTACTGTCAGCTTGTCTAATCGTTCCAAGGAAATATTCTCGCAAACCAAAGTATTACCCTAGTCACCGGCGCAACAATTGTTCATGGCAGAGCCTTGGCGCATTTTGGTGCAGTGACTATGGATACTAACCTCGTCTCAGCCGTGCCGGAACCAGAAACCTACGCCATGTTATTGGCTGGCTTGGGCTTGCTGGGTTTTATGGCACGTCGCAGAAAAGAATCAGCAGTTTAAGCTCGGTAGGATGTGCCAACCGTAGGGAGGCGCATCAATCAAGAAATAATAGTTTGAAAACAGGAAAACAAACAAAATAACAGAATGTCGGCGCGCCTATGTTCCCGGAGGTTCTTGGTTTTTTACGGTCAATCTCGATTTGGAAAACAAAAACACGGGGGCAGACCTTACGTTTGACATCCTTGTTCCATTGTTTTAATCTGCAATGAGTTTGCTGGGAAACTTTAGGGAAACTCTGATTAAGTCGGATGTGCAAAAAGCAAGGAAAGACATTAGGTAGAGGGCACCTCTAAAAATACCTAAAAAAAGCGAATCAATCCAACCCGGAGAGCGATTTCACTCGATTTTCGACGTTTTTCTGTCCAATAATTAGATTTTTCCTCAATTCAAAGCGATATTTGGTTGTTATTCGCTCGTTTTTACCCTTTTCAGGCAATTTCTGGCGCAATAACCCTGTCGAAACTGAAGTGTCTTTTGCGAATCAACATTGCCACGCGCTTAATGTTATAAACGAGGTTGAGCAAGCCTATTTGTACTTTTG
>JAUXRH010000229.1 GCA_030682075.1 Nitrosomonas sp.
AATAAAAAATATTGACGCAGCATATGATGGATAGGTAAGGAAATATTTTTTGTGAGCAACGAAGTATGGTGACGAAACGGGGTAAGCAGGCAAGCCGCAAAGCGGCTGCTCGCAAATATGGATTTTTAGAGGTGCCCTTTAGTTTGATTAGAACCGATCCCAGTAGCCTGCCGGACTTAAGGATATCACGCCAAGACGGGGCAAGTAAATGTGTGCTTACGAATAAGCCTGTTCTATATATCCATTGATCCTTTGGCCCACATGATGCGGGTGTTTGACAATGTCAGATATTAGTTGGAAGAGTGGGTAGTCTGCTGTGTTAAATAACTGATGCTGATTCACCATTTGGAGTGTATGGGGGCCTTCTCCTTCGATACCCCGGATCTCCTCTCTTGCCAGCATACGCCCTAACTCATGATGATGTGAAGCCGCGCTGGTAGCCGTGGTGATCAGATCGCCGAGTCCGGCCAGTTGATAGGGGCTACCTGCTTGCCCACCTATTTTCCATACTATCTGCCCCAGTTCCCGCAAGGCAGCAACAGAGAGGTAGCCACGCATGTTATCACCTAGCTGCAATTCGTCCGCCATGCCAAATACCATCGCATAGACATTTTTCAGTATGACCGACCAGCTAATCCCCGTGATGTCTGCCGTATGCTCAAGATAAAGACGCGACCCATGAAATAGGGTGCGGAGCTTGTTATATGAATCTATAGCATAACTGCCCAATTGTGCAAAGGCATATCGGCCGGCACGGATTTCCTCGGAGATCATGGGGCCATATAACAGGGCGTAGGGCTGATGCGATGCAAAACTTTCCGCAAAAATTTGTGCGGCGGTTTGTCCTGCTTCATCCAGGCCCTTGGCAATACTCACGCAGAGACAGGTTTTCTTAAGGTATGGTACAAGATATTCAACAATCTCTCGGTGCGGATTGACCGGCAGACAAAACAATACGATATCTGCCTGACATGCAGCTTCCTTAAGTACCACTGAATGGAAGTTGCCTTGAGGGTATTTCTCCCAGATATCCAATTGCCACGTTTTTTTAAGGAGGTACTCCATGGCCTTGCCCATTTCACCATGCCCCAGGATTAATACCCTGGATTTATCTGTCATTTGTTGCGCCTTTTTATCTATTGTTAGTGTCATCGCAATTTGGTCATTACATTCATTTTATGATCTCCAAGGGAAGCCCTGACTCGTGGCTGCCTAATTAATTTCAACTGAATTAGATTGCTAATGAGATAATAAACGACTATTTGGACTGATAGCAGGTTTATAAAGGGCATCTCTAAAAATTCAAGTTCCCAGGCAAGACCAGGCGCGAGAAAAAAATTTTCTCTTACATATCAACCATATGCTGCGCTCAAATTTTTTTCTCGCGCCTGGTCTTGTTTAGAACTCTGAATTTTTAGAGGTGCCCTTAAGCGCGTGGCAATGTTGATTCGCAAAAGATACTTCAGTTTCGACAGGGTTATTGCGCCAGAAATTGCCTGAAAGGGTAAAAACGAGCGAATAAAAACCCAATATCGCCTTAAATTGAGGAAAAATCTAATTATTGGACAGAAAAACGTCGAAAATCGAGTTAAATCGCTCTCCGGGTTGGATTGATTCGCTTTTTTTAGGTATTTTTAGAGGTGCCCTCAAATAAAAAAAATTCTGAAACACCATACAGTTGAATAAGACTTTGCAGGCTCTCAGACATATTGACGAAATGTAATTGACAACCCAGTCTATTGGCTTCACGCAACCATTCCAGCAACATACTGACAATGGAAGAATCAACCTCTTCAACTTCTGAAAAATCAACAAGCAAACGACCACCCTTCAATAAAGCAATCCCCTGCGCAGTCATTGCCACCACGTTATCAATGGCTACAGAACCCTGAATATTGATCTTGTTGCCTTCTCGTAAAATCATTGCAGATGATTATTTTCCGACTAACGAAATATTTTTATCACTCAATGTTTTAATCAAGCCATCAACGCCACCTCGACGGATCTGGCTATTGAACGAACTACGATAATTTGTCACCAGACTGACACCTGCAACGGTGACGTCAAATATTTTCCAACCCGTAGCCGTTTTCTGCATACTGTAATCAATAGGTACGGGTTCTTTACCCATTCCCTGCACTACCTGAGTTCTAACCGTTGCTTCAGTCGCATCTCCCAACCCGCTGATCGGGCTAACGTTGATGGTCTCATCGCTATAACTGGACAACGTATTTGAATAAGTGCGGACTAACAGTGTACGAAATTCTTCAACTAAGACGTTCTGTTGTTCAGCATTTGCATTACGCCAGTTCTTTCCCATCGCAAGTTGGGTCATTCGCAAAAAATCAAAATGTGGAAGGATCTTGTTTTCAACCAGATTCAACATTTTTTCTTTATTACGGCCTGTTTTTAACTCTTCATCCTGATTGATGATAGTGACGACATCCCGCACCGTCTCATCTACCAGCCTGTCAGGCGGAATATTCGTTGCCCATGCTGGAAGCACAAACAAAAAAGTCATTATTATTATGAATAGCCCAATATATCTTTTCATCGTTACCTCACAAGAATTTGGTTATTACACCGCAAAATATAATATATATGTATTAAAAATCATTGCTTTCAGACGCCTTATCAAATAAGAATCGACCAATCAGTTCTTCCAGCACCATGGCAGAATTGGTTTTCATTAATTTATCGCCATCCTTTAGCATTATTTCATCCCCCCCTGCTGCCAGGCCAATGTATTGTTCACCGAGCAAGCCCGCAGTAAGAATACTGGCAAACGTGTCCTTCGGAAAGATATAACGGCTATCAATGCTAAGGGTTACAACTGCATCATAAGTTTCAAGGCTGAATTGAATATTAACGACTCGTCCCACTACAACGCCCGAGCTTTTTACCGGGGCTCTGATTTTCAAGCCGCCGATATTTTCAAAATGTCCGATTAATTGATAGCTCTGACCAGCACTATAGGTATTCAAATTACCCACTTTCAGGCTGAGTATCAGTAACGCGCCTATCCCCAGGATAACAAATAGCCCCACCCACAAGTCCATCGTTGTCCGTTGCATCAACTAATTCCTCTAAACATGAAAGCGGTCAAAATAAAATCAAGTCCTAAAATCACCAATGCCGAAGTAACAACCGTACGTGTGGTCGCGATGGACACACCTTCAGCCGTGGGCTTGGCATCATAACCTTCAAATACGGCAATTGTTGTTACTGCCACACCAAAAAAACAACTTTTAATAAAACCATTCATAATGTCTTGTCTGAAATCTACATTACTTTGCATTTGTGACCAGAATGAGCCTTCATCAACACCGATAAAAACTACAGTAACTAAGTAGCCACCAAATACGCCCATTACCGAAAACATGGCCGCCAGAAATGGCATGGAAATAACGCCAGCCCAAAAGCGAGGCGCAACAACACGGGCAACCGGGTCAACCGCCATCATACCCATTGCCGCCAATTGTTCGGTCGCTTTCATTAAGCCGATTTCAGCCGTAATTGCGGATCCCGCACGACTGGCAAATAACAACGCCGCCACCACAGGGCCGAGTTCTCGAACCAGCGACAAGGCTACCAGCGTACCAACCGCAGTTTCGGAGCCAAATTTCTGCAGTGTTTCGTAACCCTGCAAACCCAGCACCATACCAACAAATAGACCTGACACCAATATAATAATTAATGACAGCACGCCAACGAAATAAAGTTCTCGCATCACCAGGCCAAAGCGCCGTAGGCTGGTAGTAGATTTTAATAGCACCAGGATAAAAAAACGACTGGCAAGGCCGACCTGCCAAGTGCCCTCTATGGCGCGATGACCGATACCTTGAATGATGGAAATAATCCGTTTAGGCAAGCCTGCTCTCCAGATTTAAATCCATTCCATAGGCATCTGCTGGATAATGGAAAGGTACAGGCCCCTCTTCTTCACCGTGCACAAATTGATGCACAAAAGGTGCGACGGACTGGCTGACTTCTTGTGGCGTACCCTCTGCTGCAATCACGCCGTCCGCTATAAAATAAACATAATCTACAATCTTTAAAGATTCCTGTACATCATGGGTAACAATGATCGAGGTCATTCCTAGTGCATCAGTTAAGCGACGAATCAAACTACCAATAATACTCAGAGAAATCGGATCAAGCCCCGTGAATGGCTCATCATACATAATCAGTGCCGGATCAAGTGCAATTGAGCGCGCTAACGCAACACGCCTGGCCATACCACCTGAAAGCTCCGTCGGCATCATTTGATGGGCGCCACGTAAACCAACTGCTTGCAGCTTCATCAGAACCAAATCACGAATCATGGTTTCCGGCAAATTGGTATGTTCACGCATTTGGAACGCCACATTATCGAAAACTGATAAATCGGTAAATAAGGCGCCAAACTGAAACAGCATGCCCATCTTACGGCGCAATTTAAACAGTGCGTTTCGATTGAGTTGATGGACCATCTGATGGTCAAATTTCACGTAACCAGCAGATGGCGTGACCGATCCACTAATAAGGCGTAGCAGTGTGGTCTTGCCCGAACCACTTCCACCCATAATGGCAATAACCTTGCCACGATGCATGGTCATATTAATACCCTTCAAGATAGGCCGCGCACCATAGGAAAAGTTTAGATCACTGATCTCTATCAAAGCTTCAGAATTCATTCTTTTAAGTAAATTGATGGGTTATTTCGTGAAATTTGATTCTAACTAATTTAGACAAGAACCTGAATTTCTTAGGCAGCATGATGATTAGTTGCAAGATTTTCAATATAAACTTTAAGGTCTCTTTTGATTTCAGGTGCCAGTATATATAACCCTATGATATTTGGGATAGCCATCGCAAAGACCATGGAGTCAGTAAATAATATAATACTGGATAGTTCGGTTGAAGCACCAATAATAATGAAAAAACAGAAAATACTTTTATATATCCCTTCTACTGAATCTCGTTCGCCAAAAAGATAAGTGGCACATTTCAGTCCGTAATAAGACCATGAAATCATGGTCGAATAGGCAAACAAAAATACCGTTAAGGCCAAGACATAAGGGAACCAGGAAATACCCGAAGCAAAAGCACGGGATGTTAACTCAACCCCTTCCATTCCTTCCCCGTCAATATAGGCGCCAGAAATAACAATAACAAATGCGGTGACCATGCAAATAATAATGGTGTCAACAAATGGTCCTAACATTCCAACCATCCCCTGGCTAATTGGTTCATTCGTTTTAACCGCACTGTGCGCAATTGCAGCAGAACCGATCCCTGCCTCGTTGGAGAAAGACGCACGCTGCACTCCCATTAATAGCGCACCCATTAACGCACCTAGCCCAGCCTGCGGATAAAATGCCATTTCAAAGATGGTACGCATGGCATCTGGAATTGCTTCATAGTGTAACCCTATCACCACAAAACCAGAAAAAATATACAAAATCGCCATCACGGGTACAACGCGACTCGCAACGGCCGCAATCCATTGGATTCCGCCAATAATAACCAATCCAACCAAAATTGCCATAAATACACCAAATAACCAACCCTTGCCAGCAAGAAAGCCCGCATCACCGCCGGATACTATCAATGCCTGCTGATAAGCCTGGTTAGCCTGAAACAGGCCGCCCGCACCTAATGTGCCGCCGATACAGCAAACGGCAAACAAACCAGCCATCAAAGGCCCCAAATAGGGAATACCATGACGGTCAAAAGCACTCCGTAAATAATACATTGGGCCACCAGAAATGGCTTCTGGATCATGCTTTGAACCCCGCTGACGATATTTAACACCCAAGGTAACTTCGACAAACTTGGTGGACATGCTAAACAATCCCATAATAGCCATCCATAACGCTGCACCGGGTCCACCTACCGAGATTGCCACGGCCACACCGGCAATGTTTCCTAATCCGACGGTACCTGAAAGGGATGTCATCAATGCTTGGAATCGGTTGATCTGACCCTCTGCATTTTTGTCATCGTACTTCCCACGCAAGACATTAATGGCATGATAAAAATACCGAATATTGATAAAACCCAGATATATCGTGAAAAACAACGCTGCAGCGACAAGCCATACCAGCACAATCTTGATATCCAGTCCGATGATCGAGATATTGTAAAAAATAACGGAGGCAACCGCATTCGATATCGGCTCAAATGCAGTATCGATGACCTTATCAATTTTCATGAAAAACAATTCTCCCTGTATACAGATCAGCCCCCTTGGCGTTGAATTAAGCGATAGGCGGCTTCTCTATATCGTTTCATATCTGGCAATATTTATTGCCTCATTAATTCAGCGATCTATTTCCAGAATAGAGCGCTTTTGGTTTGCCGGATTAAGGCGCCACAAATAACCCATCGCACTGGCATTAATTTGTTTTGATCTGAAGTTGCGAAAGGAATTTCATCTGAAGAAAAGAGAAAATAAATAAAGCTAAACACTAAAGGGCACCTCTAAAAATTCATAGCTCTAAACAAGACCAGGCGCGAATAAAAAATATTGACGCAGCATAGGATGGATAGGTAAGGAAACATTTTTTGTGAGCAACGAAGTATGGTGACGAAATATGGATTTTTAGAGGCGCCCTAAAAAATTTAAGTTAACCTAAGAAGCTGTCAATTGTCTATTCTGCCATAATTTCAATTAGTCATCATTTAACGCTCCAAACCGTTACATTATAGACTAAGACAGGGCTCATATCTGTGGAACAATTAAACACTTTAGAAAGGCGATTATCTGAACGGAACAAAAATATGCTCTTGATAAAAAAACACTACTTTATTGGCATTATCCTTGGTAGTTTATTTTCGCAAGTTGTTTGGTCCAATCAGGTATTCCGTACTGAAGACCTGCAAGGCAGAATCACATACTCTGACAAGCCAGCGGCAGGATCAATACCGGTCGAAATATCTGTATCAACGAATACTCATCATCGTTCTTTACATCAGGTTGCCAGCGTTTATGATGGAGATACCATTGTGCTTAAAAACGGCGATCGTGTGCGTTTACTGGGCATTAATACCCCTGAAATTGAGAGTCGTTTTCGCGTCGATGAGCCTGGAGGGATTGCCGCAAAGATGTGGCTTAAGGAACAGCTGGAAAACAAAAAAGTGTATTTAGAATACGATCAGGAGAAACTGGATCGATATAAACGATTACTGGCACATTTATATCTGCCCAGTGGAAAACACCTCAATGCCGCACTCATAGAGAAGGGGTTTGCGGCAGTAAATATCATACCGCCAAACCTGCGCCATACCAAGAAGCTAATTCAAGCACAACAACAAGCGGAGAAACAAGCATTGGGTATTTGGTCAATGCCCTTATACCAGCCACGGCCACTCACTCAAATCACCAGGGAAAACAAAGGGTGGCAACGTTATATCGGTAAGCCGGAGTCAATAAAACGAAACCGGAAATACAGTCGTTTAATTTTTAACGAACAGACGGATGTTCGCATCGCAAATGATAGTCTTTATTTATTCCCTGCCTTAGAATCCTATCTAGGAAAATCAATAGAAATCCGTGGCTGGGTATCTCGATCCAAAAATAAATACTCGATCCTTATTCATCATCCAAGCGCGCTTATTCTTCGGTAACGTCAGTTACTTAAAAATCACTGTAACGGGAACGTTTACGCCCTTGAATCCGCGACATGATTAAACCAATGATTAAGCCGGAAAATAATACGATTGCGCCCGCCACAAACCAATCTCTTTCTTTATTACTATTGAGTTCATAGTTCTCTTGTTGAAGCACGCGCACTTTAGCCTCTGTATCTATCAATTGCTGCTGAAACATTTTATTTTGCTCATCTATTGCCAAAACGTTGGTAGCGGTATGTTTTATATGTTCCAACTCATCTTCCAATTTCTTATTATCCGTCTCCAGCTCAATAATACGTTTTGCTACGTTATCATGGGCAGTTCTGATGGCACGTACCTGAGCGCTTATACTGACACCCTTTTCAACTTTTGTGTTGCTTAGTTGACTACTTAACCGCTCCAACTGACGCCGTGCAGAAGGCTCCGCTATTAAAAATCGACTAAGAACCCACCCTTCGATACCGCCGCTTGTTTGGACCCTTGAATAACCATTATCAATGTCTCTTTCTAATACGGTCAATGCACTACCACTCGCCACCATGCGCTGGATGGCATGACTATTACCTGGCCCACTTCGTAGTGTAATTTCCAATTGATCAGTAACATAGCGCGTTTCAGCCTGCGCCAGAATGGGTAGAAGTAATAAGCAACAAGCTAAGGCTGTCTGTCGTGACTCGGAAAGTTTCATGATCAGGTGTAAAAATCCAATTTAAAAAATTAATCTGTCGCTCACTCTCACGCGACAAACCGTTTTTAATAGGTCCTTGCTTTAGGTGGAAACGATTCTACGGTTAATGGCTTTAATCGTACTGGCTTATAATCAAGGCGTCTCCCTTCACTAAAAAACAAGGTGTGTTTCAGCCAGTTAACATCATCACGATTGGGAAAATCTTCTCGCGCGTGTGCACCGCGACTTTCACTTCGCGCTTCGGCTGAAACCATGGTGGCAATGGCGACCTCAATTAAATTATCAAGTTCCAAGGCTTCAATCCGGGCGGTATTGAATACCTTGCTCTTATCTTTAATTTCCGTATTGGCAACACGTTCTGCAACTTCACTAATCTTTTCGACACCTTGTGCCAATACATCCGCAAAACGAAACACACCACAATAGTTCTGCATGGTTCTACGCAGTGCAGCGCCGACTTGTGCGACACTCTCACCCTCCTTCTTATTCTCCAGACGTGACAGGCGTGCCCGCGTTTTATCTGCAGCATCCTCCGGTAATTGCTTATGATGCGGATTTTTGCCAAGATCCTCAATAATTTGATTAGCCGCAGCACGCCCGAATACCACAATATCCAGAAGTGAGTTTGTTCCCAAACGATTCGAGCCGTGAACTGAAACGCAAGCACATTCGCCAACCGCATAAAAACCTGCAACCACCTCCTCTGGTCCCGTTTTATAAGGCGTGACTACTTGACCAAAGCGATTGGTTGGAATACCACCCATCATATAATGTGCGGTAGGAACGACAGGAATCGGGGCATTAATCGGATCAACATGCGCAAATTTCATGGCAATTTCACGAATACCTGGCAAACGCGACTTGATCACGTCCGCCCCCAGATGATCCAGTTTTAACAAGAGATGGTCGGCATCCTTACCACAACCACGCCCTTCCCTGATCTCAATCGTTAACGCACGTGATACCACATCACGGCTGGCGAGATCCTTGGCATTTGGCGCATAACGCTCCATAAATCGTTCACCTTCTTTATTGATCAAGTAGCCGCCTTCACCACGCACGGCTTCACTGATCAATACCCCGACAGGGTATATTCCAGTCGGATGAAACTGCCAAAATTCCATATCTTCAAGCGGAATACCCGCGCGCGCGGCCATTCCAAGACCATCACCGGTATTAATAAAAGCATTGGTACTGGCCTGAAAGATTCGACCACTGCCACCGGTGGCAAATAATGTCGCCCGTGCCTGTAATACCATCACCTCACCTGTTTCCATCTCCAATGCCGTAACACCCAACACATCACCTTGTTCATCGCGAATCAGGTCCAAGCCCATCCATTCGACAAAAAACTGGGTATTCACACTGACATTGCGTTGATAAAGCGTGTGCAGCATGGCATGGCCGGTACGATCTGCTGAAGCACAGGATCGTACTGCCTGCGCTCCACCAAAGTTTTGCGATTGTCCACCAAAAGGACGCTGATAAATTTTGCCATTATCCAATCGGTCAAATGGCATGCCGTAGTGCTCCAGCTCATAGACTACCTCATTGGCTTGCCGACACATAAATTCGATGGCATCCTGATCGCCAAGATAATCGGAGCCTTTTACCGTGTCGTACATGTGCCAATGCCAATTATCTTCAGTCACGTTTCCAAGTGAAGCTGCAATACCGCCTTGTGCCGCTACGGTATGTGAACGTGTAGGAAAGACTTTAGATAAAACCGCCACCTTGAGTCCTACTTCTGACAATTGCAAAGCAGCGCGCATGCCTGCCCCACCTGATCCGACAATGACGACATCAAATTTTCTTTTGGTTATTGCCACATTAACTCCACAGGATTTCTACAGACCATACAAAATAAAACAGTAATGAGAGAATAACCAGTATGTGCAAAATAAAGCGGATACGGGTTACATGAACATAATCCATCAGAATATTTCGCACACCGATCCAGGCGTGCCAAAATAAACCGGCAAAAAATAGCAAAGAGACAATGCGCAACCACTGATTACTGAAAATAGCTTTCCAGGCAGCGTAGTCCTGTGGCGCTGAAATGATTAATATCGTCACCAGTAAAAAAACGTACGCGATCATAAATACAGCAGAAACACGCTGGATCAGCCAGTCTCTCAATCCATAATGCGCGCCGGTTACAATGCGGCTCGGACGCTTCACCATATCACCCGCCCTATTAACAATGTCAGCATAACGCCCACCATCAAAACTAATTTGCTACTGGCACGTGCTTGTGGCAGAGTGACGCCATAATGCAAATCAAGTAACAAATAGCGAATACCGGCACACAAATGATGCAGGGAAAACCAGGCGGAAAGTAATAGCATGATCTTAACAACCGGATTAAGCAGTATGACCGCTAAGGCTGCGTAGCTTTGCTCAGAATCAAGCAGTGATTGCAAGCCGCAGAGTAATAAAGGAATGCCGGGGAAAAAAAGTAACACGCCACTTAAGCGATGTAATATCGAAACAACTGAAGGCAGTGGATGCCGGATCTTTAACAGATCAAGATGCTTGGGGCGTTTGTTTTGTAATTTTGCTTCCATGCGTGGGGATTCTCTAAAATGGTTCAAAGATTCCAACTTTTGTTCAAGTCTAATCGGTTACCTCAAGCGACACAACCCAAAGGAATCTCATAATAACCAGATGAATGGTGAGATAATATCGCATTTATCAACGCATAAATTATAAATAAAGCGAGCAGTTACCAGGATTTGCAACGATAAGAGGGAAAATTCCAGCCATCGATCGGCTCAGGTTTATAACTAGGGCGCCTCTAAAAATTCAGAGTTCTAAACAAGACCAGGCGCGAATAAAAAATATTGACCAGCATATGATGGATAGGTAAGGAAACATTTTTTGCGGGCAACGAAGTATGGTGACGAAACGGGGTAAGCAGGCAAGCCGCAAAGCGGCTGCTCGCAAATATGGATTTTTAGAGGTGCCCACTAATTAAACGGCAGCTTCTACAGGTGCATCCTGCTACAGGCCATGACTTATATTCAGTGTTTTATATCGCACAAGCCCGTTAAATGTTGCTATTCTTATGGAGCGGGTGAAGGGAATCGAACCCTCGTCTTAAGCTTGGGAAGCTTCTGCTCTGCCATTGAGCTACACCCGCATGATAAAATCAGCACAAAACAACGCTAACAGTTTAACTGAATCCAGCCGGATTATGAAATGATAGAACTCACCATTAACGGACAGCCGCAACAATTTGAATCCGCCCTGAATGTTCAACAATTAATTGAACAACTTGATCTACAGGGTAAACGGATCGCGATTGAACGCAATGGTGAAATCGTTCCCCGCAGTCAATTTTCTGAACTAGCGCTGGTTGATGGCGACCAACTTGAAGTCGTAGTAGCCGTTGGGGGTGGATAAATTCCCTGGTTTGAATCGTTATTTCACCTGCTTATCCTTTTGAATTAATTCCAGCATTTTATGAACAATCTCATCATCGCCGGCAAGTCCTATTCTTCAAGACTCTTAGTCGGCACCGGAAAATACAAGGATTTCACTGAAACGCGCCTGGCTATTGAAAGTAGTGGCGCACAGATTATTACCGTCGCAATCCGTCGTACCAATATTGGACAGAATCCAGACGAACCCAATCTGCTGGATGTTTTGCCACCCTCAAAATACACCTTACTACCCAATACCGCCGGCTGTTATACCCTGGATGATGCCGTACGCACACTTCGTCTTGCGCGAGAGCTGCTCGATGGCCACCGTTTGGTTAAGCTGGAAGTCCTGGGTGACCCAAAAACACTTTATCCCAACATGATTGAAACCCTCAAGGCTGCGGAGATTCTGGTCAAAGAAAATTTCGATGTCATGGTTTACACTTCAGATGATCCTATTATCGCCAGGCAACTGGAAGAAATTGGCTGTGTCGCCATCATGCCGCTGGCTTCTTTAATTGGCTCCGGCATGGGCATTCTGAACCCATGGAATCTACAGATTATCATCGATAACGCCAAAATTCCCGTACTGGTCGATGCCGGTGTCGGCACAGCATCTGATGCTGCAATTGCGATGGAACTGGGTTGTGATGGCGTATTAATGAATACCGCCATTGCGGCGGCACAAAATCCCGTTTTGATGGCATCCGCCATGCGTAAAGCCGTTGAAGCCGGACGTGAAGCCTTTTTAGCGGGACGTATGGCCAGGAAACTATACAGTGCCAGCCCCAGTTCTCCGACCAGCGGCATCATTGCCAGTAAACCACCCAAATGAGACTCACGGATTTTACCTGAATTCTTCACACCCGCTGTCATTTACTTATCCATGAAACGAACCATTCGCAGCTTTGTTCTCCGTCAAGGACGCCTATCCAATGCACAGCGCCGCGCCTGTGAAACTTTGCTACCCAAATACGGTATTCCATTTACAGAAAACTTAATTGAACTGGATGATATTTTTACCAGGCAAGCACCCAGAATCCTGGAGATTGGCTCTGGCATGGGAGAAACAACGGCGACGATCGCCCAGACTCATCCGGAAAATGACTATCTGGCCATTGAAGTCCACACACCGGGTGTCGGCAGTCTGCTCAATCAAATTGCCGCACTTGAATTAACCAATCTTCGTATTATCCAGCACGATGCTGTAGAGGTATTGCAACATATGCTGCCAGATCAGTGCCTGGATGGCATTCATATTTTCTTTCCCGATCCCTGGCCCAAAGCAAAGCACAACAAACGCCGATTAATTCAACCGACTTTAGTCTCACGTTCGTGTCAGCACCTGAAACCCGGGGGCTACATTCATACTGCGACGGATTGGCAAGACTATGCCGAACAAATGCTGGAAGTATTCAGCCATGAACCTCAGCTGACAAATACCGCGAACGACTATGCACCTCGCCCGGACTACCGACCACTGACCAAATTTGAGCAACGGGGTCTAAAGTTGGGGCATGGGGTGTGGGATCTGGTTTTTTTAAAAGTATAATTAAGGACTCTCTGCGCCTTCTGTGGAACAAACAGGAGCAATTAATTAATTCCCTCCCCTTTTCTCAGCGTAAAATAAAGCGCAAAGCCCGTAAAAATCATGCCTCCTACAATATTCCCGGCAATCACCGGAAACCCATTCCACAGCCACCCTTCGGCAATCGTAATATTCGCCCCCAGCATCATGCCCGCCGGGATCAAGAACATATTGACGACGGCATGTTCATAACCCAGTGCAAAAAAGGTCATGATCGGCAACCACATGGCGGTAATCTTACCGATGGTCGAGCTCGACGTGAAGGCCATGACCGCGCCCAGCGTCACCATCCAGTTACACAGCAAAGCACTGGTAAACGCCGCAATCGTGCCATCAAAGCCGATTTGTGCGTAACCCAATGTTTTGGTCTCGGCAACCTCGATGATTCTTTGCGCTGTGGCAATGGTTGCCGGATCAATATGACCCATTTTGGTCACCACAATAACGTAAAGAAACGCATAGAAGACGCCTCCCATCAGATTGCCAATTAAGACCCAGGTCCAGCTAAAAACCAGGCGACCAAAGCGGGTTCTCTTATCTTTAACCGCGAGGGGGATTAAGGCGAAATTTCCCGTTACCAGCTCAAGGCCAAGCAGGACAATCATGACAAAACCCACCGGAAAAACCATTGCACCCACAATGCCCAGACCAGTTTGCACTGTGGCCAAAATGGCCAATGTGGTTGCATAACCCAGAAAAACACCAGACAAAAAGCCGCGTATCAACATATCCTTGACCGACAAACCCGCCTTTCTGGCACCGGCTTGCAACATACCTTCAATCATATCTTCTGGTTTCACGTTCGCCATAACGGCTCCTGTTTATTTATCTGGCAAAAAGATCTGCAACAAATCATTCAAAAATCGCCGACCAATCAAGGTAGGGGTAATGCGTTGATAATCCTGCACGATCAGTACCCGTTGTTCCGCCTCATCCAGTTGCCGCTGAATTGTGCTGATGGGCAAACCGGTGCGTTCCTGGAATAGTTGCGTTTCAAAACCCGCCGTCAGCCGCAACGCATTCATCATAAATTCAAATCCCCGATCCGCACAGCTGAGTTCATCTTGCGTCTGTATCGTTGACGCTGAAGTCGCGCTCGCCTGCCCTGCTTTCTCAAGGTATTCTTTGGGCTGCTTATAACGCATCTGCCGGATAATTTTATCGGCAAAACTAATTTTACTGTGCGCGCCCGCACCAATGCCCAGATAATCCCCAAACCGCCAGTAATTCAGATTATGCCGCGATTCCCGTCCCGGTTGTGCAAAGGCCGAGGTTTCATAATTAACATAACCCTTGCTCGCGGTTAATCGCTCAATCATCACCTGCATCTCCGCCGACAATTCATCATCCGGCAGTACCGGTGGATAGCGATAAAACAGGGTGTTGGGTTCCAGCGTCAAATGATAAGCCGAAATATGAGCCACCCCCGAAGCACAAGCCGTCTCGATATCCGCGCGCGCATCCGCCAGAGTCTGACCCGGCAAGGCATACATCAGATCAAGATTGACATTAGCAAAATGCTTCAGCGCCATCTCCACCGCACGATGTGCTTCCCTGTCATCATGCACACGCCCCAAGGCGCGCAAATGCCGGGCATTAAAACTCTGAATCCCCACCGACAGCCGATTAACCCCCGCCGCCCGAAAATCGGCAAATTTCCGCGCCTCAAATGTCCCCGGATTGGCTTCCATCGTCACTTCAGCAAAATGTTCCAACGGCAGCAACATCCGCACTGTCGCCAGAATCTGGTCAATCGATTGCGCACTGAATAAACTCGGCGTCCCACCCCCAAAAAATATACTGGCAATACTACGCCCCCAAACATTCGGCAATGCCGATTCCAGATCACGGATCAACGCCACCACATATTCCGCCTCAGGCGCCTGACGGCCCTCCCCCTTAACCTCATGCGAATTAAAATCACAATAGGGGCATTTTTTCAGACACCAGGGAATATGAATGTAGAGACTCAGGGGCGGTAGTGCGGTCAATTCAGGTGTTTGTGAACCGAGGACGAAAGCTGGGGAAATGAGGGTTGCCACGGAGAATCCTGGGGTTAAGAAAGATAGGATAGTAGACTATCCTGGGTTGATCATCTTTTTTTGTGTTTAGTTAGTGGGTTTTGTGGGATTATAACTTAACTTAACCGTCCTTAATGGTTGGTGTATTGTGGTTGGACTTACTTGATATCATGATCAGCTTGACTAAGATTGTCGCGAAACTGAATCGGCAATTTAACGACTGACCGTGATGCCGCATTTATCTTTAGAGTCGGTCCTTTTGTTTTAACTTTAATCAATGAAAGCAATAAGGTGAATAAACTCTGTTATGATTATACGACAAACTAAGCGGATTATTGGACAGATAATGTCGTATATATTACGTTCCCTAACGAGTAAGGTTAGATTGTGTTCGCGAAGCGAGCCACAATCTGAACCGTTTGTTGGACAAGCCTGGTGGGGCTGCCATGATCCTGCTTGTTATGGAAATATCTCTCTGATCGGTGCGGCGGCATCGGTTTCCGTTCC
>JAUXRH010000262.1 GCA_030682075.1 Nitrosomonas sp.
CCATATTTGCGAGCAGCCGCTTTGCGGCTTGCCTGCTTACCCCGTTTCGTCACCATACTTCGTTGCTCACAAAAAATATTTCCTTACCTATCCATCATATGCTGCGGCAATATTTTTTATTCGCGCCTGGTCTTGTTTAGAACTCTGAATTTTTAGAGGTGCCCCGAAGTCATACGCCAGCGCGGCCCCTGGCGTACCATCGAAGCAGTGGAATTCGTGGGTTGACTGGTTCAACAATCGAAGACTATTGGAAGCAATCGGCAATATCCCTCCGACAGAATTCGAAAGGGTTCATTATCGCCAACAAGCTGAGTCAGCTGATGCAGCTTGATTCAACACAACAAGTCTCTGGAAAATCCGGGGCGGTGCAGTAGTTATTTTTGGTGATCGGGCATAAATTATTCGTCACAAAAGTCGATCAAATACCGGCTTTCCTCGTATGGCATTGCTAGTTGTGCCAGGATAAAAAATGGGGCGTTTCTCAACAGCCTGTTTGATCTATTGCTGATATCTCCAATATTATTTGGATTGAAAATTTAAAATCCAAGACTTGCTAGCAAGTCATCGACCTGATCCTGATTGACCACAGTATCGTTTTGTTTTTCAGTGTTTACCACAGGGCCATTCATGAGACTGTCATTAGTTTTAGTCTTTTTATCTTGAGGCATATTTTCAACAAGTAATCTAAGTAATTCGTTTTCAAGTTCCTGCACCATTAGGGTAATTTTTTTAATTACTTGTCCGGTTAAATCTTGAAAATCTTGTGCCATCATAATTTCCATTAATTGAACATTTGTTGCGCCAGTTTGTTTTGGTATTTCATCAAGATAAGTCAACGTTTGTATTAGTAAATCTTTAAATTTCTCTGTATCAGTTGGTAAGGATCTTTGTGCCTCAAGCGCCAGTTTCCAATGTTCTGACAAGTTAACTGCATCAGCTGAAAGCTTTTCTTGAATAGGCAACGCAATTTCTGTGGCATTAAGTACACGATCAGCCGCTTGTTCAGTTTTTGCTGCGACATAGGATAACCTGTCCTGAGTTTCTGGAACTTCAGATGAGAACTCCTCCAAACGTTTGTCGTAACCTAATTCACGTAAACTGTCATGTAAGATGCGGGTTAGATGACCAACTTGGTCAATGACCTTTTTTTCCGCATTACCATTCACTTGATGATCGCTTTCTGTTTCATTAGTAACCAATGATGCATGAGATAATTCAGATTGTTCTTGGTTAAATTCGACAGATTCTTCTATAACCTGTGATTGAACTGAGGTATTCATTCTTGGCTCACCTATTTATTATGATAATTTTATTACTGATTTATCAGGCTGATGCTTTGCTTTCCATATTCTGAAAAATCTTATTCAGTTTTTCATCCAGGGTGGCTGCAGTGAATGGCTTTACTATATATCCGCTGGCCCCAGCTTGCGCAGCAGCGACAATATTTTCTTTCTTTGCCTCTGCAGTAACCATTAATACAGGTATTTTCTTCAAAGCCTCGGTAGCACGTATCTGCTTCAACATAGTCAAACCATCCATGTTGGGCATATTCCAGTCAGAAACTATAAAATCAAAATCACCATCTTGAAGTTTACGAAGTGCAACCACACCATCCTCTGCTTCTTCAACATTGACAAAACCTAATTCCTTTAGAAGGTTACGTACGATTCTACGCATAGTAGAAAAGTCATCTACTACTAAGAACTTTAAATTTTTGTCAGGCATTATTATCTCCAAAAAATACTATCGTTTTTATATAAACTAACAAAACTGCCATTATTGTTTGTATGATAGCTTGCTATTCTGCTCAGAATTCTTCGAAAGAATTTCTGCTAATATTTTGTTGTAACGGCAATATATTAATGAAGTTTAGCTTGAGGGCATCTCTAAAAATTCAAGTTTCCAGGCAAGACAAGGCGCGAGAAAAAATTGAGCGTAGCATATGGTTGATATGTAAGAGAAAATTTTTTATGAGCAACGCCGTATTGCGACTAAACGGGGTAAGCAGGCAAGCCGCAAAGCGGCTGCTCGCAAAATTGGATTTTTAGAGATGCCCATATTTATTAACGCTTATTAACGGAAATTCTATTTGTTGCTGACAGGTTGTCGTCTCTGCTTTTTTCCTGTTGTTTTAACCACGATTTCCTGCTTAATCGGCTTTTTATTAGCCCAGATCAACAGTCCTAACCCGGCGATTATCATTGGGAGTGAGAGCCACTGACCCATGGTGATGCCTAATGTCATGACACCCATAAAGCCATCTTCTGGTTCACGATAAAACTCAACGAATGAACGGAATACACCATAACCGATCATGAACATTCCGGTTACGGCACCCATGGGTCTTGGCTTGGCGGAATATGTCCAGACTAACAGGAATAATACGATACCTTCAAGTGCAAATTGATAGAGCTGGGAAGGGTGTCGTGGCAGCTCATCGACGTACGGAAAAATCATGCCCCAGGGCACGTCAGTCGGGCGGCCCCACAACTCGCCATTAATGAAATTTCCTATTCGCCCAGCGCCTAATCCTAAAGGCACCAGTGGTACGATGAAATCGGTGACGGTCAGCCATGGTAGTTTATTCTTGCGGGCAAATAAGATCATGGCAATGAATACACCGATGAATCCCCCATGGAAGGACATGCCGCCTTCCCATATGGCAAAAATTTGCAATGGGTGTTGCAGGTAATAACTGAACTGATAAAACAGTACGTGCCCCAGACGTCCACCAATAATGACGCCTAACACACCATAAAACAGGGCTTCATCCAGCGAATCATTAGTGAATACGGAGTTTGGGTTGCGCTTGATACGATATCGACCCAGTAAAATGAAGAACGCGAATCCAATCAAATACATGAGACCGTACCAATGAATGGAAAGCGGTCCCAATGAAAGTGCGACGGGATCGATCTGCGGATGAACGAGCATGGGGTTCGACCTTATTTACGGTAAAACAGGTATTATACCAAGTACGAATGTTATCGCAGTACAGAACAGGTACTTGTAATTAAATAATTATATTAATCTTAATTTCAGGAGACATCATGCCGGACAATAAACGTAGCCAGGTCATTACCCAAGGCGCAAAACGCGCACCTAATCGCGCCATGTTAAGGGCGGTGGGCTTCGGTGATGGTGATTTCACCAAACCCATCGTGGGCGTGGCCAATGGTTTTTCTACGATTACACCCTGTAATATGGGGTTGAATGACCTGGCCATAGCAGCCGAAACTGCGTTGAGAAAATCTGGTGCCATGCCGCAGATGTTTGGCACCATTACCATATCGGATGGTATTTCCATGGGTAGCGAAGGCATGAAGTATTCGCTGGTATCACGGGAAGTCATTGCAGATTCAATTGAGACTGCGGTACAGGGTGAAAGTATGGATGGTGTCATTGCCATTGGTGGTTGTGACAAGAATATGCCAGGCGCCTTGATTGCGATGGCCCGGATGAATGTTCCTGCGATTTTTGTTTATGGCGGCACCATTAAACCAGGTAAATACAAAGGACAGGATCTGACGATTGTCAGTGCCTTTGAGGCGGTGGGGCAGCATAGCGCACATAAAATAGATGATGAGGAATTGCTGCAGGTGGAGCGTCATGCCTGTCCGGGCGCCGGTTCCTGTGGCGGGATGTTCACGGCGAATACAATGTCATCAGCTATTGAGGCAATGGGAATGAGTGTGCCTTACTCTTCGACGATGTCGGCGATCGATGATGAAAAGCGCGTTAGTGCCGCGCGTTCAGCCGAGGTATTAGTCGCCGCAATTAAGAAACAGATTCTTCCTCTCGATATTATTACCAGAAAATCTGTCGAGAATGCCATTGCCGTTATTATGGCGGTCGGTGGTTCGACCAATGCGGTGCTGCACCTGCTGGCAATAACACACGCGGCCAACGTTAATTTGACCCTTGATGATTTTGAGCAGATACGTGGCAAGGTGCCTGTATTGTGCGATTTGAAACCATCCGGGCGTTATGTCACGGCTGATTTGCATGATGCCGGTGGCATTCCTCAGGTAATGAAAATGTTGCTGGCCCATGGGTTATTGCATGGCGATTGTTTAACGATTAGTGGCCAGACGATTGCAGAGGTATTGCAGGATATCCCGGCATCACCGCGACTGAATCAAGATGTTATTCGTCAATGGGATAATCCCATGTATGCCCAGGGCCATCTCGCCGTTCTGAAGGGAAATCTGTCGACTGAGGGGAGTGTGGCCAAGATCTCAGGTATTAAGAATCCCCAGATTACCGGGCCAGCGCGGGTATTCGAGTCAGAAGAAACCTGTATGGAGGCCATTCTCGCACGTCAGGTCCAGCCAGGCGATATTGTGGTGATCCGTTATGAAGGGCCAAAAGGTGGGCCAGGGATGCGGGAAATGCTTTCACCCACGGCGGCACTGATCGGCGAAGGTTTAGGGGATTCTGTTGGACTTATTACTGACGGACGTTTTTCTGGTGGCACGTACGGTATGGTGGTTGGCCATATTGCCCCGGAAGCTTTCGTTGGCGGCACCATTGCGTTAGTCCGGGAAGGAGATTCTATTACCATAGATGCCCCCCAGCGTTTGTTGCAGCTTAATGTGTCAGAAGAAGAAATTTCACGCCGCCGTGCGGCATGGCAGCCGCCGGTACCCCGCTATACCCGGGGAGTGCTGGCAAAATATGCAAAACTTGTTTCAACGGCAAGCCTGGGTGCGGTAACGGATTTATAGTGACCTGGCCGACAGGATTATGACGAATCATCTTGCAAAAGAAACCAGCCCCTATCTTCTCCAGCATTGTGAAAATCCGGTGGAATGGTATCCCTGGGGTGAGGAGGCGCTGACATTGGCGCGTACGCAGAATAAACCCATCCTGCTTTCGATTGGTTATTCTGCTTGTCACTGGTGTCATGTCATGGCGCATGAATCATTTGAAGATGAAGCGGTGGCCCTGGCAATGAATCAACACTTTATCAATATCAAAGTGGATCGTGAAGAGCGGCCTGATATCGATCAGATCTATCAGACTGTCCATTACATGCTCAATCAGCGTAATGGCGGCTGGCCGTTGACGATGTTTTTGACGCCTGAGCAGAAGCCTTTTTTTGGTGGCACTTATTTTCCTAAAGTTGCTCGCCATGGCCTGCCGGGTTTTCTGGATCTATTGCCGCGTATTGCTGAAGCTTATTACACCCGTGGCGAAGCCATTGAGCAACAAAGTGCCTCGCTGGAAAAATTGCTGGCGGAGTCACTTCCTGAACAAGATGTGCGTGAACCTGAGTTTTCTGAGCAAATGTTGGATCAAGTACTCAAGGCATTAGCAGAGAATTTCGACTCGGTTCACGGCGGTTTTGGTAATGCACCCAAATTTATCCATCCGGCAGAACTTGAATTTTGTTTGCAACGTTATTTCACCGATAAAAATAAAAATGCGTTGCACCTGGCGGTGTTTACGTTGGAAAAAATGGCGAGAGGTGGAATTTATGACCAATTGGGCGGTGGGTTCTGTCGCTACAGTACCGACCCGTACTGGCGTATCCCACACTTTGAGAAGATGCTTTATGACAACGGATCAT
The DNA here is from genome assembly GCA_030682075.1 of Nitrosomonas sp. Lineage (GTDB taxonomy): Bacteria > Pseudomonadota > Gammaproteobacteria > Burkholderiales > Nitrosomonadaceae > Nitrosomonas. The sequence continues at coordinate 5,573 of JAUXRH010000262.1, forward strand.
TATTGTATCTTTATACGGCGGCCTGGCTTGTCACGGGCGAGTCGTTATTTAAACAGATTGTAGAAGAAACCGCCGCATGGGTTCTGCGTGAAATGCAATCACCCATCGGTGCGAAAGGGGGTTATTACTCAACCCTGGACGCTGATTCGGAACATGAAGAAGGGAAGTTTTATGTGTGGGATCGCGCGCAGGTAGCGCAGATTCTGTCACCGGAAGAATATGAGATAGTCGCACCTTATTATGGGCTTGTGCAGCCTCCTAACTTTGAACAGAAACTGTGGAATCTGGAGGTTACTCAATCACTGGCAGAAGTCGCGCAGACGGTTGGCATTTGTTATGAGGAAGCTCAGCAACGGTTGGCTGCAGCGCGAAAGAAATTAGGGTCAGTTCGTGAAATGCGCATTCATCCTGGACGAGATGAAAAAGTTCTAACCAGTTGGAATGGCCTGATGATTAAGGGAATGGCCTATTCGGGTCGCGTTTTCAAACAGAGAGCATGGCGGGATTCTGCCATCCGTGCCGTTGATTTCATTCGCAACACGATGTGGAAAAACAATCGTTTGCTGGCGACCTATAAGGACGGCAGGGCACATCTTAATGCCTATCTCGATGATTATGCTTTCCTGTTGGATGGATTGCTGGAGTTATTGCAGACCGAATTTCGTCAGATTGATCTGGATTTTGCGGTGGCATTGGCTGAAGTGTTACTGGATCAATTTGAAGATCAGGAAGCTGGGGGGTTTTTCTTTACCAGTCATGATCATGAAGTATTGATTCATCGTCCCAAGCCGGTCTATGATAATGCCACACCGTCAGGGAACGGGGTTGCCGTGATGGTGCTACAGCGGTTGGGTCATCTGCTGGGTGAGTATCGTTATCTACAAGCCGCTGAGCGCGCATTGCGCTTGTTCTATCCCGCTATTTCCAGTCATTCCAGTGGATGTTGTAGTCTGCTGATAGCAGTTGAGGAAATAATGACGCCGCCACCCATGGTTATTTTACGGGGCCGTGAACCCGCACTTTCTGAATGGCGGTATAAATTACAAAACAGGGTACCTCATCTCTTGATTTTTGCTTTATCATCGGAACTTGTCGGTTTGCCAGCGAGTCTTGATAAGCCTGTGCCAGTTGACAAAGCAGTCAACGCTTGGGTCTGTCAAGGGGTTAATTGTTTGCCAGAAATTACCAGCTTGCAGGAGTTGCTGCATGTCTGTGCAGTTCAGGGTAGAATAACCACCCTTTTATAACTTTAATAAGGAATAAATATGAGAGCAGTTCTAATGGGTATGGCGGCCGGATCGGTTTTGTTGCTTGCAGGCACGGCAGCACATGCGGATGCGGCTTTGGCGACAAGCAGTGGTTGCTTGAATTGCCATCAAGTGGAAGTAAAAACAGTGGGTCCGGCACTAAAAGATATGGCAGCCAAGTACGCAGGTGATGCGGGTGCTGGCGCAATGTTGGCAGGAAAAATCAAGAATGGTAGCAATGGTGTTTGGGGAGCAATCCCAATGCCGCCAAATGCTGCAGTGAGTGACGAAAACGCCAAAGTTCTGGCAGACTGGATTTTGACGCTTAAGTAAGCGATTCTGGTTGACAGAAAGCCGACGTTTTAAAACGTCGGCTTTTTATTTTAGTGTGTTCTGCAGAATTTATTTTACAGGTGATGACACAGTTGGGGAGAAAGATTTTTTGCCCCTAGGGTCTGTTGACATTTGATAAAAACACTTGCTGTATCAGTGGGTTATGATTTGTCCTTGCGATTGTAAGTGATTGTTTCTAAATACCTGTTTTTGAAACGTCAACAGACCCTAGTACAATCTTGAAATATAAATAGATGTTGGGAGAGGTATGAAAACACGTATTGAGTGGAAGGGGGGGGTAAGCTTCCAGGGTGAATCTGAAAGTGGTCATGCAGTATTAATGGATGGTGCGCCGGAAGCGGGTGGTCAGAACTTAGGGCCGCGTCCTATGGAGATGCTATTGATGGGCGTTGGTGGCTGCACGACGTTTGACGTAGTATCGATCCTGAAAAAGAGTCGCCAGGATATCACGGATTGTGTGGTTGAGATTGAAGCCAAGCGCGCGTTGACGGATCCGAAAGTGTTTACACATATTCATTTACATTTTATTCTGACCGGGAATGATCTGCAGCAGCAACAAGTTGAACGTGCAATTAATTTGTCGGCAAAGAAATACTGTTCTGCTTCGATTATGCTAAGAAATACAGTAGAAATAACCCATGATTTTGAAATAATAGCTTTGTCATAATAGGTTATTTCTTTCAGAGAGCTTGAATTATGTCAAACCGGCTTCATGTGCTTGCTGATCCGCATGATAGCTGGAACGCACCATTGGTCCACAGGCAGCATTACTGAAGCCCATTGCTGTCGCTGCGTGTTCAAACGCTTTAAAACCTTCGGGTGTTACATAACGTAACACGGGCAAGTGCCCAATGCTGGGTTGTAAATATTGACCCATAGTCAGCATTTCGACATCATGGTCACGTAAGTCACGTAATACTTCAAGAATCTCTTCATCAGTTTCTCCCAACCCCAACATTAAACCGGATTTAGTAGGGGTCTTTGGGAAACTTGTTTTGAAATCTTTTAACAGTTTTAATGAATGAGCATAATCTGCGCCCGGACGGCACTGTTTGTATAGTCGCGGCACCGTTTCAAGATTATGGTTCAAGACATCGGGTGGATAGGTAGCGAGTTTTTCCAGTGCGACATCCAGTCTTCCCCGGAAATCAGGTACCAGAATTTCTATTTTTGTCTGAGGTGAAAGTGTCCGTATTTCACGAATACAGTCAGCAAAGTGTTGTGCACCCCCGTCTCGCAAGTCATCACGATCCACACTGGTAATAACGACATAGCGCAGTTTCATGGCCGCGATAGATTGCGCCAGATGTAATGGTTCGTCTGCGTCCGGTGGATTTGGCCTGCCGTGGGCAACATCACAAAAAGGGCAACGTCGGGTGCACAGGTCACCTAAAATCATGAAGGTGGCGGTTCCCTTGCCAAAACACTCGCCGATATTGGGGCAGGAAGCTTCTTCACAGACCGTGTGTAGTTTCTGCTCGCGTATAATACGCTTGACTTCATGGAAGGCTTGGCTGTTGGATGAACGTACCCGTATCCATGAAGGTTTACGGAGCAGATCACTGCGGGATTGTGGCGCGATTTTAATTGGGTTACGCGCGGTCTTTGCTGTGCCTTTCTGATGAGTTTCAGCCGTCATGATGGTGTATATTTTGTCCTTTAATCACTGATTCTGTTAATTTTTCTGACAATTTGTTGCTGATGATCTGTAACTTGTCGGTAATACCAATATCTTTGGTCTGTGTTACCTGCAGTCCAGCATAACCACAGGGGTTAATGGCAGAAAATGGAACGAGATCCATGTCAACATTGAGCGCTATCCCGTGATAACAATAGCCTTTCCTTATTTTTAAACCGAGTGCGGCAATTTTTGCGTTTGCTACATATACCCCGGGCGCATCTACTCGGCTTTCAGCTTGAATATGATAGCCTTCTAATAAGTCTATCACGGCATTTTCCATTCGAGTGACCAATTCCCGCACACCAATTTTCAGACGGCGCATATCAAGCAGTAAATAGGCAATGAGCTGACCTGGGCCATGATAGGTGATTTGCCCACCACGATCTGTTTTTATCACCGCAATGCCATTGCTGTAAAGTAAGTGTTCAGGTTTGCCAGCAAGGCCCTGGGTATAAACCGGAGGATGCTGTAATAGCCATATTTCATCAAGGGTGCTTGCGCTACGCACAGCGGTGAAATCTTTCATGGCTTGCCAGGTAGCGCAATAATCAACCAACCCCATTTGTCGGATGTTTATTTCGGGATAATTCGTTATCATTTCGAATTGGGATAGGTGCATCCTGAACTTTACAGTGCGACTGACACCATGGGGTGATCGCTCAATGCCTGATATAGCGCATCCAGTTGAATACGGGAGGTAGCACGAATAGTACAGGTGAGGCTTAAATACATGCCGCTTTTACTGGTTTTGGTTTCCAATGTTGTTTCATCAAAATCAGGCGCATGTTGTTTTACTATGGATACCGCTAGTTGAGCAAAATTTCCCTGTGATTTTCCCATAATTTTTATTGGAAAATCACAGGGATACTTGATGAGTGAAGCTTGTTCAGTCATAGTGAAAATTTCAAGTGCTGATTAATTTTATTGGCGATGGTTTATAAGCCATTACCAGAAGGAAAATTACTTTCCCGAGTACCTGGGGTACGCAGGTTTATGCCAGACGGCGTTAATAGCAGAAGCCTATCAAGCGGTATTGCCGCGCATAATGGTTGCTTTGTAATGCTGGTAAAGCTGGTGCAGCTGTTTAAATATAGCGCCTGGTTTACCATCACCTACCTGTTCGTCATCAAGGCGGGTCACCGCCATAATTTCCTTGGTAGAAGAGGTCAATAGAATCTCGTCAGCATGTCGTAGTTCGTCTTCTGATATTTCCCTGACTTCATACGCAATATTATTTTCTGCAGCAAGCTCCAGAACGACGTCGTAGGTAATGCCGGCCAGCATTAAATGATTCTTGGGAGGCGCCAGTAAGACTTTATCTTTTATGACAAAAATATTACTTGCGGCGCCCTCTGTTAAAAAGCCATCTCTGATGAGGATCGTTTCTATTGCATTGGCATCAACTGCCAATTGGCGTAGTAACACATTGGGTAATAGTGAAATTGCCTTAATATCACAACGTATCCAGCGATTGTCAATTGCGCAGATAGCAGCAACACCGCTTAGTAATAGTTCCTGAGGCGGTGCTAATAATGGATTACTCATGACGAATACCGTCGGCGGGGTATTCTGGGGGAAAGCATGGTCACGTTTCGCTACCCCTCGAGTAACATGAAGATAGAGTGATTGATCCTCCGTCTTATTATTTGCAATCACTTGTTCCAGCAGGTCTTGCCATTGGGCATTGCTATAAGGATTCATCAGGCGAATACCGTCAAAACTGTGTTGCAATCGATGTAGATGATGATGCAGACGAAAAAGTTTACGTGAGTAGACGGGAATTAACTCGTAAACGCCATCGCCAAAGATGAATCCCCGGTCAAGAACGGGAATGCAGGCTTCTTCAATGGGCATCAATTTGCCATTGAGATATATTGTGCTCATATGCGGGAGGAAGTCAGTGTAATTTAATTAAAAAGTAATTTGATACTGTCCCAAGCGCGACCAAAAATATTGGAGGCGTTAACAGTCTCTAATGCCACCAATGGATAGGTTGCGACAGCGTCCCCATCCAGTGTGAATTTTACCATGCCGACATTATCCCCCGCATTGATAGGTGCGACCAGCGGTTGCTTATATTCCATGGTGGCTTTTAATTTATCAGCCTGACCTTTGGGTAAGGAGAAATAAATATCGTGACTGAATCCAGCCTTGAGTAAGTTTTCAGCACCTTTCCATAATGGAATGGTGGTCACTTCCTGTTCTTTTTTGTATAAGTGCACGGTGTCGAAAGACTGGAAGCCATAATTAAGCAGGCGTTGACTTTCAATGCTTCGTACATTAGCGGAATCTGCGCCAATAACAACAGAGATCAGACGTTGGTTATCGCGCTTGGCTGAGGTAATAAGGCAATAGCCGGCGGTTCTTGTCCATCCTGTTTTTAGGCCGTCAACATGCGGATCCAGCCATAATAAGCGATTCCGGTTAGGTTGCGTAATCCCATTGTAGATAAATTCTTTCAGGGAATAAAGTGGATAGAATTCCGGAAAATCGCGGATGATCGCGGCTGCCAATAATGCGAGATCGTGCGCAGTGGTGTAGTGTTCAGGATCCGGCAATCCTGTGGTATTAGTGAAATGCGTCTTTTTCATCCCTAAACGATGAGCTTCTTCGTTCATGATAAGAACAAAGGCTTCTTCCGATCCAGAGATTGCTTCAGCCAGCGCAATACAGGCATCATTTCCCGATTGTACAATCACGCCCCGGATCAATTGATCTACGGTTACCTCTTTATTTGGTTCGATAAACGTACGTGAACCGATCATGCGCCAGGCGCGTTCAGACACCGGCACATTTTGGGTCAGCGAGATACGGTTATGTTTCAGTGCGGAAAAGACTATATAGGCGGTCATGAGTTTTGTCAGTGAAGCAGGCTCGATAGGTTCATGAGCATTTTTACTTGCCAAAACTTGCCCTGATTGGAAATCAACAAGGTAATAGGATTTTGCCGCGATCGTTAAGGCGGGTTGTTGTTGGGCAGCAACCGGGAACCCTATCACACCCAAGCATAATAATAAGGGAAATAAATATTTCATGGGGTTCGGGAAAAAATAAACATTATAACTTGCTTGGAATATTTCATAAACACTGATTTACTATCTTTAAGTAAAAGGTAAAAATTGGGAGCCTGTCGGATCTAATCGACCAACCTTTAGTTCGACAGACGGTTAACTATGGGAATTCTGGGCGCGATCAATAACGCCCATATGAAAACCAAATTTTCCCAGACTTCGTTCTGCAAAATATTTTTTTAATGGGTCATGAATGACCTGGAAAGCCATTTCATTCCAAGGGATCTCTTTTTCATCAAAAAGTTTTACTTCCAGGCTTTCGATGCCGGGTTTAAAGTCCAGGTCCAGCAGGCTTGCACGAAACAAGAGGTAAACCTGATTGATATGAGGCAGACTATAAACAGTATAGAGTTCACCAATTTCTACTCTGGCATTTGCTTCTTCCAGTGTTTCACGTGCTGCAGCCTGCGCTAACGTCTCGGTGTTTTCCATAAACCCGGCAGGCAATGTCCATAAGCCACGGCGTGGTTCAATTGCACGGCGACATAATAAAATTTTGTCTTCCCATTCCGGGATACAGCCGACAATCATTTTTGGGTTCTGATAAAAAATGATATTGCAAGTCGCACAGATATGCCGTGGCAATGTATCACCTTCTGGCACACGTAACTCAATAGTGCCGCTACAATGACTACAAAATTTCATAGAGATACCTCAAATCTTTTATTAAACTGATTCGCTGCTCACATTAATAATGTAATTATGGGCGATTGCTTACCGTGAAGTTACGTTGCGCCAGTAATTTTCCTGAATCATCCTGTAATTCAACATGCCATGCCCCAAGTCTTTTCTGAGTCAGTCGCTTGCTGGCATTTGTTCGCCAATTTTGATGACCGATAATAAGCTCTATTTTCGATACTTCTTTATCCTGGTAATACCAATGTACTGTGACTTTCCGTCCTTCCAGTCCGCGTAAATGCATGAAGAAATAGATAAATTCGCTGGTTCCTCGGTTTAGCGCGATATGATCAACACGATCGACTGGTTCTCGACGTTGAATCGCATGACTCAATTGCGCCCTGACCACCTGAGGTTGATCTTTCACGACGGAGGCTATGGTTGAAACGGTCGTTTCATCAGCGACAACGAGTGCATCTGCTGCAACAGCAGGGTCTGTTCCAGAACTTATTCCTATTTCTGTTGCGGGTTCTGCTGCTGAGATACTCTCCATCACGATGATATTATCGGATTCGGATGATTTCTCCGGGTATTCGATAGGCGCTTCGACGAATGCGACTTCAGTTTGAAAGTCCATGGGAAGAATGGTGTTCTCATCCCGAGTGGCAGCCTGATCGACGGGAGGCACTGTTTCGGCGAATAAAGCTTTGTCATCACGCCCGGCAAATAAAGCGTAACTGACAAGACTAAACAAGCTGACCACGAATAATAGCGCGAGCGATATTTTACGCCAATCAAACGGAGGCTGGTCATCTACTACTTGCGTCATAGGTTCCAGGTATTGCTGTTCAATCGGCAGGGGAGGTTGCGTCAGCTGAATTCGAATTTTAATTTGTTGATCTTTCATAATCAGATGGTTAAGTTTGAACCCTTGTCTGCAAATAAATCATTGCATTTAATTTTCAGTATAAAGTCTTTGCAGCATAACAGAAACCAGCTGATTATTTTTTGTTCTGCTTACATGGGCATTTGAGGAATGGTTTGACACTCAGCTTTGCGACTTGCCCGCTGGGCTGCGTCGGCGTGTCGAGAATGAGTTTTCGCCTATGCCGTGGGATCACCTGTCCGCTGACCGGCGACGGAGCGTGGCGCTCCAGTTGGACTGTCAGCATGACCCGGCTGCCGAGCGGGATCGGCAGTTCTGGGAGGACTTTTTCGAGCGCGCGAGGATTCCCGCAAAGGGCAGATTGCGCAGTGGGAGACTATCGCCTGTCCCACGGCTGGCGATTTGGCACAGAAGGAAGCGCGGCTAAAGGAATTACGACAAGAATTGGCGCGAATGGAACTGGAAGAACGTCAGAGTCGAGGTGATTGCTACCCTGGGCGCAAGAGTCTTGAGGGCGCCTCTTTCAAGAATCAATTATAAGTTACTGATTATAAGAAATATAAAAAAGAAAAAATTAAATGCCCATCTGATCCAAAATTCCGTACATCAAAATTTAACCTGGCAAATGGAAATATAGATGGACTCATCAGATCAGGTTGATGGGTATTTTGAAATATGAAACATTACTTTCATCTGCAGGCGGCAGTTCTCCTGCTCGTATATTAGTCTGAATCGAGGGTAGTAGCAGGGTAGGCATGCCAAGTGTTGCGTCCCTTTCCGTACGCATAGCAACGAATTCATCTTCACTGATTCCATCATGGACATGAATATTGTGCGCACGTTGATCTGCTACCGTACATTGCCATTGAATAGCACGATCTGTCGGTGGATAATCGTGACACATGAATAACCGGGTTTCAGGCCGAAATGCCAGTAACTTGCGTATGGACCGGAACAGCTGATGCGCATCACCCCCTGGAAAATCTGCGCGTGCGGTACCAACATCGGGCATGAATAAGGTATCACCGATAAAGATTGCATCATCAAACTGATAGGCCACGTCTGCAGGCGTGTGACCTGAGACTGAAATGGTTGTAGCAGATAATTTGCCGACCTGAAATTGTTCGCCATCCATCAACAAATGATCAAAGTGACGGCCATCGGGTATGAACTCTTCCCCCAGATTAAATATTTTTTTGAAGGTTTTCTGTACCGCTGGAATATTGTTTCCAATGGCCGTTTTTCCACCTAGTTTTTTCTTGAGGTAATGCGCTGACGACAGGTGGTCGGCATGGGCATGAGTTTCAAGAATCCATTCGACCGTCAGTTGTTGGTCTTTAATAAACTTGATCAGTTTGTCTGCAGATTGGGTGCTTGTTCTGCCTGATTTAGGGTCGTAATCCAGAACGGGATCAATGATGGCACAGCTTCCCCCTTGTCGGTCAAACACGATATGGCTAACTGTCCAAGTTGCTTTATCAAAGAATGTTTTTATATTCGGTGGCATTTTATTCTCATTAAGATTCATTTGGCTTGACAATATAATATCATTAAATATATTATTGATCAATATAGTTATGTCTGCGTTATTGAGTAAATTTCCTGCATTATCTTTCCAATAAGGATATGAATATGTTGTTTAATTTTGATTATATTCCGTTTCCAGCACTGGCCGGTGGTATGCTTGTCGGTGTTGCGGTTGCTCTGCTGATATTGCTTAACGGACGTATTGCGGGCATCTCAGGCATTGTTGGTGGGTTGTTCAGGTTGCAGGCGAGTGATATCGGTTGGCGTATCGCTTTTGTTTCTGGGCTTGTGGTATCGCCATTGGTATGGCAACAGTTTTTCGGCCTGCCTCACATACGTATTGATGCCAACTACGCGATGCTGATAATTGCGGGTCTGATCGTTGGTTTTGGTGCGCGCTATGGATCGGGTTGCACCAGTGGCCATGCGGTTTGTGGCGTTTCCCGATTGTCGCTACGTTCTATTGTTGCAACGCTGGTATTTATGCTAACTGGATTTGTCACGGTTTATCTCATACGGCATGTATTTGCTGCATAGTTTTGTTTGGTATCGTTATTTAAGGAAAAATTAAATGGCTAACATCACGGCGTTAATATCAGGGTTGGTCTTTGGCTTGGGGCTTATTTTGTCTGAAATGATAAATCCAGATAGGGTGCTGTCATTTCTTGATATTATGGGTTCCTGGGATCCCTATCTGGTGTGGGTTATGGTCGGTGCAATTGCCATGAGTTCCGTTGCTTTTGCTGTGGCCAGTAAGCGTAAACAAAGCTACCTGGGATTAGCCATAAATTTACCCACGGCGAAGACAATTGATAAACAACTGGTACTGGGGAGTTTCGTCTTTGGTGTCGGTTGGGGTATTGCGGGTCTTTGCCCCGGACCCGCACTGGTTCTGGCGGGGACGGGCAGTTTCGAGGGTATCATGTTTGTTGTGTCGATGCTGTTGGGTATGGGGTTATTTGAGATTTCGAAACGATTCCGATAGGTGGGTTTGTGCTAGGAGTCTGTCGGACTTAAGGTTGATCTACTGCGCCAATGGGACAAGCGGTTCATATTACCCTGATTTTTCGTTGCATAGAATGACTATGCGCCTCAAAATCCGGCCAATCTGTTCTCGCTTTCCCACTTTGCTCGCTACGATCACTTAAGTCCGACAGACTCCTGGAAATTCAGAGTTCTAAACAAGACCAGGCGCGAATAAAAAATATTGACGCAGCATATGATGGATAGGTAAGGAAATATTTTTTGTGAGCAACGAAGTATGGTGACGAAACGGGGTAAGCAGGCAAGCCGCAAAGCGGCTGCTCGCAA
>JAUXRH010000274.1 GCA_030682075.1 Nitrosomonas sp.
CGAACTTCCTTGATTAAACCGGGCGCGCTTAAATACCGGCGAAAGGCATATTTCGTCATAATACTCACCTGTCACTTTAATTTATGCTCCCATAATATTGGGATTTAGTTAAAAGTTTACGAAAACTTATTTTTAAAGACCACTGAATGGCTTTATTTTCCTTGTGTCTGTGTATGAGCGGGAATAGCTGCCTGTGCATTAGTTTTGCTTGTCGGCAGCCGTTCTTACTGTAATATTTTGCAAACGTTCCGATGCGCCAGATACTGCTTTATTAGCGATATCTTGAATTTTTTCATACGCTTTATCTTGTTGTAGATTAAGCTTGTCAATTTGTTTGGCTTGCTCTTTTATTAGGGTTTCATAAGCTGAAATCTTGGCGGCGAGAACATTACTTTCGCCTTCAAAGCCTTTCAATAGCAAGGATTCTTTTTGAGTGAATTCTGTTATTAATCTTTCTCTTGCATCCTGTACAGCTAAAGCAATCGCTTTGCTAAGCTCAGCCGGGAATAAATCAACTTTATCCTGAAGATCTTGCATTTTCAGTTCGCGTTCCGAAATATTTTTTTCGCGCTCGTTCAGCATGATGGTTTTTTCTTGAAATTTCTGCTCAAAAGCATCTCTTTTCAGTGCCTGTGCCTTTTCCAGTTCTTCCAATTCATCCGTAATTTTATTTTCATCGAGTTGTCTTTTACGCGTCAGTTGGTATTCATATTCTTCATTCTCGCGTTTTCGTTCTTTTTCAAGATTGGCCTTGGTTTCCTTTTCTATAAATTGATGATCTAGTTTTTCTTTTTCCCATTTTTCACTAATTCCTTTAATTTCATGCTCAAGCTGCGCTTTTTTTCCTTTTAGTTCATTTTCCAAACACGCTTGTTTTTCGCTCATCTCACTTTGAAATTCCGTCCTTGCCTTTTTTTGTGCTTCCAGAATGGTCAACAGTTCAGTAGTAGCCTTTTCGATGCCATAAATCTCATGCAGTTCAGATTCCTTTAGTTCAATCGCTTTTTTTAGGTTTTCATATGTTTCCGCTTCTGCTTCGAGTTTGTCGGACAGAAAGGTTAGCTCTTTATTTATTGAGACTTTTAGCTGATGAATTTGAGTGGTTAACGAAGACTCAACGGCTTTGTTAGAGTGCTCAATAATTGCTGTTTTCTTTGATTCTTCTTTAATTTTATCGGGATTTAAGTTGTCTTTTTCTTTATTTTTAATCTCACTCTTTAATTCTTCAATGAGATCCAACATTTCTTTTTTGGTATTTTTCATAGTGACTTCTTCAGTCATATTCGGCCTCCTCTTTAGAATGTGGCATATTTTACTTACTTCGTTGAGCCAGCAGCGGCGTACTAAGCTTTGCGCACTTATTTTATCTAATAACCATCAAATCACGGTAAGAAAATGTTTGAATGCTGTCATGAATCAACGATGTTAGCGCAGTTGTTTGGTGATGGCCGTATAAATAAATACGCTATTGATAACAGCCGGTTAAGTTAGTATTAATCAACATAGCCTTAAAGTCAGTTTATTGTGGCCTACCAGATCAAGCAATCCCGGTTATGATTTAACCAGGAGTCTGTCGGGCAGGTCAAATAGCAAGGTACATATTGATAACGAACTTCATTTTTCGCCGCTGTAAGTTTCTCGCGGCGCTTCCAAGTAAAACCGAATGCTTCTTTATCTTTATTTTTAAGCTTAATTCTCGTCA
>JAUXRH010000275.1 GCA_030682075.1 Nitrosomonas sp.
GCATTATTCATCATGCTCACATTATAGAAATCGAAGGAGAGAGTTATCGGAAAAAACAACAACTGAAAAAATAAATCACTATCATTCAACCGGACATCTTAATTGTCGTCAATGTGGACAAGTTAGTTGACGCGAGACAGATGGATATGTAAGGAAATATTTTTTGTGAGCAACGAAGTATTGTTGACGAAACGGGGTAAGCAGGCAAGCCGCAAAGCGGCTGCTCGCAAATATGGATTTTTAGAGGTGCCCTTTAGAACTTGAGTAAGTTCAAAAGGCGCGCCGCCAACTGGCGAAAAGGGTATGTACTCGAAAGAAGGCATGCTGCCCGAATAGGAATTCTTGATTCTGGACCTGATACCTATTTGTGCTGTTTTTCCCGGCAGTGCGCTCACCGCGCCGCGAACGTCGATCTGTTGCGATGGACAAGTAGTGGCGTCGCAGTTCTTCCTCTGTCATACCAGTTCCGTCGTCCTGGATGACAAGGGAGTCGCCGCTCATGGGCTTCGGGAGGGTGACCAATACTCGCTCCGCGTCAGCATCCCGCGCGTTGTCGACGAGTTCCTTCAGTGCCCGATCGGATGACGAGTATTCCTGTCTCAACAAGGTGACGAGGCGGGAATTCACTTGAAAGCGCAGATGAGAACGGTTCATGTTGGAATCTCCATGGGTGAACAGCGGCAACTCAATTACGCCTTGACCTCAAACCGCAGATAGTCGGATAGCCGCTTCGACTCCGATACCTCGTCGTGTGGCAGGAGCAGGTATTTCCACGCCTTTGTTCCGACTTCAACTGCGTGCGTCGATGCGTGCTTGCACCAACGTGCTGCCGAATTGGCTTTGGCCTGAACCTCTTGAGTATTGACGTCCGTGCGCGCCTTGGTTTCAACCATGTAGATGGTCGTATCAGTCTCGGCGACAAAGTCAGGGATGTACTCCGGCTGCTCCGTGCCCAGCTTGTAATAGATTTGGAACTGTCCCTTGGCGGGTTTGCACCACTTCAAGGCATCGCGCTCCAGGATGATGGAAAAACGGCGCTCGGTGTCAGAATCAAATTTCTGCAGCGGATACAGGCACCGCGAGAAACCGCCGAATAGCATCTGCTTGATACGCCCGGGATCAAGCAGCGTTTCACGGAAATGGTGCGCGGTCTGTCCTGCCGTGGCGGTGTAGTTGCAGGGCTTCAGTTCGGTAAAGCCTCGACTGACTTGCACTTCGTACTCGGTCGCTTCCTCCCAAAAGTGCGCCATCATCTGCGCGTGAATCTCGCGGGCGATCAGGCGACGATCCCGATCCAGCACGCTGCGCGCCTCAAGCTCGGACAGATACCCCAGCAGATGCCGCACCATTTGCCCCGCAAGGTCGTACAACAGATCGGCATGGGTGAAGTAGTCGATGTCATCAAAGTCCACCAGGGCGTGGACGATGTAGTCTTCCGGCCTTTGCTCTTTCAGGCCAACCTCGGATGCCAGCGTGTCTTGCTCGTTGGTGTGCAGGTTGTGAATGATGATCTCGCGCTCACCCGGTTGCAGGTGCAACTGGGCCAGATCGAGCTTGAACGGATGAAAGCCCGTAGTGACTTCGCCGGTCGGCACCACGGCGATGCGGGGAATGTCTATGTTCTGCTGAACGACAATCTCCGTCGTTTTTGCCACCACGGCTGACAGATCAAGCTTCGGCTGCCCGTCATCGACGCCCGCCAGCAAGTTGCCTTGCATCGGCCGGTTTAATAAAGACAGGCGCTCGGTGACTTCGGTCAGGATGGCTGATTGAACCTCAGGGGTGAGCAGTGCGCTGCTGGTGGGCACCAGATCGCGTCTGACTTCGTACTTTCCAATCACCTCCATCACGACGCGAGCTGCCTGTCGTTCCGCTTCCGTGGTGAAGACGGGGGCGGGTGCCGGGGCCGTTGGAGGCGTACCGGCGCTCAAAGGAGCATCGGCCACCACGGGCGCATCGGTCAGTCCCAGCTGCGTCATTGCGCCCGAACCCACTTGCACGCTGACTTTTTTATCGGAAGCCGATGGCGCATCGAGGATGACTTGCTTCAGACGAATGGGCGAGTCGCCACGGTTCGCCTCGTCGATGATCTCCTGAAACTTGTCGTGCGCGACGATGTTCAGGCGATCCACCGCCGCCACCCCCGTTCGCTTGCCATAAGGCAGACGCAGACCACGACCGATGGACTGCTCGATCAGCGTGCGGGCGTTGGCAGCGCGCAGCGGCACGATGGTGTAGAGGTTGGTCACGTCCCAGCCCTCCTTGAGCATGTTGACGTGAATCACGATCTCGGTGGGTTCGTCCACGCTTTCTACGGCGAGCAGCTTAGTAATCATTTCCTCTTCTTCAGCGCCGGTGCGACTGGAGTCCACCTGCAGCACCTTGTTCGCATATCTCCCGTCGTAGAAGGCATTTGATTGGATCAATGCCTTGAGTTGTGCCGCGTGAGTGGTATCACGCGCAATCACCAGCATGAAGGGCTTCACTACCTGCACGCCGTTCTCGCGGGCATAGGTCAGCAATTCGACCTTGGTGGTTTCGTGCAGGCGCACGCCATCCTCCAGCTTGATCTTTTCAATCTCTTCCGGCGTGTGTGCTGATGCGGAGAAGTTGCGCTGGGTAACGGCAGCAGGTTCTTTGACAAAACCATCTTCCATTGCCCGTGCCAGCGGATAGTCCATCACCACGTTCTTGAACGGTACCGGCCCACGCGTCGATTCAACGAAAGGCGTTGCAGTGACCTCCAGTCCGAACAGGGGTTTCAAATCATTGATAGAGCGCACGCCAGCGCTGGCGCGGTAGCGGTGCGATTCGTCCATCAGCAACACGAGATCTGACAGGTTCGCCAGATGATTAAAGTAGCTGTCTCCCAGCACCTCTTTCATCCGCTTGATGCGTGGCTCCTTGCCGCCACGCACCTCGGAGTTGATTTTTGAAATATTGAAAATATTGATGCGCACGTCGTGGGCGAAGCCCATCGATTGGTCTTGAACGACTGCGCCAGTCTGGTCGTAGTTGTCGCCGGTGATGATCAGCGGGGGCTGCTGCGCAAACTCGGCAATGCCCTTGAACACATATTTCGGCGTGTTGCGCGTGAAATCGGCGATCAGCTTGTTGTAGATCGTCAGGTTGGGGGCCAGCACGAAGAAATTGTTGATGCCGTGCGCCAGATGGAGGTAGGCGATAAACGCCCCCATCAAGCGGGTCTTGCCAACGCCCGTGGCGAGCGCGAAACACAACGACGGAAATTCGCGCTCGAAGTCCTCCAGCGTTGGAAATTCGGCCTTGAGCGTCGAGAGTATTGCGGAGACATCGCGCTCGTGCCCCAGCAACTCAGGTGCGGCTTCCAGCGCATGCACCAGTTTTGAAAGAGATTCCGCCTGGGGCGGGCGCAATGACAAGCGCCCGGTGATGTGGTTCTGTACGCGGGCGTTCATTCGTCTTCCCCTTCATTTCTGTCCGGCGGTTGCAACAGCATGCGGTCAAAATCGCTCTGAAACAGCCTGTCTTGCACTGTGCGGTACTTCTCGAACTCAGTTTCGGCATGTGTCCTGGCAATTTCAGCAGTCACTTTGCCAGCATCCTGCAGCACGCCCCGGTCGGTCGCTTCGATAAATCGGTTTAACCGCACCTCCCAATCCGCCATCGTCATGGGGATACGTCGCGTTGCCATGTCTTCGGCCACGTCCAGATAGGCGTTCACCAACCGGGAAAGTTGCGCCATCTCGTCTTCGGATAGGTAGTTTTTGGCGACCACTACGTCAAACTTCTGAATCTTTCCGTGCGACGCATCCTTCCAGCTTGTCAGACCCATATGATCTTTTTCTGCATCAGCCCGATGGTAAATGACTTCCGCCGCCGTCTGTCCGTGGATGGCCCAATGCAGTTTGTTCTGTACCATGGCAAAGAAGCGCCTGGTGGCCTGAGCCGTCACATCGTAATCAAGGGCGGTGGCAAAGATGTCGGTGATCTTCTGGTAAAACTTGCGTTCCGAAAGACGTATCTCGCGGATGCGCTGAAGCTGCTCTTCAAAATACTGCGTGGTCAGGATGGAGCCGCCCTGCTTGATCCGCTCATCGTCCATCACATAGGCTTTGATGGTGAACTCCTCCACGATGGTGGTGGCCCACTTGCGAAACTGCACCGCCCGCTCGGAATTGACCTTGTACCCCACGGCGATGATGGCCGCCAGGTTGTAGTGCTTGGTGTCATAGCTCTTGCCATCGGCGGCAGTTATTCGAAAATTTCGAATAACTGCCTCTTCCTGCAACTCGCTGTCGGAAAACACCTTTTTCAGATGGTAGTTGATGGTGTGGGTCTCCACGTCGTAAAGCAGCCCCATCATCTTCTGCGTCAACCAGACGTTCTCATCGGCATACACCGCCTCCACGCCACCCTTGCCACTGGCGGCAACAAAGGTCAGATATTCCGCTGCCGAGGAACGGACGATGGACACCGCCTGCTTCTTCTTGCTCATACCCCTCCCTCCCCGCCATCACCAAACAAATCTGCTGTTCGCCCGTTCCTGGATTTCGACTTCACTCCGGACTGAGAGGAAAACGCCGGCGCCGTGGGCGCAGCCATCGGCAAATTCGCCACGTTCAAGCTGTAATCGTCATGGCCCCATTCGCAGCGGGACAACACCATCTTGGGGATTTTCTTCAGCGTCAGGTTTGGCCAGCGCTCAGATGCCTTGGCTGCCGTTACACCATGAAACGCGGCGCAGCACACCAGCAAACTCTGATCGCTGCCCACTTCGTCGGAGAGCGCTTGCAATTGCTCAGAAGAGAGGTTTTGCGTCGTGACATAAATGAAATCACGCTCGCTGGAGTTCCCGTGCTGCCACCACTGTGTTTCGGAAGGCGCATAGGTAAACCCCTCCAGCTTGCACAGTGCTTCTGCCAAGTGTGTGGCGTTGTATTCGGGATTGATCACGGGATTGCCCCAGCGGTCGTTGATAATCAGGCTAGGGGCGAGTTTGTAGTAACGAAAACCACCGCCGCCCGGCCAGTTCACCGCCTTGGAGATACCGCCCTGATCCTCACCGTCGATCACCTTTTTCAAGCGCGGGATGACGTGCGTGTGGCAATGCTCACCCAACTCAATCATGATCCAGCGACGGCCCATCTTGTGAGCAACCGCGCCGGTGGTGCCGGAACCGGCAAAGGAATCGAGGACAAGGTCGCCAGGATTGGTAGAAATATGAAGAATTCTTTCAATCAACCTTTCTGGTTTTGGGCTATCAAACGCGGCAACTCTGCCAAACAATGCATGAATTTCTTTTTTTGACTCATCGGTGTGTCCTACCTCGTCTGATGGCCACCACGTCCAAGGCGCAACGCCAGCAACCTCAGATAAATACCTGATTGTATTCGGCTGTGAATCCCCTTTTTTCCCAAAATAAATCCTACCTTCTAACAATAAGCGTTCATATGTTGCTTTAGCTATACCCCAGCATCTCCCCTCCGGCGGGAAATGGATATTTCCGGCAGGAGTAGTCACTGGATAGTATTGTTCCGCAGTTGCATGCCCTTCTTGAGCCGTCATCGGTATAGATCGCCACCTTCCCTTTGGATCGTTATTGGGGTTTCTATAGACTTTTGCTTGCTCTTCAGTCAGAGGAACTAAGTTTCTGTTCTTTTTAAATAAATCAGGGCGTTTCGAATAAACGATAATATATTCATGGACATCGCCAATTGCCTCTCTGTTTTCTCGAGAATATCTTTTTTGCCAAACATTACTTGCAATAAAGCAGGATCGCCCAAAAATTTCATCCAACAACACTTTTAAATACTAAAGTTTCGGAGTTCAAAAACTCCATAAAAGAAACTTAATTATTTGATTAGAATAAGAAAGTCGGTCTCACAAGGAGTATAATAATGGTTGTCTTGCAAACAGCCAAAACAACTCAGGAGACCGCGATGAATCAT
>JAUXRH010000284.1 GCA_030682075.1 Nitrosomonas sp.
CAGTAATGAAGATGCGCAGGTTATCAATTACCTCAAGGCTCCCAGCCTGCATCGCGCATTACTCCTGAACTTCGGTGCGCCCCGCCTTGAACATAAACACCTTGTTTTTAATCTGCGTTCATCTGCGTCATCTGCGGATAAATAGAATATGCGTAACATCAGTTATTATTTTAATATCTGGAAGATGCTAGAATTGATGGATGAGATGTTTAATACCGGAATAAACTTCTACTTTATCTTATCTCCTGAAAAATGTGTCCGATTTGTGGTTGTTATCGACGCTTATTTGCCGGATTTCCGGGGTAAACTATTTTGACACCAAGACACCAGGAGGCTGCCGATAAATCCTGCTACGGTGCATCAGAAGCTACATTAATTTCAGTTTATAGTTATTAATATGTTTGAAAATATTACACTTACACGCTTCGCGGCATCCCCTTTGCCGATCTGCCGGTTGCGGCCGTTCCTGCCAGGGGCTTTGATCGCCATATTTTTCTGCCAGCCTGCGCTCGCTGCGGGGATAGGCAATATGTTTCGCCCCTTCCTGGATTACACCGTTGTCGCTGATGACAACATATTGCGTATCCGTGACAGGATGGATACCCAGGCTCTTCTTGGCACCAACAATCTTTTTGATATTTCCCAGCGTGTTACGGGTGGGGTGATGTTTGAGAAGGAAATCAGTCGGCAACGATTGAGTGCCAATGCGAACTGGAGCTACAACCGGTTTGAAAGATTCGATCAGATGAATAACAATCTGAAAAACTTCAGCGGTAACTGGAACTGGTTTCTGGGCAACCGGCTGGAAGGTAATATGGGAGCAAGTCATGCACAGTCATTGGTGCCGTTCCTGTTTCAACCGGGCGTTAAAAATATACGTACTGAGCAGACAGAATTTATTAATGCCGCCTGGCGCCTCCATCCAAGCTGGCGTTTGAATGGCGACTATACTCGTTATGACCTCAATACCAACAGCCCCAGCAACAGACTGAGATTTCTTAACCGTACTGAAGACCGGTTTGAAGCCGGTTTCGACTACCTGGCAACCAGTAACAGTACTGTAGGCATTCTGCTGCGTAATATACACGGTGATTTTCCAGTCCTTGTTCAAGCGCCTGACGGCTCATTCACGGACAACGGCTTTGATCAGAAAGAAGCACTGGCTAAAATCAATTGGGTGGTGTCTGAAAAATCCAGACTTCAAGGAACGGGGGGATGGGTGGAACGAAAAAATGCCAGCTTTGCGCAGCGTAATTTCAGCGGATTCAATGCCCGCCTGATTTATCGTTGGCAGCCTACCGACAAGCTTGGATTAACCATTACTGGATGGCGCGAGACCGCAGCCATGCAGAATCTTTCTGCCAGCTTTAGTCTTAATACCGGCGTTAGCGCAGCGCCCTCCTGGAATATAACGGAAAAAGTGAGGCTGGAAGGAGATTTCTCCTATGATAATCGCAAATTTAACCAGTTTGCGATTCTTACTGATCCATTATTAGCCATAGGTCGAAACAATACTTTCCGCAATGCCGCCATAAAACTCATATACAGCCTTTATCCTGGCTTGCAGCTCAATGCCTCAGCTTATCATACGGATCTAAAATCAGATGCTTCTTTAGGTGGCTATAACGCGAATGGGGCAAATATCAACCTACAGTATATTTATGGAAGACAATGACAGCCAATGATTTACCGATAGTCGCTTTCTTCAAGTACCTGCTGGATCCTTTCATAATCTGGGGCATGCTGGTATTGCTTACCTGGGCGTACGACGAGGATTTTACTGGCTACTATTTGGTTTTAATGATTATCACTTTTTTCATCTCCAGTTATGTTTACGAGCAGACGGCCATTTACCACAACTGGCGCAGGGGCAGGTTGCTGGCATACATCCGCGACACACTGGTTGGCTGGAGCCTCATTGTCGCTGTTCTGCTCCTTTTAAGGTATGCCACTAAATTTCACGATCAATATTCCGAACCGGTTATTTTGGCCTGGTTCATCGCTACCCCGCTCGCACTGATCGCGAGTCATCTCATCGTGCGCTGGATCGTCGCTAACCTGCGTTCGAAAGGTAAGTTACGCTCTGCGGTGATTGTTGGCGCCAACGATACCAGCCTGGAATTGGTTAAACGCATCGCAGAGCTTCCCTTCCTGCTCATTGATATTGGCGGCTTCTTCGATCAACGCAACGACCCTCGAATCAGTGGTAACTTTGGGTCACGGTTGGGTGGGCTGGCCGATGTCGTTCCTTACCTCCAGGAACATCATATTGAAATTATTTTCATCAGCCTGCCAATGTCCTCCCAACCACGTATCCAGAAACTTATGGATGAACTGCCGGATACCACTACCGCCGTCTACTTCCTGCCGGATATCTATACCTTCGATTTGATGCAGGCCCGTTTCGGCAACATTAGCGGCGTGCCGGTGATCGCGATGAATGAGCAGCCATTCACTGGCATCGAGGGCGTCGTCAAGAATAGCAGCGATTTTGTGCTTGCCTTGCTCATCCTTATTTTACTGCTGCCCATTATGCTATGCATTGCCCTGGCCGTGAAGATTACCTCACCTGGCCCGGTTATCTTCAAGCAGCGTCGCTATGGTCTTAATGGTGAAGAGATCATCGTCTATAAGTTTCGTTCCATGACCGTCAGCGAGGACAGCGCGAACATCGTTCAGGCGCAAAAAAACGATCAGCGCTTCACGCCCATTGGCGCCTTTTTGCGCCGCACCTCACTGGATGAGTTACCGCAGTTCTTTAACGTATTGCAGGGACGCATGAGCATTGTCGGCCCACGCCCGCACGCAGTGGCTCACAATGAACTCTACCGCAAGCTGATCAAGGGTTACATGCTGCGTCACATGGCGAAGCCGGGGATTACCGGTTGGGCTCAGGTAAACGGTTGGCGCGGCGAAACTGAAGTAGTGGAGAAGATGAAAGGACGGATCGAATGCGACCTGTATTACCTGAGGAACTGGTCCATATGGCTGGATCTGTGGATTATCCTGCGCACAGTATGGATCGTATTGCGCAGGGAAAATGCCCACTAGGAGGCTGTGTCATCCTGAAAACGGCGATTGAATCCGCAGATTACGCCGATTTCCGCAGATTTTCATAAGGTTATTGGTTTCTTCGTCGCACACCCGGCGGGTGAACTGACAATATATCGCAATCTTTTGATTTATCTGTGTTAATCAGTGTAATCTGCGGGTAACTGCTTTTTCCAAGGGTTTATCTGATGTTACGCATTGCTCACGAAAAACATAATCCGCAGATGACGCAGATGGCCGCAGATACTCAAAAACCAGATGAACAGACCTATGCTGTTATTGGTGCTGCAATGGCAGTGCATGGGGAGCTTGGGTGCGGATTTCT
>JAUXRH010000313.1 GCA_030682075.1 Nitrosomonas sp.
CTGAAGGCGATCTTCGAAGTGAAGGCGGGATCGGGCTGGCACAGGCTGAAGGTCACTTCGTACTGACCGGTCGCCACAACAGATTGAATGATCTGGGGGGCAACACATTCAGAGGTCAGCGACTTGCCCTCGAAATCAGCCATGGGTTCAGTGGGCGCTTCGGTGGCGGCGGGCGCTTCAGGTGCGGCTTCTTCAGTGGCTGCGGGGGCGCCGCCGCCGCAAGCTGCAAGCACGAGGCTTACGAGCACCATCAGCGAAAACAAAACAGACAGTTTTTGTTTCACGTTTCTCCTCCTATAGAGAAATTAATAGGATGGAGTGGAGGCGATTTTCTCCTCACACTCCCGACAAACAGGATTATACAACAAAAGGCAGCTTACCATACAGGCCGAATTGCATCACGGAAAATGTTACTTTGAGAAGTAACGTTGCATCAGGAAAAATGTTACTTTCCGATAGGCAGAACAGCCTGTCGGAGGAGCCACATGATGAGCCTGAACAGCAAACGCGAACTGTTGGAAGTGGTGCGGCCACGATACCTGAAAGCCAGCAAAGTTGAAAAGCAGAAGATTTTGGATGAATTCACATCTGCCACTGGATACCATCGGAAACATGCGATCCGTGTACTGAAAAACCAAAGGCAAGTTCAAAACCACCTTAAAAGGAAAACCAAAACCTACAAAACCATTTATCGTGGCGAAGTGGTGCAGGCGCTTGAACAGATCTGGGAGATCTATGGGCGGATCTGCTCCAAACGCTTACAACCGATTTTACCTGAAGCGATCAAGGTATTGGAACGTTGTAAAGAAATTGAGATCACTCAAGAGACAAAAGAATTGCTTCTGAAAATCAGTTCCGCCAGCATTGATCGCTGTTTGCGTCCGGTACGCATCAAGTCGCTGCACGGTTTGAGCACCACCAAACCTGGGAGTCTGCTCAAGAACCTCATTCCAATACGCACCTTCACCGAATGGGACCAAGAACGACCTGGATTCATGGAAATTGACCTCGTTGCGCACTGTGGGAACACCACCGAAGGGCAATATTTGAATACTTTGACCTGTACGGACATTTCTACCGGCTGGACGGATGTGACCGCCCTGCCGCACCGCTCGCAAGAAGCGGTTTCTGAGGCAATCCACTTGATGCGCCAAAGACTGCCTTTTCCTTTGCTCGGCATTGATTCCGACAATGGCAGCGAATTCATCAACGACCTGCTATACCGCTACTGCCTCAACGAGAAGATCACCTTTACCCGTTCTCGCCCTTACAAGAAAAACGATCAAGCCCATGTCGAGCAAAAGAACTGGTCTGTCGTGCGTCATACCGTTGGCTATGACCGCTGGGAAACGGATCAAGAATTTGCCATTCTGGAAAGTATTCATGCTGATTTACGGCTCTACATCAATTTCTTTCAGCCGTCTTTCAAACTGATTGCAAAGGAACGGATTGGCAACAAGACCATCAAACGGTATGATACTGCCAAGACACCTTACCAGCGTGTCCTCGAACGTCAAGACATTTCTTTGGAAGCCAAAGCACGGCTCATGAACTTGTATGTCCAACTCAATCCTGCTGCACTTCGCCGTTCGATTGACCTGAAAACCGCCAAACTTTGGAAAATTTCTCGGTAACATTTCCGCTTGATGCAACGTTACCGTCAAAGTAACATTTTATCTTGATGCATTACGCCACTTTATAAAACCCAACACCCGCTGATCTATTTCAAAACCTTCACCACGTTCCGTCCGCTTGCCCCGCTGACCCCGCCTCCGCCATGGACTCCGCTTCCGCAGAGATATAAATTATCAATCGGCGTTTTGTGGTTTGACCAGCCTGGGATCGGTCGCATGAATAAGAATTGATCCAACAGCAATTGTCCATGATTCAAATCGCCTTCGGTGAGGCCGTAGGTTTCTTCCAAATCTTTTGGCGTAATCAATTTACGATTTACGATTGACGATTTCAGGTTGGGGAAATATTCCGCCAGCGAGTCAAGCGCCAACTTCTCGACGGTTCCACTTTCCACGTTCCACTTTCCACTCTTCAACGCATACGGCGCAAATTGGAAGTGAATGGAAACCGTGCTGCCAGAGGTTGTCACTTCCAAGTATGGTTTTTCAGAAATTTCACCATATTTCGCGGCGTCGTAAGCGCGTTCGAGGTATTTGATGGACGGGGCAAGGACGATGGTCCCTGCGGGGATGCCGTGCTCCCCGTTCGTTTGCAAATGAACCTTTGCCACCGAGCCGCGCATTTTGATGGATTGGGTGTGCCAGACGAATTCGGGCGGCAAATCCTGCGCGCCAACGAGGTTGAGCAGGGTGTGCTTCGGGTCGGCAGAGGAGAGGATCGTTTCTGCGGAAATCTCTTCGCCGGTTGCCAGCACAACACCTTTCGCCACCTGATTTTCTATTTGGATACTTGTTACTTCTGACTCGGTTCTAACTTCGCCGCCAAAGGATCTCAC
>JAUXRH010000319.1 GCA_030682075.1 Nitrosomonas sp.
GCATTATTCATCATGCTCACATTATAGAAATCGAAGGAGAGAGT
Organism: Nitrosomonas sp.; assembly: GCA_030682075.1. Classification (GTDB taxonomy): domain Bacteria; phylum Pseudomonadota; class Gammaproteobacteria; order Burkholderiales; family Nitrosomonadaceae; genus Nitrosomonas. The sequence continues at coordinate 45 of JAUXRH010000319.1, forward strand.
TATCGGAAAAAACAACAATTGAAAAAATAAATCACAATCATTCAACCGGACATCTTAATTGTCGTCAATGTGGACAAGTTAGTTGACGCGAGACAGATTCGCACATGGACTGATGGCGTGGGGTGTCGGGTTTGCTATGAAACAGATTTCTTGATGGTATGGGACGGCTCACGTTCAGGTTTGGTTGGAAAAGGTATGAATGGTGCGCTGGGCAGTACGTTTGTTCGTATTTACTTCCCCTCAATGGTCAATGACTACGCCTTCTATTTTTTGCAGTCAAAATATCAGCAAATAAACACGCGAGCCAAGGGGGGCGGCATACCTCACGTTGATCCAGCTTTGCTCTGGAATTACGACTTTCCTATTGCGCCACTCAACGAACAACATCGCATCGTCGCCAAAATCGAGGAGTTGTTTTCCGAGCTGGACAAGGGCATCGAAAACCTGAAGACCGCCCGCGCGCAGCTCAAGGTGTATCGCCAGGCGCTGTTGAAACACGGCTTCGAGGGTAAGCTCACCGCACAGTGGCGGGAGGTACGCCGCGCTAAAAATACCGTCACTCCCGCGCAGGCGGGAGTCCATGCGAATAAAAAACTGGATTCCCGCCTACGCGGGAATGACGAGCCATTGGAAACCGCTGCCGTCTTGCTCAAGCGCATCCAGCAAGAGCGCGCGCAACGCTACCAGCAACAACTCGCCGACTGGCAAGCCAACGGCGGCAGCAAACCCAAAGCCCCGAAATCCCTGCCGCCGCTCACCGCCGAAGAACTGGCCGAATTGCCGGAACTGCCGGAGGGGTGGGGATGGGTGCGGCCAGAGGAAATTTGTGTGCAGGAACAGTACGCGATTGGGATTGGTTCGTTTGGAAGCAATCTGAAAGTCAGCGATTACAGAGAAAGTGGCATACCTCTAATTTTCGTGAAGAACATCACGAGATCAAACTTCACAAAAGACCTCAAATATATTGATGAAGCGAAATACAAAGAGTTAATACCTCACTCTGTTAAAGCACTGGATTTGCTAATTACGAAAATGGGTGATCCTCCCGGCGACTGTGAAATTTATCCAGAGGGTTCACCCAATGCTGTTCTAACAGCAGATTGTTTGAAGTTCCGACTATGGGATGAATTTGCCAGCAGAAAGCTATAGGGCACCTCTAAAAATCCATATTTGCGAGCAGCCGCTTTGCGGCTTGCCTGCTTACCCCGTTTCGTCACCATACTTCGTTGCTCACAAAAAATATTTCCTTACCTATCCATCATATGCTGCGTCAATATTTTTTATTCG
>JAUXRH010000321.1 GCA_030682075.1 Nitrosomonas sp.
ATCTCTAAAAATTCAAGTTCCTAGGCAAGACAAGGCGCGAGAAAAAAATTTGAGCGCAGCATATGGTTGATATGTAAGAGAAAATTTTTTATGAGCAACGCCGTATTGCGACGGAAATTGGATTTTTAGAGGTGCCCTTAAGTATATTCATGCAACCAACCAAGACCTTTGATATCAATCAAAATACAAGGAGTTCGTACGACAATTTTCTTGGCGCCCGGAGTATGAATCATCCGGTAGCCAATCGACGTGCAACGCTCTTATTTATTTCGTAACCGTAACCGTGTTGCTTGATGCAGAGAGATTGCCAGTAGCATCGTAGGCTCTGACCGTATAGTTATAGGAGACTCCCGCGACAAGACTATTAAATGTAGAAAAACTCGTTTCAGTGCTCGTACCGATTTTTACCCCATTCCGGTAGATATTGTATCCGGTAACCGCGACATTGTCAGTAGATGCACCCCAGGACAGATTGGTCTGTGAAGAGGTAACAGCAGCATTAAGCGAGGCGGGAGCGGAAGGGGCGACTTTATCATAGCATGACACGCCCGCTCCGCACGGGAAGCCATCCCATATTTCCAGTCCCGTCATAAGCCCATGAATAGACGCATGGCCCCCAGAGTAATGGCTTGTGATCATAAGCCGGGTTAACGGTAGGTTAAAATCTCCCATATTAGCACCCCAGCGGTCAACAATTTTCTGCCCGTTGACTGCTGTCCAGAAGCGGCCATCACTTCCACTTGATCGGCGTATGAAAGCCTCATACTTAAACCACTCACCAACAGGCACTGCTACGGTTGTATTAAATTCCTCCCAATAGATCACTTTTGGAAACTCAGAATTAGCAACATTATCGAAATTTGTTCGCCAGTAAAGATTCCCATCAACGGTACTCTTTATTATGCTTTGGCTGATACGAGCATCACCCCCACTTGTATTATTGTAGCCTCCAGTTTTAAATTGGAATTGCATAAGCCAATTTCCAGATGAAACAGTATTATCCAGTTGATTCGGCATGGTTGTTGGATGCTTGAACCAGTAGCTAATGTACAAATCACCGATGTCGCCAATTGTCCACGGTCTTCTGAGCATCAAAGGCGACTGTGAGCCTGTCCCTGAGCCGATACCTACAGGGCCTTTTTTCTTCACCTCCTGATAAAGCGCATTAACCAGGTTTCCGTTGGGCCCAGTGACTTGCTGAATCTCATTAAATGAATGATCATTAATAGTTTCGGCAGTAACCTCGTCATAGGTGATGAGCTGGATGCTGGACTTGTTTGCACCCAAAGCTGTTATCGGCCAACTATATCCTGTCTCCGAGTCCGTGCCAATTATATCTTGCCACCCTAGTTTGCTATTGATTATGTAAGGTGCGCCGAGCGTAACACCTGCCCCGAAATTGGACTTAAACAGTAAGTTTGCCGCATGAGCTTCAGAGCTGACAAGGCCAATGGTAGCGCTGAGTAATAACGCGATGAGCGTCATGCCGACGCCAGACCAAGCGATACGTTTCGAGCCGGATTTGTTTGGCTGGCTGGTGCTGGTGTCCGGCACCCGCGAGTTGGCAATTAATAATGTCTGATTATTGATGCTCATGTTCAGTCACTCCATGTCGTTGAAGAAAAGAACTGCAAAAATACGCTCCAACGTGGCATTATTTTGCAGTCCTGCCATTCCAGGAGGTTGTCCGAGAATAGACTGATCTACTGCGAACGAGCCTGATTGGCCGGATTTTCCGATCCTTTTCGTTAAATAGAACAACTATTCGCCTCAAATGATCGAAAAATCCAACTCAACCAGCCTCGCCCTCGCTACGATCGCTATTCTCGGACAGCCTCCCAGGGTATTTGCCAGACAGACCGCTGATTTTGCGTCCTCCACTTTGTTACGGCATGAACTGTGCCAAACTTTAAACTTTCCACAGGGCACCGCTAAAAATTCAGCGTTCTAAACAAGACCAGGCGCGAATAAAAAATATTCACGCAGCATAGGATGGATAGGTAAGGAAACATTTTTTGTGAGCAACGAAGTATGGTGACGAAACGGGATAAGCAGGCAAGCCGCAAAGCGGCTGCTCGCAAAATTGGATTTTTAGAAGTACCCATAGCCGATGGAAACAAGTAGCACATATTTCTTGTATCAAGCATAAACTGTGCTTTTTCTCCTGTTTTTTTTCCTTGTATCGACTGCCCGAATACACTTTTCAACGGCCTGTTAAATACTGGCTTCGGTCAGATGCGTGCATTCCATCTAGCAACCTCGGCTTGGCGGTCAAGTCGCCAGAGGCTACCCAACTTGCTCACCCAATCTATTAATCACTGATGTTACGCATTGCTCACTATTAGGCGACAATTAACCTGTCCGGTATGACGACAATTAACTTGGCCGGTTGAGTGAAATTAGAAGCATGTAAAGTTACCTCTTAAAAAGGAGGTGAATTTGTCAGGCAAACACATCACTCAACAACAAAGGAATTTG
>JAUXRH010000322.1 GCA_030682075.1 Nitrosomonas sp.
CAAATTCCTTTGTTGTTGAGTGATGTGTTTGCCTGACAAATTCACCTCCTTTTTAAGAGGTAACTTTACATGCTTCTAATTTCACTCAACCGGCCAAGTTAATTGTCGTCATACCGGACAGGTTAATTGTCGCCTAATAGACTTCAGCTCAACATCCAGCTTCCGTAAACAGTCGTCAAATCTTGCCAACAGACGCTCTACCAGATGATTTTCCTTCAACTCTTCCCGAAACACCCACATGGGCACCTCTAAAAATCCAATTTTGCGAGCAGCCGCTTTGCGGCTTGCCTGCTTACCCCGTTTCGTCGCAATACGGCGTTACTCATAAAAAAATTTCTCTTACATATCAACCATATGCTGCGCTCAAATTTTTTTCTCGCGCCTTGTCTTGCCTGGGAACTTGAATTTTTAGAGATGCCCACATGGTCTTTGCGTCCGGTATAACTCCTGCCAAATCAAGTCCCCAAAACCGCATGAAACTCAATCGATCCCGAACTTGATACTCCAGCCGATCATCCGACAGATTATGCATTCTTTACAATACCAGCATCTTGAATAACATCGCGCGATCAAAGGGTTTACGACCGGCCGCACTTTTCCTGGCCTTTGTAGTTGTTTCTCTGAGAAAATCAGCGAATAGATTCCAGTCGATCACGCGATTCAGTTCTACCAGTGGATCTTTTAGCTTGCTTAGCTGGTCATATCGATTTCCAAGGTCAAAAAAACTCAGTTGCATGGTCAAGCCTTATATCAGTAAATACGATTATTATACATTACAAACAATATGTTATTATAATACGACCAAAGAAAATAACATTCCTTTCTGACCTGACTTGGACCTGCCTTGTTTTGTAACTTCAATTTTTAGAGATGCCCACTAGATTGATGATGTCACCGGGTGATTATAGGCCACCACATGATCGGCTTCCAGTCTGATGCCAATTTCCTCACCAATCGCATGATTATGATGGCTTGGCACTAATGACAGTACCGTGCCGCCGCTTGCCAAACGTAGTGTATATAGAATTTCCGCGCCACGAAAGGCTTTGTGCATCACGACTGCCCGTAAAGAACTGGCATCATCATATACGATATCATCTGGTCGCAACAATACATCCACATCACACCCTGATTCACAGTCTTGTGGAACATTACCCGACAACAGGCCCAATTCAATCTCTACCTGCCGGGAATCCATCACCTTGCCGGGAAGAAATACACCTTGCCCGATAAAATTTGCGACAAAGCGATTGGCTGGACGGTGGTATAAGTTGTATGCCGTATCCCATTGTTGAATCTCGCCTTCATACATGACGCCTATCTCATCAGCAAGAGTAAATGCTTCGTACTGATCATGTGTCACCAGGATGGCTGTGATCCCTTGTGTTTTAAGAATATCTCGCACTTCCAAGCTCAAACGTTCACGCAAGCTTACATCCAGATTAGAAAAAGGTTCATCCAATAAAAGTAAATCTGGTCGCGGCGCTAAGGCACGTGCCAGTGCCACTCGTTGCTGCTGACCGCCAGATAATTCATGAGGGTATTTTTTAGCAACATCACTCAATCCTACTATTTCCAGTAATTCATCGACTCGCAACTTGCTTTCTGTTCTGGACAATCGGTGTAAACCGAAACCGATATTGGTCGCAACATCAAGATGTGGAAACAGCGCATAATCCTGAAAAACCATCCCCATTCGTCGTTGTTCCGGCGGCATAAAAAAATCAGCACTACTCACTTTCACACCACTTAAAAAGATTTCACCTGCAGATACAGGCTCAAATCCAGCGATACAACGCAACACGGTCGTTTTGCCACATCCACTTGGGCCTAATAGACAACCAATCGCTCCTTTTTCAAGGGTCAATGACAAATCATTCACCACTGTTTGCACACCATAGCTATGGCGAATACGCTCAAGTCTAAGCAATGGTGAACTCATGATGTTTTCTCGGTTTGACGCATAAATAATATAATTGGAATCAATCCTGCTAACACCAGGGTGATTGAAGGTAATGCAGCCTGTTCCCATTCACCTTCTGAAGTCATTTCAAAAATACGAACCGCGAGCGTATCCCAGCCAAAAGGTCGCGTCATTAATGTAATGGGCATTTCTTTCATCACATCGACAAACACCAAGGTAGCCGCTGTAAAAATACCGCTTTTTAGTATCGGCAGATGAATTTTCTGCAGCATGGACCAGCTATTCAAACCAAGTCCCAATGCAGCCTCATCGATACTCCGCGTAATGCGTTGCATGGCGCTGTCAATAGGAAAGTGACTGACCGCCAGGAAACGCGTCATATAGGCAATTAACATCGTCGCCAGTGTACCTTGAATCAAGCGTCCGGTTTCAATATCAAATAGTTGCAAAGCCAGTTCACTCAACTGACCATCCAGCCAGGCAATCGGGACAAACACGCCGACCGCCAGCACGGCGCCAGGCAAGGCATAACCAAGGGTAGCAATACGTACGGCCGTGCGTGTGATGCCGTCTGGGTGGCGGCGTGCCGCATAAACCATCAGAACGGCGACTGCGCAGGTAATGAAAGCAGCAAGCCCCGATAGTGATAACGAATGCCAGAGAAACTCCAGGTAGCGCTGCTGATCAAAATCCCGTACAAATGAATCCAGTGCCCAGAAAACAAGTTGCGTAACAGGTAAAACAAACGCAACAAATAATACTGCCGAAATAAAACCAATCACGGCCCAAGGATGCCAGCCCGTCAATTTAATTCGATCCGCATGCTGGCTTTTCTTTGTTTCCGCATAGCGCATACGCGAGCGAAATTGCTGTTCCAGGAAAATCAATACGAAAATAATGAGGATTAGCAAAGAAGCCAGCTGAGAGGCCGCAGACAAGGAAAACATACTGAACCACGCCTTGTAGATAGCGGTAGTAAATGTATCGTAATTAAACACAGCAACCGTACCAAAATCTGCCAGCGTTTCCATTAATGCCAGCATGACCCCTCCGGCAATCCAGGGTCGCGCCATTGGCAGCGCAACTCGGCAAAATCCTTGCTGTCGATTAAGACCTAACGATTGCGCAGCTTCCAGCGAACGTTTACCCTGGGTAAGAAAAGCATTACGTGCCAGCAAATAAACGTAAGGATAGAAGGCCAGTGTCATGACCATAATGACACCCAATCTACTACGTATATCTGGAAACCAATGCAGATCAGAGTCCAGCCAGGCACGCAGTGCGGTTTGTACTGGACCGGCATAGTCAAACAAACCCAGTGCAACAAAAGCGGTTACATAGGCAGGAATAGCAAATGGTAGCAATAGTGCCCACGAGAAAAACTTACGTCCAGGGAATTCGTAGACCGCAGTAAACCAGGCAAGGCTAACGCCCAGCAGGGTGGTGCCAACAACGACGCCCAGCGCAAGCCAGAACGTATTGATCAGCAAACCTGGCAATGTTGTTTCCACCAGGTGCTGCCAGATATCACTGGCTGGCGAGAAGAATGACGAAATGATAACGCCAATAGGGATCAATACCAATGCGGCAACAAAAAAAACAATCCAACGCCAGCCTGTCATCTTGCGATGGGGGTTAGCTGCAAAAAAGCGAGAGAAACCAGTTCCTGTCGCTTTACTTTTTATTGTTGCTGCATACGCTTCATCTTTCACATTCAACTTGCATCATTACCGGTAACCCGCACGATCCATCAATTTAACGGCCACGGTTTGCAATTCACCAGCTTTAGCAACATTCATGGGATTTTGTTTGAAACTTCCCCAAGCGGCAACCGTTGAGTCAGGTTTTACCTTGGGATTGACCGGGTATTCCATATTGACATCGGCAAACAGATTCTGCGCTTTTTCTGAAGACAAATATTCCAATAACTTAATTGCCGCTCCTTCATTTCTACTGTGCCGGGTAATTCCCGCACCGGAAATATTCACGTGCACCCCGCTATTGTTCTGATTCGGCCAAAAAATTGCTAATGGCAAGGTTGGATCATTTTTCATCAGTCGGCCATAGTAATAGGTATTAACCAGAGTCACATCACACCGACCTGCCGCAACAAATTCCATTGCACGGGTATCATCGGACAAAGGATCCGTCGCCAGATTGGCAACCCAACCACGCACAATTTTTTCACTTTCCGCTTCGCCATGTTCCGCTATCATCATGGCCACCAATGATTGGTTATAGACCTTTTTGGAAGTACGCAAACACAGCCGTTTCTTCCATTCTGGATTGGCCAGGTCTTCATAAGTGGAAAGATCCGCAGGCTTCACCTTTTGGGTATTATAAACCAGCGTACGAGCGCGTATTGACAGACCAAACCACTGTTGTTGCGGATCGCGCAAATGTGTGGGAATATTAGTTTCTAATATTTCTGAATTTACCGTCTTCAATACCCCTGCTCGCGCGGCTTCCCACAAATTACCCGCATCAGCCGTGATTAACATATCTGCAGGTGTGTTCCTTCCTTCCGCCTTTAATCGGGCAAGCAAAGCCCCTTCATTGTCAGTCGTATATTTAACCTGGATTCCGGTATCCTTAGTAAAAGCATCAAACATCGGTTTAATCAGCTGTTCTATTCTCGCCGAATATACAACTACCTGTTCCGCATGGGCCGGATTAATAACAAACAAGGAAATAAAGAAAAATGTAACGGTGAAAAAGCGATAACTGTTTAGTTTTAGCATTACAAAGTTTCCAGGTACAAATGATAAGGAAGGGAATCGAAAGAGATGTAGAACTATATTATGAATAAGAATAATTATCAATTAAATGTACTGCAACCGTTAATAATCCTCTTTTCCAGCCAGACCGTGATATTTGCAATACTTTCACAGTAATACATCACCGCGCAAACATTCGATGCAGCCACTTTGAACTCAACTTTAGAGGTACCCTTTATTCTATAAAGGGCACTTCTAAAAATTCAGAGTTCTAAACAAGACCAGGCGCGAATAAAAAATATTGACGCAGCATATGATTGATAGGTAAGGAAACATTTTTTGTGAGCAACGAAGTATGGTGACGAAACGGGGTAAGCAGGCAAGCCGCAAAGCGGCTGCTCGCAAATATGG
>JAUXRH010000324.1 GCA_030682075.1 Nitrosomonas sp.
ATCTACTGCACAAATGGGACAAGCGGTTCATATTACCCTGATTTTTCGTTGCATAGAATGACTATGCGCCTCAAAATCCGGCCAATCTGTCCTCGCTTTCCCACTTTGCTCGCTACGATCACTTAAGTCCGACAGACTCCTATTAATTCCGCAAGGTCGGCGACCACTTTTAAGGATACCATGACTGAGCAGACCGTCGCGAAAAGAGACCTGACCGGGTTATTTATCTTCTCCCTGCCCTTAAAATATTTCTGTATCTTGCATTATCCGGGAAATCGCGTTTCAATGTTGTGGCGCAGGGAAATGAGTCCCCATTGCCAGTTCTATCGGGGTAGCCTGCATCCTCTGAAGAAAGTCGACCGGAATCTGACGTTAAGACGGCAATCGGCATCATCGACGAAGTAATTCTTTGGGAGTGTGATGAACGGTAACGCTGATAGGGTATTGACGATAAACGCGACACCACGACGTATCGCTCATCTTGATATGGATGCTTTCTATGCATCAGTCGAACTTCTCCGTTATTCGGAATTACGCGGCTTTCCTGTTGTTATCGGTGGACGGGCCGAGCACAAACCCACGATACAGACTGATGGAAGCAGACATTTTTATAAATTGCGTGACTATGTTGGTCGCGGCGTTATCACGACAGCGACTTACGAAGCGCGTGCAGCCGGTGTTTTTTCTGGCATGGGCGTAATGAAAGCGGCACAACTTGCTCCAGATGCCATTCTTCTTCCAGTTGACTTTGACAGCTATCGTCATTATTCGCGACTGTTCAAGGCTGCGGTCGCCAGCATTGCCGCTAAGATTGAAGATTCCGGTATTGATGAAATATACATCGATCTCAGTGATTTGCCTGATGATACATTAGTACTCGCACAACGCATCAAACAGGCCGTGCATGACGCGACCGGACTCGCCTGCTCCATCGGTATCACACCGAACAAACTACTATCAAAAATTTGTTCTGATCTTGAGAAGCCGGATGGAATCACCATCATGGGCATGTCTGATGTTCCTGATCGAATCTGGCCTCTATCCGTACGTAAAATCAATGGTGTCGGCCCTAAAGCAACCAGAAAACTTGCATCACTGGGCATCACAACGATTGCCGAACTGGCACAAGCCGAATTGGGTTTTCTCCAGAGCCACTTTGGACACAGCTATTCGAGCTGGCTACATGAAGCTTCCCATGGCATCGATAAACGTCCCGTCATAACGAATGCCGAACCAAAATCCATCAGCCGGGAAACTACCTTTGAACAGGACCTTCATCCTCGCCATGATCGTCTTGCCTTATCGGAGGTCTTCACCGCGCTGTGTACACAAGTAGCCGAGGATCTTCAGCGCAAAGGTTATGTCGGGCGTACCATCGCTATCAAACTACGATTCGAGGATTTCCACACCGTGACACGAGACTTTACGCTGACTGCGCACACCGCTGATCCTGTCGCCATACGCCGCGCAGCGGGAGAATGTTTGCGACGTATAGAACTGAAGAAGAAACTCAGATTACTTGGCGTGCGGGTCAGTGCGCTTTCCTCCATTCACTCCTCGCAGGCGGTAGCTGCTTCACCCCAGAGAGAACTTCCGCTGGCGCCATAGTTCGTCAGTTATTTGCTGTAAGGGGTACAATGCTTTCACTCATATTAAGGGCACCTCTAAAAATCCATATTTGCGAGCAGCCGCTTTGCGGCTTGCCTGCTTACCCCGTTTCGTCACCATACTTCGTTGCTCACAAAAAATATTTCCTTACCTATCCATCCTATGCTGCGTCAATATTTTTTATTCG
>JAUXRH010000331.1 GCA_030682075.1 Nitrosomonas sp.
GAAACGCCGCGCCAGTTCTTGTTCGCAGAGTTTGGCTAAAAAATCCTTATAACTCCAAGTATTCTTGATCGCCTGCTGCTGACAATCACTCAAGTGCTGGTTGAAGGCGGTTAAACGCAGTTCCTTTAGCATCATCTCTAACGGCATGTGTTTGACTCCTGCGCTTGTTGTGCTTTAATCTCGCACAAACGGTGTCAGGTCTTGCGATACAACATACATTCCACTCCTACTCCGTATTTTCAGCTGTTATTTGTATTAACGCAAGACGCGACCCCGTTGTCCGGTACTAATTGTTCGATGAAATCACAATGTACGACAGGACAATATCGACGTATCAGTCGATGGGAGCATGAGGCTGTACTCGATGTAGTGGAGGCTAGAATTAACCAAGAGCCAGAGCGAATGACAGCAAGAAGAAACACCGTCGAACACCCATTGATTATCTCCGATGTTTATTTGCTGCAAAATACCAATAAATATTACAATCAAATATTGGCAAGTTTTACATGGAGATTTTTATGCCTATACAAAAAAATACCAGTGTGACACTCGGCGAACATTTTGAGAAATTTCTGGCGCATCAGATTGAAACCGGTCGTTACGGCTCGGCCAGCGAGGCCATACGGGCGGGGTTGCGTTTGCTTGAAGAACGTGAAACCAAGTTGGAAGCGTTACGCCATGCTTTGATTGAAGGTGAACAAAGCGGTGCATCCGACTATTCTTTGCAAGGTATTCTGGATGAATTGGAAAGTGACGGTTAGATGGGATCATTCACCCTCACCCAAAAGGCAAGATCTGATATGCTCTCGATAGGCCGTTATACCCGGACGCAATGGGGAAAGACACAGCAAAAGCGCTACCTGAGTCAACTCGATACAGCCTTTCATGATCTTGCCGATAAACCGGATATAGGGCGCGCATGCGATGATATTCGCGAAGGTTATTATAAATATGGTGTTGGCAAGCATTTGATCTTTTATCGTCATAAAGGAGAAGATCAAATTGAGATTGTTCGTATCCTGCATGGCCGCATGGATCTTGAACAGCATCTATAAAATCACATTCATTTTGATTACGGAATCCGTCTTCAGTAATGTGCCCGAACCTGTATTGCCGATTACGGCTACAGTAATGTAACTCAAGTTTCGGAGTTCATTTTCATGAAGAATATCCATTCAAGTTATTGATTAATAATCAATAGAATCCTCTAAAGTGGTAAAATGTAGTTTGCTTGACGAACTAACCCAACCACTCGGAGGCTTCAATGAATCGTGACA
>JAUXRH010000295.1 GCA_030682075.1 Nitrosomonas sp.
GTCGGCTGCAAATCGACCGCGTCGGCTCCTTTTTTGCCGATTTCTTGCCCCATGGAACAACCATGCGGCGGCGAAATCGGCAAAAAACGACCTCGGCGGGGTCGATTTTCGCTATCGACGACCAAAGTCCGACAGGCTCCTAGGTTGCATAAGGGCACCTCTAAAAATTCAGAGTTCTAAACAAAACCAGGCGCGAATAAAAAATATTGACGCAGCATATGATGGATAGGTAAGGAAACATTTTTTGTGAGCAACGAAGCATGGTGACGAAACGGGGTAAGCAGGCAAGCCGCAAAGCGGCTGCTCGCAAATATGGATTTTTAGAGATGCCCATAAGTCTGGGGATGATTGGTAGCTATATCTTTTACATAGTTTTGCAGGAACGAAATGATCACTTTGAAAATTGCGATTGCAGGAAGCGCCGGGCGGATGGGCCGCACCTTATTGGAAGTCGTTACACAAGCGCCGGATATGGAATTAGCTATCGCGCTGGAGCGGACGGGTAGTCCTTATCTTGATAACGATGCCGGAGAATTGATAGGTACGACTTGCGGTACCCGTATCGTCAGTGATTTTGCCACAGCGCTACCCGGTAGTGATGTTCTGATAGATTTTACCCGCACTGAAGCAACGCTTGCGCATCTGGCCGTGTGTCGTGCGGCAGGTGTGAAAATGGTCATAGGCACAACGGGCTTTACCACAGAAGAGAAGAAAATACTCAAAGCCGCATCAGCGGATATCGCGATCGTATTTGCACCGAATATGAGTGTCGGCGTAAATGTTACGTTCAAGCTGTTGGAAATTGCGGCTAAAGTGCTCAATGAAGGCTATGACATTGAAATCATCGAAGCCCATCATCGCCATAAAATTGACGCCCCTTCCGGGACCGCATTACGGATGGGGGAAGTCATGGCGCATGCACTGGGCCGAGACCTGGAAAAAGTGGCGGTTTATGGCCGCGAGGGTGTCACCGGAGAACGGCAACCAGACACCATTGGTTTTTCGACGATTCGCGGGGGTGATATTGTGGGAGAACATACGGCCCTGTTTGCTGGAACAGGTGAGTGTGTTGAAATATCACATAAAGCCACGAGTCGCATGACTTTTGCCATGGGCGCGTTACGTGCGGTTCGTTTTCTGGCAGATAAGCCGCAGGGTCTGTTCGATATGCAGGATGTCCTTGGGTTACGTTGAAAACAAAAAACACGGGTGAAATGGGCACTACTTCAAATGCTCTGACGTAATATGGCAACTTATGCAATTGGTGATTTACAAGGCTGCTACAAGCCATTCCAGCAGCTGCTTGATTTGATCGGCTTTAATTCCGCAAACGACCGATTGTGGCTGGTGGGGGATATTGTCAATCGTGGACATGACTCCCTGTCATTGTTACGTTTTCTCAAACAAGCGGGGGACTCCGTCAAGATAGTACTCGGCAACCATGATCTGCATTTGCTCATGGTTGCGGCAGGCCTTGCCAGAACTAATCCCAGTGATACCCTGCAGGCTGTTTTACAGGCGCCGGATCGGGATGAATTACTGCATTGGCTGCGACATCAGGCGCTGTTACATGTCGAAGAGGAGTATGTCATGGTTCATGCGGGTCTTTTGCCGACGTGGAGTATAGTGCAAGCGCAACAACTCGCACAAGAAGCCGAAACCGAATTACATCAAGAAAACTTTCAGGCGGTGTTTGCGCAATTATATGGCAATCAACCCGATCATTGGGATGAAAGCCTTAAAGGTTATGAACGCCTGCGGGTGATTGTAAATGCCATGACACGGATGCGGGTTTGCACACCAGAGGGAAAGATCAATTTTTCCTTTAAAGGCAGCGAACAGGATATCCCCGCCGGTTATCTGCCCTGGTTTGAAGCGCCAAATCGGGCCAGTCAGGAAGCGACGATTATTTGTGGTCATTGGTCAGCGCTGGGCTTGAAAATTCAACAAAACCTGATCGCACTGGATACCGGTTGTTTGTGGGGCGGTTCCCTTACCGCTGTTCGGCTGGAAGACCGGAAAATTTTCCAGGTTCCCTGTGTGCCACGGGAAGCGACAATGCGTTAGCAATCGCATGTTCTGCCAGGCGGGCTAATTCACGCCGATTCTTCCCCTCGGTAGTTATTGCTTCGAGAAAACTCAATTCAGCATCGATTCTTGTTTGACTGAGTATCTGTTGCAACGAAAACAGCAGGGAAGGGTTAATGTACGCAGCTTCCTTGCTAATGGTGCCACCAATATTCCGATAACAAATCGCCACCGGGTACAATCGGGTGCTCACTGAAACGGCTGACTGAAACAAGGAAGCATGAAAATGCTGAAGCGTGGTGCCGTCCGAGGTGGTTCCTTCCGGGAATATGGTGACGCGATCCCCCGTTGTCAGCACATCACTGATCGACTTATTGATACGCAAAGTATCACTGCGCCTGGCACGTTCGATAAACAACGTGCCCACATTCCGACCCAATAAGCCGATCACCGGCCAATGGCTGATCTCGGATTTGGCAACAAAGCGCGTAGGGCAGGCGGCCATGAGTACGCAAATATCCAGCCAGGAAACATGATTGGCCGCCAACAAAACGCGTTGTTCTGCAATGGTTGGCGGTTTGCCGCCGCAATGCAGTTGAATATTGAGAATATCAAGAAATCCCGCAGCCCAGTTTTGTGTCAACTTTCTCTGCACTGATTGTGAGAAATAGGAATAAAACAGGGATTGAATGAATCCTGAGACGACATGTAACAGCAAGCGGGTCAGTCGAAAAATACGAAGTGGCAGATGGGTGGTGGGATACATGGGGTTAATCCGGCAAAGAATCCAGGTGCAATTTAACGTCGAATAGCCTGATCATGTTATGGGTGTGCGTCCGGCAGGGGAAGCGTGGACAATGTGCTGATCTTCGTCGGTAGAAATAGCGTTTGGTTTTACTGATGGCATGGGTTTATTAGACCGTAATGACGCATAGATGGCAAGCGTGTGAATGAATACAAAATTCAATGGCAGGCCCTAAAGTTTCCCAGCAAACTCAATGCGTAAAGGCCTTGCCATTTGTATATCCTATCTGTTTTTAAACTCATTGCAGATTAGAACAATGGAACAAGGATGTCAAATGTAAGGTCTGATCGTTCGCAGTACCCAACACCAGCGTGGGCAGGTAAGTAATATCCCAACTAACCAGCTGATTGGGCGCTGTTGCTGATAGCGCACGCGGCTTGTGACGCTGTTTTGCCGGTCGTTCCGCTCTGCGCTGCCTGAGCTGATTTTCTGCTCTCAGTACGCGATAGAAAGTTGATTCGGAAGCAATGTATTGTCCGCAGTCGGCTAGCCTGGGAACAATCTGACTGGGCGGAAGCTGACCAAATTCGTCTGAATTGACGATGGTCAGCAGGTGCTTGCGCTCCAGAAAGCTAAGCTTGTTTTTGGGCAATTGCACGCGCAGGGGGGTGTGCATCACCAGTCGATTTGTCGGACTGCCAGCGTTGCAAAGTGCGTTTATTAAGCGAAATCGCCGCGCAGGCGCGGTTCTGGCGCGCGCCCGCAGCCATTGCTGCCATTATCAGCGCCATGATTTTGTCGCGCTCTATAAGGGAAGTCATTTGACCTCGTCCTCCCAGAACGCACGGAACTTTTTTTGCAGGATCAGCAATGCTGCCGCCTCCGCCAATGCCTTCTCTTTGCGCGCCAATTCACGCTTGAGTTTCTCCTTCTCGGGCACCTCTAAAAATCCAGATTTGCGAGCAGCCGCTTTGCGGCTTGCCTGCTTACCCCGTTTCGTCACCACACTTTGTTACTCGCAAAAAATGTTTCCTTACATATCAAACATATGCTGCGTCAATATTTTTTATTCGCGCTTGGTCTTGTTTAGAACGGGTCTATGTGACTTTGAGTGGGTAAACTAGAGATTTTGATATGAACAGCGATGCACTATTTGGTATGGCATTGGGATTACAAGCGCCGTGGAAAATTACGGATATAACCTTCAAGACAAACGATGCAGAAATACGTGAATTGCACCTGCGAATTGGGTTTGTTACT
>JAUXRH010000333.1 GCA_030682075.1 Nitrosomonas sp.
ATCACAGCAGTCACCAGTGGACAATTACAAACCTTCACCCGCTGACAAAAATGCAGAAAGCCAATACAGCCGATGGATGAAAGCCAAAGAAGCGTTCAAGCCGGTCAAGACAGAGCAACTAAACGAGTTAAGGGAAGTACACAAAGAAACGCGCAAAAAGCTTCGTGAGTTGCACAAAGCTGAGTTGGCTAAAATACGATTAGCCAATAAAGGGCATGAAAAATTAGCAGCCGTGTCAGTTGCAAAAATGAAGCAATCAATCGAGATGGCTGTTTTGTCGGAACAAATATCGGCAGAGCGTCGTGACACGTACAAACAACTTAAAGAGATTGGGCCAGGAAGCACTTTCCGTGATTACTTAGTGAAAGAAGCTGTTAATGGCGATGACAGTGCGTTGGCTCATGCGCAAAAATATGGACAGGATGAATCAACAGAAGTGTCCATGAAACGCGAATCTGACAAGCTTGGAATAGTGGCCACGCTGAGCGGCCATGAATCAAAATATACAACGCGTTTGCCTTTCACTCATCGTATCGAGCGAACCGGCACCGTTGTATTCAATTTTGGGCAGGGGCGTGTCATCACCGACAGCGCTATATCCAAGCAGGTTCAACTTAATAAAATTGCAGCATCCAGTCCGGAGGCGATTGCGACCGCTCTGCAATTCGCTACCGCCAAGTTTGGCAGCACGTTGACACTCAATGGTTCGCAAGCGTTTCAGCGACTTGCTGTTGAAACGTCTGTGCTGAAAGGACTGGGCATCAAATTTGCAGATCCGGCTTTAGAAGCTTACCGAGAAAAAATTGTAGCTGAACAGAAACTTAAATTTACCCAGGAGAAACAAAATGCATCCAATAATAGAAAGCAGCAAACTGGAAGAACGCCTCCTCCCCACCGCCGTGATCGCTTGCACGACTTGTCCGATAGCGACCTGGTTCTCGACACCTCAGGAGATGTCATGTTACTGCGGGAAGATGTTCCTCATCGTGTGGAGCAGCTCAAAGAAAGGCCGGATCACGGAATGCAGCGCCCAGCAAGCGGCCTTGCTGGAAGCGGAACAGGAATAAGCCAGTCGGAAGTGGCAAGCGTCCCTGCTGAACCTGTAGACGTGGCGAAGATTTTAGAGGACTGGCAGGCAGTTCCAGTTTCTGAGGCTCGCTTCAGGATAGATACACGAGGTTTGGTGAAGGCTGTAGATGGGCGCTATCTCATTCAAGATATTGGGCAAAAAACGCATGTCATGCACCAACTGGCGGAGGGCTGCAAAGCCCCTGCCGTTGGATCAATGGTGTCCATCAAAAATGGTGTTGTAACTGAACTTGCTCGGGAACGTGCGGATCGTGAATTTGGACGAAAATAAAAAAGCCTGCTTGACGGCGGGCTTTCCTAATTACAACTAGCTCCAAAACCAGTTGAGCAGCGAGTGGAAGGCTGCCGATGGAAACAAAAATAGCTGCATTACTATCGACATAGCCATAGCGCCTAACCCGGCAATGACAGCGTTTTTTAGCCTGCTCTTTATCGGTTTCATACGCCTTTACACATTTCCGTATTTCTGTAAAAGTAACTCGCGCACTTCATCTGCAATCTTGGTGCCGCGCTTTGCACAGTCTGATTTAATTTTTCGGTGAAGGCTCTCCGTTATATCAATTGTGAGCCGCTTCATTGGCTCAACGTCTGCGCGGTTTTCTACCCAGTTGTCCGCAGCTGGTTTTGGCTGGCCGGTTGGTTTTAACCCTATCGTTACCTTTTTGCTCATTTGCTGTACTCCTTTAGTTCGGCGGCTACGGCCTCGATCTCTGCCGCTGCTGGGCCAGTGGGGTCAATTTCAAATACGGCCAGTCCCTGGGCGGCTGACTCGGCAAAGATAACGCGCTGCGTTACCGTGGCTTTCAATACCTGAATTGGGTAGTTGGCTAATACGTCGGCCACGTCTCGCCCTATTGCTGTATTTGTGATTTTACGATTAACCACAAATGCGGATTTAATGTTTTCCTTAAATACGCGAGCCTCTTCAATGAGTTTCACGACTTCCTCAGCAGCCCATATATCGTATGGACTTGGCTGCACAGGTATAACTACGCAATCAGCGGCCATGATTGCCGACCTGGCGAGGTCGGTAACTCGCGGTGGCCCATCTATAACGATATGGTCATATCCTTGGCCTATGTGTGCAATTTCTTTGTGAATTGTTGGGCGGGGAAATCCAACCACAGAAAATAACGGATCTCGTTGACGGGCAGCTGCCCAGTCTAGGGCGCTACCTTGTGGATCTGCGTCTATGAGTAAGACGCGCGCACCAGTTCGCGCTAGGCAGGCCGCTAACGCAAGGCTGAGGGTGGTTTTGCCAACACCACCTTTTTGATTCATCACTGCGTAAATCATTTTCTTTCCTTTTGTGGTTTTGTAATTTTTAAGTTTTACACAATTACGATTTTACGGAAAATAACAAATACGTCAATAAGTATTTTATCTATTTTAGGTGGAGGTCATCCCCGCAAGCGGGAAGCGCGCCCGTCATGCTGCGCATCGAGCCTACGCGTTGCTTGTCTCGCCCCTTCGGGTTAGGTCACTTGCCCATTCCGCTGCGCTCCATCGCTCCGCTCGGCCTCTCGCTTCGCTTCCGCGCCTGCGGCTTGGTGTTCAAGAGGTGAAGAGATCCGCACAAACCATGCCAAAATGACGGCCATTCACCAGCCGACGAACGGTAGTAAATATATTAGATATTGTTTGCATAATAATAATAATAAGAATATAATTCTTATTATGTTATTTCAACCCGTTATCAAGGAGTTAGTCATGAATCAAACAGCCGCTCAAATCCAAACTGATGTGCGTGAACGTGTCATTGATGCCGCCGAAAAGCTTTATCAGCAGGCAGGCCGTGAACGATTTCCGACTGTCGATGCCGTGCGCCGTCTTTCAGGTGCGGATATGAATCGCGTTACTATTTTGATGCGTGAGTGGAGGCAGTCGCAGACAACGCAGGCCGCACCGGTAGCCGTGATGATTCCTGATGCTGTTCAACAGGCCAATGCTGCTGCTGTGGCCGCGATGTGGACTCAAGCTACAGAGCTTGCCAATCAGTCTTTGCGCACGGCTCAGGCTGCATGGGAAGCAGAACGTCAAGACCTGGACGACATGCGTTCAGAGCTGGCCACTGGATACGAAGTGCAAGCCGCCGAGCTGGATGCTGCGAAGAGTCAGCTTGCCGATAATACTGCTGCGCTCGATGTCGCAAATGGACGACTTGCCGATAATGCTGCGAAGCTTGCCGCTGCCGTGGCGCGCGCCAATACCGCAGAGGCTCGCGCTGTTGAAATTGAACACCGAGCCAACGACCTGAATGCTGCATTAGTTGCCGCCCAGGATGCTGCCAAGAACACTGCCGCCGAGTTGGAAGCAGAGCGGAAACGTCACCAGGTAGCAATCACCAAGGCCGATCAGGAAGCCAGCGATCTGCGCGGACAGCTTGCCGCTGCCGTGTCTGAGCTTGCGACCGCTAAAGCAAAAGCCGAAGCTGCCGAACAGTCTTACCAGGAACAACGAAAATTAGCTGCGCAGGAAGCGCACCGTGTCGCCGAGCGTACTGCTCTCCTCGAAGCCGATCAGGATGTTGCAAGAAAAGAAGCCGGTGCTGCCCGTGAAGAGGCTGCAAAGCTTCGCGGCCACGTTGAGGCCATGCAGGTACAAAACGCCGATCTCATGCGCGCACTTGCTGATAAAAAGGCTAAATAACTATTTTTTGTGACAGTAACGTAAAGGAGCTAAGCAACATGAAAAACTTACATTATCTGGAAAAGCCGATTAAATTGTTATCACTACTGGCCTTTTCTTGCACTCTATGGCAAGCGGTGAAACTTAGTTATTACTCGGTGTTAACTCAACCAGTAGAGGGGAGCCTATTTAAAATCTTGGATTTATTGGTCCCTCAATTTTTTGGTATTGCCGGGTGGATTATTGCCGGTTATTTGATACTTCTTACCGGTCAAGTCGCGGCAATAATAGTTTCTGTGGGTTGGCGGCAATTTATTGAAGAAAAGACCTCGCGCAAAAATTGCGGAAACTAAAACATGCAAACCTTATATCAGGCACAGAATTATCCAGACGAATTGCGCAACCTGGTTGTGCAGTCTCGTATCGGTATCGAGCTGGCGAATCGCTGGATGCTTGGCTGGCCGGACAGGGTGAAAGTGTTGATCGAGGCGCAGGAGTACCACGCGGCGTTCGAGATCCAGTTGGAACAGGAGATTGAGGCGGAAGCGAATGCAGCGCAATACGGCCACCTGTCCAGCTGGGAAAAACGCGAAGTGCTAGGCATGAGGGAATCGCCGTGAACGTATTCTTCGACACTGAATTTAGCGACTTGATTGGCATTAAACATGATCCTGCTTTAATTAGCGTGGGCTGTGTCGCATCTGATGGCCGAGAATATTACGCTGAATTATCCAATACATGGACAAAGGAAATTTGCAGCGATTTCGTTATAGGGGTCGTTATTCCATTGCTTCAGGGTGATCAGTGCCGCATGACTGAAGCGCAGTTGGCGGTGAGCCTCAAGGACTGGATCGAGGGGTTGACCGAGCAAGAGGTTATTTTTCGTAGCGATTCGCCAAGCTTCGATTGGGGGTGGATTGTGCAGCTCTTTCAGGATTACGGCTGGCCTAAAAACCTACGTAAAAAATGTGGCACGATTTATTTCAATCATGACTATCAGATTCGACGCTATGAACAAGGGCTTGCTGAATATTGGAAAGCCAACGGAAGACAAAGGCATCATGCTTTAGTGGACGCTCGAAGCCTACAATTTGCTTGGAAATTCGCGATAAAAAGGGGTATGTGACAGTTACTATACAAAATAACTGCTTGTATAGTAACTGTAGTGTATTAGTCATCCGGAAACAAAATCAGAAGAATAGCCATGCCAAAAGACCGCAGACAAATCACACAAGAAATCCAACTCGCTGTAGGTAAGCTGATCCTAAGCCAATTGCCAGGCCGTCGAGAACTTGCCAGAACAATCTTCAACGCTTTGCTGCCTAAGGTGAGCATGATGCAATACTACAATGTATCGCTGAAATGTTTGACAGAGCTAACGCTTGGAGCCGCAGGCGGTGAAGATGCAAATCTCGAATGCCGACCAAGTGAACGTCCACGGTTGAAAACCGTAGCTGGCAAAAAACCTATCTCACTGGCCGAGGCGTTGGATGATTTGCCGGAGAAATTATGATCCTATGCCTTGATTTTGATGGCGTGCTGCATCCTCACCTGCGACATGAGCCGGACTTTTGCCGCCTGCCGCTGTTGTGGCAAATCATGCGCGCCTGTCCGGAGGTGAACCTGGTATTTTCGACTTCATGGCGTGAAATGCACACGGTTCAGGAACTGATCGACTTCTGTACGCAGGGCGGTGGTGAGGATCTGGCACATCGTTTTATTGGCACCACGCCCTATGTTTTGCATGAGCCTGGCGCGTTCCGTGTATATCCATACTATCGACGTGAAAGCGAATGCCGTTTGTGGTTGTCCGGCAATGGGTATCGGCATTCATGGCTTGCGATTGATGACTATGCGCGTTATTTTTCGCCTGCCTGCACGTCGCTGTTTTTAGTTGACACAAAAACCGGAATTACAGAAGAAGCCGTGGACGCGATCATTCAGAGAATTCAATCAAGCCTAGGATCTTACCGTGACTAGGTGGACGGACGATCTTGAACACGCACCGGCAACCGGCCATGTAATCGAAATCAAGTCCGCACTTCACAAAGCCTGTCAGTCATAATCAACATCGCGATATGTGATTTTTAGCTTCTCAATATTTCTCAGGCCAAAAAGGTGATGCGATTGCTCAGAGACCAAACCGGCCTTTATTTTCGCAAGGCCGTCCGCTTGGTAGTCACGCTTCACCTCGCGCAAATACACGTCAGTATTTTTGTCGTTTGGTTTGGATGGTTTCATGTTCGCCAGCATATCCCGATACCCACAAAACCTCAATGACGTACAACGGGCGTTATGACAAACAAGTTCGACATTTTGCAAATACACAGTTGCATTTTTAACAGATAAAAAACATAATACTAACAGTTAAATTTTAATCACCAGCGTGAGGATTTTATGAGTAACACGATAGACACGGCTTTAGCTCGACAAATGGTAGAGGCTTGTGCCATTCGAGGCGCGTCCATCATTGGCCAACCTGGCGGATGGTCAATCATGCTCAAAATGGGGTTAACTGAAAAGCCGCTAGGCACGCAAAGAACAGACAAGCCGCGCAAGTGGCGCAGCTTGGATGCTTGTATGGGTTATGTCACCAATGAGCTGAGGATTTTCAGGCTCGATAGTCTGGATGCCAGCAACTTCAGCAGGGATGATGTTATGCGCCCAGCACGCCCCGACTCTGCAGAACGGTTGAAGCACGCTCACGAGGCGGCTGCTTACGATACGTGGTTTCGGTCGCAGATCGAGGAAGGCATCAAAGAAGCCGATGATCCCAACACGAAATGGGTTTCCAATGAGGAAGCTCAACAACATTTTGCAGCCAAGCGTCGGGCGTTGGAAAAACGCCTTGAGGCCGCAGCATGATCATTGCATGGCTACCCAAGGCAATAGCAAACAGGGATGAGCTGATTGATTACATCGCGGAAGAAAACCCGAGAGCAGCCATTGAGCATGATGACCGCATCGAGGCGCAAGTTAACCACCTTGCCGCGCATCCAGAGATCGGCCACGCTGGGCGGAAAAAAGGCACTCGCGAGCTGGTGATTGCCAGGACAAATTTTGTAGTGATCTACCGTGTTCGCCCCACGGCCAAACGAGTGGAGATAATTCGCGTATTACACACATCGCAGGCATGGCCTGCTTGAAAGCGGCATGTAGGGGTGTTGTAGCACCCATACACGCCTCACCACAACGACCTAAGTAGGAGATCATCATGGCTGAAGAAAAGAGTACCACAACAGCGTTAATATCCTCTCGCACTTCCGATCTTATTTCCAAAGCATTAGAAATAGAGGCGGCAGACGTGAAAGCGTCCGGACAGCTTGGATTTATGGCGCGCGCACTTGCTCAAACGACCTTGCCGCATTCAAAAATTAAGGCAAATGAGTTTGAGCGCAGCAATGGTATATACACTCTGTCAATTCACGCACCACGAAAAGTTGGCTTACCTTATGGCGCAATTCCAAGAATTTTGACGGCATGGATTTCCACCGAAGCGGTTATAACAAAAAGTCCAGATTTAGTAATGGGAAATTCGCTTCGCGAATTCATGAACAAGCTTGGACTGAGCAACAGCGGTGGAGAACGAGGGGATATTACCCGCTTGAAATCGCAAGCTAAAAGTCTATTTTCATCGGTCGTTTCAATAATGGAGGAAGACGAAAAAGCACATAACGCCTTTGGTGTTGAGAATATTATGATGGTGAGGGGGGCGCAGCTGCTTTGGAATCCACGAAAACCTGAAGAAGCTGGACTTTTCGATTCGCATCTAAGTCTTACCGAAGACTTTTACAAAATGATTACTGATCGCCCCGTTCCAATTGACATGCGCGTGCTGCATTCTCTACGCCATAGCCCTTTGGCAATGGATATATATGTTTGGTCTGTATACAGACTATTCATCACTAGAAAAGACGTTCTTATCCCTTGGATTAATTTGAAAGGGCAGTTTGGTGCCAATTATGCAGCGACACCAAGAGGTGTGCTGGACTTCAAAAAAGAGTTCAAAAAACGATTGAATGAAGTCATTCTTTTTTATCCGCAGGCAAATATTGAGCCAAGAAAAGATGGGCTGCTTCTTTCCCCTAGCGCTCCACATATTCCCCCAAAGCTTGTGAAATAGCTTGTGAATAAGCCTGTTAGCTAAAAGAGTTACCCACGCTGAAACACTCTCATTTCTTGAAAGTGGCCTCAAGCCATACAAACAAAGGACTTGATGCTGATGGCAAAAAACGATGCGCGCTGAAACACTCTCATGACTACGCTGAAACGCTCTCATGACTACGCTGAAACACCCTCATAATTTTTTGCAAAAAAACCGCTGTAGCCCTTATGATTTCTGACGTACAGCGGTTTTATACAAAAGCACCATATATATACAAGTATTCCTTACAGGTATTTGTTTTCAAGTATTCATACTACAAGTAATAACCCCGTAGTTTTGTGGATAACAAAAAAACCGGCGGAAACACGGGGCAACCCCCTTCGGGTGTTTCCCCCACCTTCGGCGGCTCCCCCTTCCCCAAAACCAATAATGGCGGCTACGCCGATCCTTTCTGCGCGCTAGTCGCTTGCAGAGCAGCGGCCTACACACAACCACAGCACTTTTGAGCGGACAGTCAAAACCAGTTTTGCAAAATAGCATCAAGAGCCACGGCCAGCGCAATTTCCTGAACGGCTATGTGTAAATCAGCAGACAGCCCATGCGGGCTAGTGCCAAAAACCTCACGCCTGCGGCTACGCGCTGCGCTTGTGGGTTTCAGAGGGGAAAATAACATGAGCAGTAAAATCGCCGTTCAATCCATCTGAATTACAACCCCCACCAGACTTGCGGAGCAGTCATAGAATCAATTTGCAGCGAACGTGCCTGGCATGGGTATAGGTGGTCGCGTAGAAGCCGCTTAAACCGCGTTTAAATACACGTTCTTTTGCTTCTCTCAAACAAAAAGCCGCCCGAAGGCGGCTTTGATAAGCTTTGCAATCTGATTAGCTATCATGTACGTGAGATACACTCCCGCCGCTCACCATTCCCTCTGGCGGAACAAAGTCTCGCATATGTGCCAATTTGTCTAGTAATCTTGAGTGTTCTGGTTGGGTCTGACTTTGATATGATGGTTGATTCCCACCACCAATAGAAGCACCTGTTGCATTTCCTGGTGTGTTTTTTGAAGGGGTGTCTGTATTTTGTGTTTTTGATGGTGAAGATTCTGGAGTTGAAGCGCTATTTCCGGTAGGTGTGTTTGTACTTTCCTGCCCCCCCGCAGCTGAAGCGTTACTACCCTCGCTAATCTTGGATGCTACCTGTCCACCAACAGAATTATTTATGGCCTCACCTGCTTGAGCAAGCATTCCTTTCCCTCCTTCAGTTAGACTTTTCCCAGTCTCAGCCATTTTGACACCGGCCATATTAGCCGCACTCTTGATTCCTGGCACCGGCGCTCTTGCAGCGGACTCAGCAAATCCCATTCCTGCATTTCTATTCTGGTCAAATCCTGCCTTGAGAGCCTTGGCCACTCCACCCGCTTCCGCGCCTGCACCACCTAAAGCCTGCGCGGCTTTGCTAGCCCCGCTGGCTCCGGCCGCAGCAACTCCAAGTGCAGCTGCCCCAACTCCCGTTGCCATGCCGCCTATGTTGCCTCCAGCTTGGATTGCATCACCAGCAGACATTGCGGATCCACCAGCCAATGCTGCTGAGGCTAATTTTGGTGCCATCAAGGCCAGAACTCCCACGCCCAAAGCAGACATAGCGACATCCCAGAGCGGAGTCCAATTATCAATTTTCCATGTTGAAAGTTGAGTACCCCATGCAGGTATTGCTTGAATAGCAACGTTAGCGATAATAGCTATTACAGCAATTTTGACTCCAACTGCGATCATGCTTTGCCAAGGCTTCATGGCGTTGTCGCGTGTCCACTTTGATCCACCCATTGCAAAAAGAAGTGGAGCTACTGCAATTAGCAAATACATTTCGGTATATGCCAAAAATAAATTGAATGCGATCAATCCAAAGGCTAAGAGAAGAATTAAAACGACACAGACAATCATGAGGGACGGAAAAAAGTTTGAAAGCGCACCGATGATTGTATCTCCACCAGATTGCTGATTGAAATTGAGAATCATCTGGTCTTGAAGATCAATTCCCATCGCCATAATTGCTGCCGGGTTAAGCGATGCAGTCGGAACACCTGCTCCAGTGGAAGCCATTATTTTTACACTATCTACAATGGCCTGCATCCAAACAGACCCATATTTTATGAACATTGAATAGGTCAACACAGCGATCATTGCCCTTACTGTGTTAACCACCACTTCCTGAAATTCAGAACGCTTCAGAACCATGTTGATGGTTTCCCAAACAAAGGCAACACCAAACAGGCCAAATAACAAATTCATGGCCATACCTTGAATGTTGTCGTAAAACTTTAGAGAGGCTAGTTGTACTTGTCCTCCAACATCGGCCATTGAACCAGCAGGTGGAGCAGCTTCTACTGGAAAGGCAAGAAGTGTCCCAAAAATTGCCAGTAAGAAAAAAATTGATTTCTTATTCATTTCATTCTCACTTATAGGCTTTTTGCAATTCTTCGTAGGATCGAGTGCGGTGTTCATCGTTCCTGATTATTTTTTTCTTTTCTTCATCAGTCATTGATTTAAAATCTGGTTCTTGAGTTTGCTGTACAGCTGATACGGCCTGACTTTCAACTGCGACTGATGCAGGTGTTTCATTTTTAGTGCATCCCGCCAGAGCTATGGAAAACAGAACAAAGAGAGTTGTTGATTTAACGATTTTCATGATTTTTCCTTATTGGTAATTTTTCAAAACTTCGTTGTAGGTTTTGCTTTGAGGTTGTCTGCTGGTCATCTTTCTCAGCACATCGTCCTGAGCGGTTTTCTGATCAGCTGCTTGCTGCTGGCCTTGCATGTAGGTCAGCATCGCGCCGTTCTGAGCCACTTGGATCTGTCTCAATTTTTGCATTTCATCGTATTGCCCCATTGCGATCTGGTTGGTTGCATTCACCGCCGCAATTTGGCTTTGCGAGCCATTTGCATCGGCACTTAACTGTTCCAGACTGGCCCTTGTTGCTTGGTCGTTTTGGTAGTTCTGTACCTGTTGGCCATTGACAGTCAGCGCGGTTTTAATAGCATTGTTGGACTCTTTGCTCCAGCCAGCATACTGCTGAATGTAGTTAGTGCCAGATCTGCTGTTGAAGTCTGGGTACAATTGGCTCCACCGGCTTGCCATCACTGCGGAGTCGTATCCAACCGCTTGCGCCTGGCGAATTGTTCCGGCTGTGTTTGCGATTACCTGTTTTGCTTGCCCCCAGTCCAAAATTCGACCAGATGCGACTTGCTGTTGTAAAGTTGAAAGTTGGCGGATCTGCGTTTGCAGTTGCGACATACTTTGATTGGTCTGGTTGTACAACTCGGTGTAATTTAGATACTGAGTCGTTTCCATCGCGCCATTTACACCGCCTACTGAGCCAGCTTGCACGGGCAAAGCGACTAGGAGCGAAAGGAGAAGAAAAGTTTTTTTCATTTTCATTTTTCTCCCCCGTTTTTTTTGTTGAGATTTTCAGCCCTAAACTTGAGGTAAATCACAGGCACAAAGATGAGCAACATCAAAATTTCACCAAGCAAGTTTTCTTTTTTTGTGGTCAACATGACCGCACTGAGCAAAAATAAGCCCATAAAAACAAACAATGCTATCTGCCATTTCCTACTCATCGCTGAAACCAGTTTTTCAATTTTCATTTCAATTCCCCTTTAAATAAAAAACAAAGATTACTGTAGCACATTTTTCCTATGTAGGAATAAAGCTAACATATTGATTACTTGCTACAAACTAGCAAATGTGCAACCTTTAATTATTGGAAAATATGACGCAGATTTTGAGGAATGTGAACTGGTCTGTAATGAAAAAACCGCTGATTCTCTTCGGATTCTGCCATGCGAATGGCCTGCTTATGCAGCTTGGCGCCCAGCCGGAGTAAAACTGAATTTTTTGTAAGTGAAGAAAGCGGAGTTGCTGCGCCGCTGAATTGATAGCCGCTGTGGACTGTTGTAGTAGAATTGACCTTAGCCATGATGATCTCCAATCAGATTGTTGTGGTTAGGCGGTTTTTTGTGTTGGTAGCACTTCAAACCGCCGCTTCTTAAAAATTACTTTGGTGTTTCTTCACGCTGTTTTGCGAACAGGTTTTTGAGGTGATACGGTTTAACCTCAATTCCCTTTTCAACAAGCATGTCTGCAATTTCTTGCCTGGTATGCCCTCTTTCAATTGCAATTTCAATCGCTGGCTTCAGTTCTTCAAGGGCTTCAATCAGCGGTTTAGTGGTTGGTTCTTTTGATGGGACTTTTTCCAAAAACTTCTTCACTTTTTCAATCGTTGCAATATCTACTTCTTTTTTTGAAGCCATCTATACCCCCTAAAGTTGATTAACACATTCTGCCTGCTGTGTTTAATTTTACTCCTTTTTCGCTTGTTGTAAACACTTTATTTTTATTTTATTTGCTTTTTTATTTCTTTATTGTTTTTTAATAAAATGAATTTCCTATATAAGAATTCCGACTGTTTTACTTTTTTGTTAAATCATTTTTACCCCTCTAAATACGCAAGTGCGCAGCACGCGCAGCGAAGCATAGTGTCTTTCCATTCCCCCATAAAAAAACGCCCACATAAGAGGCGTTATTTTTTCTTTATACTAGTCAATATTTCCTAATTACTCTTCATCTGGCAGTGGCCTCCTGGGAATATCTTTTGGGTCAAAATGGGTGTTAAGTAACTTTTCAAGTTCTTCCTCTGATACATGATTTATAGTCACAGGTCTTTCCGGTACTGGAATTACCCCATCCACTTTAACGGCTGATTTTTTTTCAATTGGCTCAACATGTTTTTTTTCAGTCTGATTTTTCTTGGTTTTCTGCCAACCATTTCTTAAGCAATATTCTTTATAGAAATCTTCACCAAATTCTTTTACAACATAGTTTCTCAAGGTTTGAAGCGTTATCTTGATTGCTTTTTTTTCATGAAGCCAAGACTTAATCATTGGGAGTGGAATATCCAGATCCAACATATTTTTAATGCGAGGTGAGTAAGGCTCAATCCACTTGCGTTTGAGCAGATTAGGATTCTCTTTGAGTTGTTGCTTTCTCTTTAACAGTAGTTCCTCAACGTCGTTATGCATGATTGGCCTGTTTTAATAGCGTGCGTAATTCTACTATGACTTTATATGATTTGAATATGCTTTATATAGTTATACCTGTTGACACACATCTTTATATAGTTATACTCATGTTGTAAAAACAAGGGCAGGACGGATGACGGTTGCACCGCCATAAAACACACTCAACGGCTTCGCCTTATTCGTGATGTTTTGCCCTGCGCCTGGCGGCGAGCTGGTTCTGCCTATCGGCTGAATTGAACATGAAAATGAGGAACAGAAATGGCTGCTCGCTCTGAATCAAGAGTTAAAACTTTGACCATTGGTGTGCGTGCTTCACCAGAAGAAAAGGAGAAATTGCAGGTGCGTGCCGCCGCTTTTGGAATCTCTATGGGCGAGCTTTGCCGCCAAACAATTTTCAAATCAACACCAAACTCTAAGACTGACCAGGACGCAATTGTTGAACTTGCAGTTACTCGCGCCGATCTTGGTCGCCTTGGTGGTTTGCTTAAAGGTTGGCTCTCAGGTTCTTTTCCGCAAGGTTCACCGAACCTACAAACTCATGCGGATGTTGTAAAACTCCTGCGCGAAATTGAAGATGCACAAAAGAAGGTTGTGCAGGCCGTTAAAAATTTAACGGGAAAGTCATGATCTCAAAACGCATAGCAGGACGGAAAGATGGCAAGTCATCGGCAATGGCCGCACTCAAATATGGTGAAGGTTTAAAGCCTGATCTTGAGACTGGTGAGCTGCTAGACAAATCACATCGCACACGCCTTGGAAATTTTGGCCTAATTGATGATGGTGTGTTCGTGGGGCAGGACATGGCGGAGCTGATCGAGCTGGCCGCAATTGAAATGCAAGCGTATTGTGATTTGAACACGCGTGTCGGAGCTGATAAAAAACTGGCTCACTTCGTTGTGTCGTTTAACCAGGACAAGCCTAGCGAAGCGGTTTTACGAGACACCGAGGACTCGATGTTGGCAAAGATGGAATTGGATAAAAACCACTTCGCCACATTCCTGCACAACGACAACGGTTATTGGCATCTTCATATCTTTGCCAGCCGAATCGAAAAAGAGAAACCACATCGAGGCAATCCGCTTTGGCATGACAAAATCAATCGCGACAAAGTTTGCCGTGAAATTGAAACGAGACACAATTTGCCGCGTGACAACGGCTTGCACAAAGTAGATGAGCAAGGGCAGATTGTTGAAATTCCACGCGAGGAACGTATAGCCAGTCGTGAAGCAAAATCCTCTTCAATTACCGATCAGGCAAGAAAAAAAGAAATCTATTCCGGTGAGAAATCATTTCAGTCGTGGGCGACAGAAATTCGCATTGGTGACCGGCTCAAGCATTCAAAAAGTTGGCAGGATCTTCACGCGGCAGCGGCAGCATACGGCTGTGAAATTAAGGAAAAAGGCGCAGGGTTTGTTGTTTGTCCAACCGGTGAAAAGGGTGGTATTCAACTTTCTAAAGTTGGGTTGAAAAACTTGCCAGCAAAATTCGGCGCATTCGAGGCCGCAGCTCACAGGAAATCACAGCAGTCACCAGTGGACAATTACAAACCTTCACCCGCTGACAAAAATGCAGAAAGCCAATACAGCCGATGGATGAAAGCCAAAGAAGCGTTCAAGCCGGTCAAGACAGAGCAACTAAACGAGTTAAGGGAAGTACA
>JAUXRH010000032.1 GCA_030682075.1 Nitrosomonas sp.
GGCCGCGATGAAGAATGTTCGCATTCGTGCTACCGCTGACGAGATCGCAAAAAGCCTGCAAGGCAACTGGCGCGCAGAGCATCTGTTTGCGCTCAAGCAAGCGCTGGATATGTTCGATTTCATCGGCACACAGCTCGCCGAGTGCGACTGTGAGATCGATAGGCAATTGCAAAGCCTGCAAGTTCATGACGGCGAACCCGCGAAGGGGAAGAAGCGTGGTCGCACCCGCAACACGCCGAAGTTTGACCTGCGCACGCAATTGTTCAGGATGTGCGGAGTTGATCTTACGCGCATCGACGGCATTGACGTCACCACCGCGCTTGCGGTGATCTCCGAGACCGGGGCGGACATGTCGCGCTTCCCCACGGCAGGGCACTTCGCAAGTTGGCGCGCCTGATCTACACCATGCTTACCAAAGGTGAAGAGTATACCGATCAGGGGCAGAGCTACTACGAAGAACGCTATCGCGAAAGAGTGTTGCGGCAACTAGCCCAGCGTGCTGAAAAAATGGGAATGAAACTCGTCGTCAATGAACAGCCCGCTTAATTCCGATTTTTAAAATCAGCTGGTTGAGAGGTGTTTCTTAAGAGCTATAATGATACAAGCGATACGCCGATCCATTTATGCCAGTACCCGATTATGAACAGTTTACCTGCGAACGCCATGGCGCTATATCAAGCGAAAATCAGGAAAGTGAACGGCAACTTAACGTATTAATTTCGATGAGACCTGTTTCATGAAAAAACCAATCAGCCGAATCCTCATCATCAACGATGAAAAACTGATATTGAAAGAATTTATCAAGGGGTTGAACGCGGCTGCCAAGTCAATGGAGAATCCATTTGGCATCAGCTTTATCGGTGTTACAACCGCGCATGAGGCACTCCAGTCAATTGAAGAAGATGGCGATATTCAGGCGGTCGTGGTAGACGATCGGCTTTATACCTTAAAAAGTGAAGGAAAGCGTTCACACGATCTGCAAATGTCCGCATTATCGTTGGTTCAGAAAATTACCCGTTTTCGCCCTGAGTTGAACATTTATATCCTGATCGCGCAGGAACAGGCGGATGAAGTGGTGGATGCGCTTTTTTCCGAAACGGTAGATGGCTACTTCTATCGTGAAGAACGCGATTACCGGGGCATATACCGTATTCTCAACGCCCAGCTTCAGGATAAAGCGCGGACACCGTTTTATGATCAACTCAAGCATTATGTGCTGATGGCAAAGGATTCCTGGCATACACCCGGACACTCTTCCGGTGATTCGCTTCGCGATAGTCCTTGGGTTAACGATTTCTATGAATTCTTCGGCGAACACGTTTTTCGCGCGGATCTGTCGGTGTCAGTGCCTATGCTTGATTCGTTGATGGAACCCACGGGCGTTATTGCAGAAGCGCAGAAAATTGCGGCAAAGGCATTCGGCGCACGCCGCACATTTTTTGCGACCAACGGCACTTCCACCGCCAACAAAGTGATCTTCCAGACACTGCTGGCACCCGGTGAAAAGCTATTGTTGGATCGTAACTGCCACAAGTCGGTACATCACGGTGTCGTATTATCCGGTGCCCACCCGGTTTATCTCGACTCCTCCGTCAACAAAAAATTCAGCGTTTACGGACCGGTGCCCAAACAGACGCTGCTCAACGCGATCAAAGAACATCCCGACGCCAAGGCACTGATACTCACCAATTGCACTTATGACGGTTTGCGCTACGATTTGGCGCCAATCATTCAAGCAGCGCATGCCAGCGGTATCAAGGTCATCATCGACGAAGCCTGGTACGGTTTTGCCCGTTTTCACCCGGCTTTCCGCCCCACCGCCATGGAGGCTGGCGCAGACTATGCCACCCAGAGTACACACAAGGTGCTATCTGCCTTTTCGCAGTCCAGCATGATTCACGTTAACGACGCCGATTTCAACGAACATCTGTTCCGCGAAAATTTCAACATGCATACTTCGACCAGCCCGCAATACAGCATGATTGCGAGTCTCGATATCGCACGTAAGCAGATCATGCTGGAAGGCTACAAGTTGCTTGCGCGCACATTGGAGCTGACCACGGAATTACGCATGCAAATCAATTCCACCGGGGTATTCCAGGTGCTGGAGCTGGCCGATTTGCTGCCAGATGAAGTAAAACATGACAATATCCAGCTCGACCCCACCAAGGTTACGGTCGATATTTCTCGTTGCGGTTTTACCGTGGAAGAATTAATTCAGGAGCTATTCGAGCGTTACAACATCCAAGTGGAGAAATCTACTTTCAACACCCTCACCTTGTTACTCACCATTGGCACCACGCGCAGCAAAGTGTCCCGTCTCTACGATGCGCTGATGCGCATCTCGCGTGAAGGCCGCGCACCCCGACGGCTTTACATGACACCCGAAATCCCGCGCTTCACTGAGCTGAAATATCTGCCACGTGACGCATTCTATTGCGGCGGTGAACTGATGCCGCTACTGGATGAGCAGGATAAAATAAATACCAGTCTGGATGGCCGAGTATGTGCGGACCAGATTACGCCATACCCGCCGGGCATACCGGTGCTGGTGCCAGGTCAAACGATCACACAGGAAGTTATTTCCTATCTGGTCGGCATGCTGCGTTCGCAGAAACACGTTGAGGCGCATGGAATCGTTCATGATGGCTACTTGCCGTGCTTAAGGCTGCTGACAGTTGCCGAAGAAAAAAACCTGAAAAAACTGGTTATATAGTCAAGATGCCGCTGGCATTAACCGGGATAGTAACAGACGTCCAGGCACCAATGGCTTTGATTTAAAAAATATCTCCCATCAGCCCTTTGGTTTGATTTTTACTGTTTCGATAAACAACCTCGTGGCAAGACCACGGGGAATCGCAAGTTAATGTAATCGCACCATTTTCTGAAGTTCCGTCATTAGAGCCACTTGCAAAATGTTAGCACAAAGTAGTAATGTCCCCTTTCTCCCAAATAGAAATGTCTCCTTGAGTTTGCTTTAACCTAAAAAAATCAGTTGAACATGTGCCTACCAATAATTTTCAGCATAGAATCGATAGCCGGTTTTTAGTTTAACCTGCGAATTAGTTTTCAGAGTGAAGACAATTTGGAGGTTTTAAGAAAGAACCTTTTAGATACTCAAGTTTCGGAGTTCAAAATTGAATGGAATCTCACTAATCTTCATTATCCAAGGCTTCCTGTTTCAACGTAAAATGATCTAACTGCAGAGCTTGCACAAAGAAATGATTTATGTGCTCTTCAATTGTCTCCATAAT
>JAUXRH010000296.1 GCA_030682075.1 Nitrosomonas sp.
AGCGAGCAAAGTGGGAAAGCGAGGATAGATTGGCCGGATTTTGAGGCGCATAGTCATTCTATGCAACGAAAAATCAGGGTAATATGAACCGCTTGTCCCATTTGCGCAGTAGATCAACCTTAAGTCCGACAGACTCCTAGACAAGCCCACAACAACAGGTGCGCTACCCGATTGAGCCTTTGTTGCAGCGGGGTTTCGCCACTTTCTGCGGTTTCCAGCAGTGTGGCGATCTGACCGAGTTGCGTCTCCATTCCGGTATTCACCACCAAAGCGCGAGCGGAACCGCCGGTGACGCTGGTGCCGAGAAAAACCATATTCTTTTGCTCAGCCAGTGGGGTTTCCGTGGGTAGGCTGTCCGAGCGCTTGTCGACTACTTGAGATTCGCCGGTAAGCGGTGCTTCGTTGGTGCGGAGCACCGCTGCCTCGATCAGACGAGCATCCGCAGCAACCAGATCGCCGCCTTCCAGCAGCAGAATATCGCCCGGAACAATTTGGGTCGCGGCAACCACCATGCTATGACCGTTACGCACTACGCGACAATGGGGTGCCGCCAGATGTGCCAATGCGGCGGCGGCTTTCTCGGCGCGAAACTCTTGCACGAAACCAATGACTGCATTGATCATGACAATCGCCATAATCGCGATACCGTCAATTGTTTCACCCAGTGCGACGGAAACGGCTGCTGCACCCATCAGCACCCAGATAACGAAGCTTTTGAACTGGCTTGCAAAGATTGTAAAGGCGGAGAAGCGCTTGCCCTGGCGTAATTTATTAGGCCCATAGCGGCGAAGCCGGGCAGCAACTTCCTGATCGCTGAGCCCCTTTTCCGTATCGGTGGCAAGAAGGCTTGCAAGTTTGATTGTCGATTGGTTATGCCATAGAGCCATGGTTGTTTACGTATTAAAATCAATGGCGAATTTACAATACGCCCGATTTTACATTGGTGAGAAGTTGAGTAGACAAGATGGTAACGTATCTGGATGTCGAACATGGCGCCGTATACAAATCGTCAGTTAACCCGTGCAGATGGTTGCATGTCTTGAGAATTTAGGAAAGTTCATAATAGACCAGTATGTCATAATTGATCTGGCTGACTTATGAATAATCCATTCTTCCAACATCCTATGCTCGCCTCTCCTTACGACTACCCAGGTCGGCACTGGGCGCTGAGCGCCTGCGGCAGATTATCAGAAACCGCTGCTACGCTAAAGTTCGTTACACTGATTCCCAAGCCTGGAAGACGCGGAGGGATGGTGGCGCAGGCACAATTATCAACGAAGAAGCCTGGGCAGCACTCAATAGTGACACATCAAGGCGTTTCGATAAATCCAAATCTGGGCGGATTGCGGTGAAGGCTGTCAATTATCTGGGGGATGAGGTGATGAAAGTAACATGATGAAATTTAACGAAATAATATTTTTTACTGATTTTTCGAGACAATACTTTTTATGACAAAATCAGTAGAATTAACAAAAAATCCAATTGTGAGTAAAAAACTCAGTAAACGAGGATCGAATGAGCATTCAAGATAAAAATACTGACACCGAGGAAATTGAAGGCATTGAAGAGGATGAATATGAATCTTTAGGCGAATACCCGATTGACACCTTATTGATCAGAAATGAGACCCGCACAGTTCATGATGTATTACGTCGAATTGAACAAGGCTCTTTTGTCATGGATCCAGATTTCCAGCGTGATTTTATTTGGCTCGATGATAAACAGAGCAAACTTATCGAATCCGTACTGATGCGGATTCCCTTGCCTGTATTTTATCTTGGAGAAGATGATAAGGGCAGAATGATCGTAGTAGATGGCTTACAGCGACTTTCGACCTTTAGTCGTTTCGTCAATAATGGATTTCGATTGAAGCTTCCCAATCAAGCTGATCTCGACAAGAAGCGATTCAGTGATCTCTCACCCAAGCTTAAAAACCGTATCGAAGACTGCAATCTGATTCTCTACATCATTGATGCCAAGGTGCCAGAACGCGCAAGGTTAGATATCTTCGAACGGGTCAATGGAGGAATTCCTTTGACTCGGCAGCAAATGCGTAATTGCTTGTTCAATGGGCCAGCGACTCAATTTCTAAAGAAAGAAGCTGCAACAAAATTTTTTAAACAGGCAACAGGAAACAGTCTTACCACTAAAACTATGCGCGATAGGGAATTTGTTAATCGCTTTTGCGCATTTCGATTATTGCCCCTTGATATCTACAAAGGTGACATGGATGAATGGCTTGCCATGGCCTTAAAAAGAATGGACGGTTTAAATGAAGCATCGCTTGCTCAGCTTTCCAATGAGTTTCAAAGTTCGCTTCAAAACAATTACTATCTTTTTAAAGATCATACCTTCCGAAAGCATGTTCCCGGTCAGGACAGACGAGGCATCCTGAATGCTTCGCTTTGGGATGTCATGATTACCGGACTGGCTAAGCATTCTCATGATCAGATTGTAAATCACGCTGAAAAACTTAAAAAACGTTTTTATGCCTTGATTAAAATTGAGAAATTCGTGTGGTCAATTACATCTGGTCCGAATAATCCTGATCGAGTGAGGCATCGTTTCGAAGAAACTCAAAAAATGTTCGCGGAGGTATTTGATGCTCACTCGTCTTGATCTTAAAACCTTCAAATGTTTTGAATTGCTCCATTTGCCTCTGGGCCATCTCACACTTTTGTCAGGATCAAACGCATCGGGTAAATCTTCTGCATTACAAGCATTAGTCTTACTTCATCAGACCATGCGTGAACACGAGTGGTCTACACGATTGATGTTAAATGGGGAAGCTGTCAAATTAGGGACAGTGTTAGATGTAGTGGACAAAGTTCATGGTAGGCGGACTTTCGAGATTGGTGTCAGAGATAACGAACAAACATTCTTATGGACTTTCGACGGAGAACGCTCAGAAATGTCCATGGCAGTGGACTCTGTATCTATTGACCAAGTATCAAATAAACAACCAGATTCATTACAGTTCTTGTTGCCACCCAAAGCAAGCGTTAATTCGTCATTAGCTAATCGCCTCCGTGGTCTTGCTTATATTACTGCTGAGCGGATAGGTCCCCGTGAAGTTTATACGCTTGAAGATCGTCAGATTGCACCTGTTGTAGGGCCTGCCGGCGAACATGCGGTGAGTGTATTGCATTGGGGACGGGACGAACCAGTCCTTGATGGACTTGTAATTCAAGGAGTAGCGAATAAACGACTCCGTCAAGTCGAAGCAAGGATGCAGCAGTTTTTTCCAGGGTGTGCGTTGATTGTACAGCAAGTCCCTCAAGCCAATGCTGTTACGCTCGGATTACGAACTTCCAACGACACGGACTTTCATCGCCCAATCCACGTTGGTTTTGGTCTTACGCAAGTTTTACCCATTGTGATCGCTGCGCTGTCAGCCGTTAAAGAAGACATTCTGTTGATTGAAAACCCGGAAGTGCATCTCCATCCTGCTGGACAGGCATTGATGGGGAAATTTTTAGCGGAAGTTACTTGCGCTGGGGTGCAGGTTATCGTTGAAACGCACAGCGATCATGTACTTAATGGCATTCGCCGCGCCGTCAAAGCAGATCGAATTCAGCCTGATCAGGTTGCGCTTCATTTTTTCAGACCGCGCTCTGCTGATATGGATCAAGTGGTCAGTCCACAAATAGATGCAACTGGCAACATTGATACATGGCCTGACGGGTTCTTTGACCAGTTCGACAAAGATATGAACCATTTTGCAGGATGGGATTGATGCAAGTACTGCTAAACGATTTATCCCTGCATGGGCAATTTCCAAGTGTTCCTTGTTTTCAGAAGGCACTCCAATCTATTATGTGCGTACGAATCAAGATGCGGCAGTTTGGCCGTGAGTTGTATTGCCACCGCAACGTAGCACAGGCTCAAGTCACTCATAGGCTGACCATGCAACAAGCCGTTCAGCAATTAAATCAAGATGAACGCCGAGCAGTGATGGGTTGGCTGACCCAACACGGGCCATTTTGGGAGGATGAATGCTGCCATGAACCCGATGATTATTTGGAATACCAAGGGCGGGTGGTAACGGATACGGCTTTGGGTGAGGCAGCATTCCGCTGCTTTAACGGTAGTGAATACCAATTAGTCAGCCTAGTACCTTCAGATTGGCTGTTTACGCCCATCCCTGTTATCTGGCACCGTGATGATATCACCAGTATTGACGTTCCTAATCATTGTGAAATCAGCACGCTTGAAATTGCCCTACATGTCGCATCACCATCGATACAATCTTGGAAACAACTGGCTTCTGTCGTGCAATCCCGCTGTACCAATTTGACTTTTGCTGCTGATAGTTTTGAACCATTGTGCGGTCATCCCTTTGTTAATAGTGCAGCTCAACGTATTGTTGAACTATTGGAAACCTTGGATAAGTTAAAAAGTTGTTCTGATGCGCAAGGACAAAGAACCGCCGAAGGGCAACGCGTATATCAGGATCACTTCACGGGTAAAAAAACTTGGTTTACGGATTCATCAGACAAAGATAAGAATGAGTTTAAATCAGAGCTTACCTTCAATCATCCAGCCAATAACGGCCAAACTCTGTTCTGCGCCTGGCACGGAAAAGTAAACTCACCCAAGATAAGAATTCATTTCTCTTGGCCGATAAGTGCTAACGAATCGCTGTATGTGGTTTATATCGGGCCAAAGATTACCAGGCGATAGCTGCAACAGAAAGAACAACGATAATCGTCAAGAAATGAGCGAATGAGCTTCCCGCGTTGGCGTCACCGTCACCTCACGGGCGTTCTATAAACCCAAATCCGGGCGGATTGCGGTGAAGGTTGTCTATTATATGGGGGATGAAATGATGAAGGTGTTCAAGGTTGTGTGATGGCATTGATTGATGAAATTCTCAAGTGGTCAGAAGAGAAGCTACCTTCCTGGCAACGTGATGCGGCGCGTCGTTTATTTCAACAAGAGACTGGACTGTCTATCGATGATTATGCGGAGCTTTATACCCTACTGAAAGCAGCCCATGGGTTACCTAACCCATTGGAATTAACACCCGAACCGCTCAAGGCTACTCATCTGCCGCCGGTGCTTCAAGCCGGCGAGAAGGTTGTTCTGAAGGCGATACGGGATTTTGTGCATGTGAACCGAATCGCACCGAGGCAGAAACTGAATTTCGTACCATCGGGAATGACGGTGATCTACGGTGGAAACGGAAGCGGGAAGTCGGGCTATGTAAGAGTCATGAAACGG
Organism: Nitrosomonas sp.; assembly: GCA_030682075.1. Classification (GTDB taxonomy): domain Bacteria; phylum Pseudomonadota; class Gammaproteobacteria; order Burkholderiales; family Nitrosomonadaceae; genus Nitrosomonas. The sequence goes on from JAUXRH010000296.1 coordinate 5,224, forward strand.
GCATGCCGTGCACGAGATCAGGCAGAGAAAGTTCTTCCAGATGCAAACGATCCTGCTGCCCAGAATAGCGTGCCCGAAGCCATTTTCGACATTGAAATTAACGGGGCTTGCAAGCCTATACACTGGATTTTCAATAGTGACTCACCCGACGATCTGGCTAAAATTTCAGTTTTCGATTCACACTGTGCTCGCGCTTACCTGACTGCCGAGCAGGATGTGGCTTATCTGCCTTATGGGTTGGACGTTGTTGAGAATCTTGCAAATAAAGTTATTCCTGAGTTGACTCGCCGCCTTAACGAAGAAATTGCTACGATCAATGTTGACTGCCAGCCATTCCGGCATTTGGTTGGCGAAACAGAAGTTGGGCGACTGGTTCAAGCACTAAGCGAAAAAACGAGTCCAGCCAAGGTTAAAGTTCTTGGCGCATTATCCGAGATCGAGAAGGCACAGATTAAGGAAATTGATGCAGCACTTGCCGAATCTGATCCAGGGAAGAAAGCAATAGAGCATCGCCTTTCTGCGGGGCGTTTAAAGAGTTTGACGGAAAGACTCGAAACCGCCTTGTCTTGGGTCAGTGATGCCGCTATAGAAAAACTCAAAAAAATTACCGATACCACGGTCACTGCCAATCAGGCTGAGAAGCAAGCCGCAGAAGCACTTCAGTCAGGAGAGTTTCTTCTGCCTGGAACCGGTGAGCCGGTATGGAAGGCGTTATTTGATGCAGCACGCAAGTTCTCAACAGAGGTTGCCTACCCTGTGCATGCGTTCCCTCATGCCACCGCCGAGGCAAAATGCCCACTCTGTCAGCAACCGCTGAACGATGCCGGGGAACGACTGAAACGATTTGAGAAATATATACAAAACGACGTGGCTAAAGCTGCCGCAGAGCAACGGCAGAAACTTGAAGCGACAAAGGTAAAGATTGAAAGAGCCAACCTGAGCGTTGGTTTCGACGTTTCTCTTGTTGAAGAACTGGCACAGCTTGATGATGAAGTTGCCTCTATTATTAGTGCGTTTGAAAAAAACATAGAAGCTCGCCGTATTTGGATGCTTCAAAATCTCAACTCCTATACGTGGGCGGACGCGCCCGCGCTTGGAGAGAATCCACGTAAGAGACTGCGTAATTTCGCTGCACATCAATTCAAATCAGCAAGAATCCTAGCCCGAGCAGTGGACGAAGTTAAGAAAAAATCGCTGGTAGATAAACGAGAAGAACTACGTGCTCGTCAGAATCTTTCAGCATGCCTAGACGCAGTGCTTGCACTGATTGACCGATTTAAGATGAGACAGGCACTAAAAGCCTGTGAACAAGACCTTAAAACAAGGCCAATTTCAGACAAGTCAAAGGAGTTTGCAAGTGGTGCTGTTACTGTTGCGCTAAAGAATGCCTTGGATGAGGAATTCAAGTCTCTCGGAATAGGGCATATACAAACCAAGCTTAAAGACCGAAATGACAAAGGGAAAATTAAGCACCAATTACTTCTTGATCTTCCAACAACAAACAAACTGGAACAGATACTCAGTGAAGGGGAGCAGCGAGCCATCGCGTTAGGTTCATTCCTCGCAGAATTGAAACTGGCAAATCACGCATGCGGCATTGTGTTTGATGACCCCGTTTCATCGTTGGATCACTTGCGTCGAAAAAAAGTCGCAATTCGATTGGCAGCGGAGTCCAAGCAAAGGCAAGTTTTGATTTTTACTCACGACGTGGTGTTTCTTCAGCAGTTACGAGATCAATGCGACAAGATGAATGTGCCGCCGTTTTTTTGCCGACTTGAGGCAAACAGTGGTTTTTATGGCAACGTATCCGAAGGACTTCCATGGGCGCACAAGAGCTATGGCGAAAGAATCGACTTCCTGGAAAAGGCACAAAAGCGATTTGAGAAAATGCCATGGCCTGCTGACCCATCAGAGGAACTGGCTCGTGAGATGATCGGACAATACAATTTTCTTAGGGCAACAATTGAGCGCGTGGTGCAAGATTTTGTTTTGAACGGTACTGTGCAACGATTTAGGGATTACATCGAAGTCAAGAACTTAGGCAACGTGGTTGGTCTTGAGAAAGCAGAAGTCGATGAAATTTTCCGGCTTTACCAACGCTGCCATGATTTGGTCGATGCACATGATCCATCGTCGGCCAAGGATGAGCCACCTCCTACAGCAAATGAACTTAACCAAGACATCGTCGATTTGCGGAACCTAATTCAAGGCATCACGAATAGGCGAAAAGGTGCAGCAACTAGGGTGACATGATGACCAATCCGTAGCAATTCCTGATACAGGATCATCGGTTGGTGACAAGCGCTGGTCCAGTATCTGAGTTTCTTGATGATCTTCGAATGTAAATAGAGGGAAGTGCTTTCATGAATAATGGTATCGAAGCTATCCAGCAGCAGTTACAAAAGCTGCGAGATCTCATTGATCTGCATAATTATCAGTATTATGTGCTGGATGATCCCATTATTTCGGATGCCGAGTACGATCAATTGTTTCGTGAATTGCAGCAGCTCGAGCAACGCTATCCCCGGCTGGTGGTGCCGGAATCACCGACGCAACGGATTGGCGCAGCGCCGCTCAAGGATTTTTCCCAGGTTACGCATCGTACGCCGATGCTTTCGCTCAGCAATGCTTTTGAGGATGCCGAAGTTGAAGCATTTGACCGGCGGGTGCGTGAAGGACTAGAGGTGGATTGTATCGAATATGCGGTGGAGCCAAAATTTGATGGGCTTGCAGTGAGCCTTTGTTATGAGCAAGGTGTTTTCATAACCGGGGCGACCCGGGGTGATGGGAATACGGGTGAAGATATCACGCAGAATTTACGTACTATCAAAGCGATTCCATTGCGACTGCCGACTGAAAATGTACCCGCCTTGCTGGAAGTACGAGGTGAAGTATTGATGTTAAAAGCAGATTTTCTCAAACTGAATGAACAGCAACATGAAAAAGGCGAGAAGGAATTTGCCAACCCACGTAATGCGGCAGCGGGGTCATTGCGACAATTGGATCCGCGTATTACCGCGTCCCGCCGACTGACATTTTTTGCCTATGGCATAGGTGTTACTGAGGGTGAAAATATTCCCACTGATAAACACAGCCACATCATGACATACCTGGCCACGCTGCATTTTCCGGTTGCGCGGGAATGTCAGGTGATGATGGGTGTTGAGGCCTTGCTGAGTTATTACCATGAAATTGGCCAATTGCGTGAGCGCTTGCCCTACGACATTGATGGGGTCGTCTATAAAGTCAATTCTTTGCGGCAACAGGAGGAATTGGGGTTTGTTTCGCGTGCGCCACGCTTTGCCATTGCGCATAAATTTCCAGCCCAGGAGGCGATGACCGAATTGCTGGGAATCGACGTGCAAGTGGGCAGAACAGGGGCTTTAACACCGGTTGCACGATTGAAGCCGGTATTTGTGGGTGGCGTCACAGTGACCAATGCAACACTGCATAATGCAGATGAAATCAAGCGTAAAAATATCATGATTGGCGATACGGTCATGGTGCGCCGAGCCGGCGATGTGATTCCTGAAGTGGTATCGGTGGTAATGGCGCAACGAAATGTCTTGGCCAAGCCATTTGTCATGCCGGATCACTGTCCGGTATGTGGCGCGAGAGCGGTACGATTACCGGGTGAAACGATTGCTCGGTGTACCGGAGGCCTTTTTTGTCCAGCGCAACAGAAACGGGCCATATTACATTTTGCTTCGCGACGCGCGATGGATATTGAGGGACTCGGGGGTAAACTGGTCGAACAGCTGGTGGACCATGCCCTTGTCAGAACACCGGCTGATCTGTACAAATTAGAGCTATCCGCACTTGCCAATCTGGAACGGATGGCGGAAAAATCGGCCAACAATATTGTGGCCGCAATTGAGAAGAGCAAGCATACGACATTGGCGCGATTTATTTATGCCCTGGGTATTCGTAATGTCGGTGAAGCGACAGCCAAAGAACTGGCACGATATTTCGGTAGCCTGGATCGTTTAATGGATACGGATAGGGAGCGTTTGCAACAAGTAACAGATATTGGACCCACGGTTGCGCAGAGTATCACGGACTTTTTTGCCGAACCGCATAACCGTGAAGTGATCGCGCAATTGCGGCTCAGCGGCGTCAACTGGCAAAAAAATGTGGTTGAGCCAGTTCAACTGGTTCAACATTCTGCTATTAATGGTAAAATTTTTGTGCTGACGGGAAGTTTGCCGAATATGACCCGGGATGAGGCAAAAGAGAAAATTCACGCGATGGGTGGAAAAGTAACCGGGAGTGTATCGACGAAGACGGATTACGTGGTCGCTGGTGCTGATCCCGGCAGCAAGTACGACAAAGCGGTTAAATTAGGGGTCGTTATTCTTGATGAAGAAGCATTGCTGGACTTGCTTCAGTGACTTGGTTATTCCGCATGATTTTTGATATCTAAAAAAACAAATGCTTTCTAAAGAAGAAGCGGAGCATGTCCTTGCGACAGCGGAACAAATATATTCTGCGGCAATTGTCGCAGAAACGATTAATCAAATGGCCGTCAAAATTACCAGGGAATTAGCCGAGCAATATCCGCTGGTTTTATGTGTGATGGGTGGCGCGGTTGTGTTTACCGGGCATTTGCTGCCATTACTTGAATTTCCATTGAATTTCGATTATTTGCATGTCACTCGTTATAATAATACAACGCAAGGTGGACAGATTCGCTGGAAAGTGGCGCCGCGAGAGAATCTGGCGGGGCGGGTGGTGCTGGTGTTAGATGATCTTCTGGATGAAGGAATAACCCTTGCGGCAATTCAGAAGAAAGTAATGGCTTGTGGTGCAAAAGCATTTTATAGTGCGGTACTTGCCGACAAGGATATTGGTCAACCGAAACCATTTCATGCTGATTTTGTCGGGTTGACGCTGCCTAACCGCTACGTTTTTGGTTTTGGTATGGATGTGCAGGGCGCCTGGCGAAATTTGCCGGCGATTTATGCGATAAAAAAGTAAATCTGGAGAAATATGCTTGCAATCATTGGCGGTAGTGGGATGACCCAGCTATCCTGTCTTGAAATTTCTCGTCGAGAAGTTATTAGAACACCTTATGGTGAGCCATCAGGACCCTTGACCTTCGGCAAAATCAACCATCATGACATTGTGTTTCTGGCGCGCCATGGTCTCGGTCATACCATTCCACCCCATGCGGTAAATTATCGCGCGAATCTGTGGGCGTTGCATTCGCTCAAACCAACGCGAGTCATAGCCGTAGCTTCTGTGGGGGGTATTCGTGCGGATCTTACACCTGGCCGGGTAGTGGTTCCTGATCAAATCATTGACTATACCTATAGTCGAAAATTCACCTATTTTGAAGACAAGGAAAAACCGGTGACTCATATTGATTTTACACTTCCCTACTGTATGGTCACGCGTGGGATTCTGCTTGACGCGGCAAAACAGGCCAATGAGGAAGTCATTGATGGAGGTGTTTATGGGGCCACACAGGGACCACGGCTTGAAACAGCAGCAGAAATCAACCGTTTGGAAGGTGATGGTGTCGATATGGTAGGAATGACAGGTATGCCCGAAACCGCCTTGGCGAGGGAGCTGGGTTTGCATTACGCAACCATTGCGGTTGTTGCGAATTATGCGGCAGGGCGGGGAACCAATGTATATGCGATTCCGTTGAAAGAAATCTATGTGGTTCTGGAACAGGCAATGGTTGGCGTACGCAATATTCTTCAACACTTGGTGAACTGTAATGGCGATTAAACCTGTCCTCAGAATGGGTGAGCCTCTCCTTCTGGAAGTGGCTAAAAAGGTAGAGAAGTTTGGTACGCCGGAACTTGAAACGCTGATTCAGGATATGCAGGAGACTATGGCGTCACTCAATGGAGCAGGCTTGGCAGCGCCACAAATTGGGGTTAGTTTACAGGTGGTTATATTCGGTATAGAAGCAAATATGCGCTATCCCGATGCCGAAGAAGTGCCGTTTACGATACTGATCAACCCCGTACTGACACTCTTAACGGAAGAAATGGAAGAAGACTGGGAAGGGTGCTTAAGTGTGCCCGGATTACGCGCAATGGTGCCGCGTTTTACCCGATTGCGTTATCAGGGAGTAGATCAGCAGGGGCAACCCATTGATCGTAGCGTGAATGGTTTTCATGCCCGCGTGGTCCAGCATGAATGTGATCATTTGGAAGGTATCCTTTATCCCATGCGAATAGAAGATTTTAGTACCTTTGGGTATACCGAGGTGCTGTTTCCAAATCAAAAAATAATAGATGAATAAGACGGTTGAAACAGGACTAGAACAATACCGGTTTGACCACGACCAGAATCACCACCGCAAACAGAATAACGACCGGGAATTCATTAAACCAGCGGTAGAACACGTGACCATGCGCATTGCTGTCGTTCTTGAACGCAGCGACAAATTTGCCGCAATAATAATGATAGATAATCAGTAACGCCACCAAGGCGAGTTTGGCATATAGCCAGTCACCCGAAAAACCATAGCCCAACCACAGCCACACACCAAAGATAATGGTCAGCACGGCACCCGGCGTCATAATACCAAAATAAAGCTTTCGTTCCATGATTTTGAAGCGGCCATTACCCGGTTTGTCACTGCACAAGGCATGATAGACAAACAACCGTGGCAAATAAAACAACCCGGCAAACCAAGTTACCATAAAAATGATATGTAGCGATTTTATCCAGAGCATATGAGTATTGTAATAGTAATATAAAAATATTTTTGATCAATAGTGAGCGCATGATTCAATAGTAGTGATTTTATACGCTGTACCGCGATAAAACCCGTTAAACTTGCGATTCCCCCCGTGGTCTTGTCACGGGGGTTGTTTATTCTGAAAGTTGCCGACTTAGTAAGTGACCGTCAGAAAGCGTCTGCATTCGTGTGTTCCTGAAATGTCTCAACTTGCTCGGCCACTTCGTCAGTATCTTCAAATTGCGCGATATGGTAGATGGCTTCGCCTTCATGCACCAAGGGTAATTCGGTGCGACTGATGATCAAACCATTGCAGGGAGAAATGACCAGTTCTTCGATATTAGATACTGGGTCACTAATGATGCCCAGGACATCGTTCCGTTTTGCTTTTTCACCCAGAGATTTTGCTACTCTAAAAATGCCACTTCCAGGCGCTCTAATCCACTGGCTGGAACGAGCAATGAAGGGTTCCACTGTCGTTGATTTTTGGATTTTTCTAGCGGGAAGCATGCCTAAATGCCGCATGACTTCTAATATTCCACGAAGCCCGGTACGAATAGAGTGCTCATCAAATCTTAATCCTTCTCCTGCTTCATACAGCAACATTGGAATGCCTAACTCGGAAGCGGATTCACGTAAAGAGCCATCACGTAAATTTGAATTAAGCAATACTGGTACATTAAAAGATTTGGCTAACAACAAGGTATCTGCATCGTCCAGATTGGCGCGTATTTGCGGTAAATTATTACGATGAACCGCACCAGTATGCAAATCAATTCCATGGGTGCACTTGGTCACAATCTCGGTCATAAACAAGTCAGCCAACCTGGCCGCCATAGAACCTTTCTTGGATCCGGGAAAAGAACGGTTTAGATCACGTCGATCGGGCAAATAGCGTGAGTGTTGAATGATGCCGTAGACATTCACCATCGGTATGGCAATAAGGTCACCACATAGATTGTTTAACGCCGGTTGTTTCAATAGTCGTCGAATAATCTCAACGCCGTTCAGTTCGTCGCCATGGATAGCTGCACTGACAAATAACCTCGGACCCGGTTTTTTACCGCGGATGACATGGATCGGCATGGTCATCAAAGTACGGGTATAAAGCCGAGGTAATGGTAGATCAATCATCACACTACATCCCAATTTCACTGAGTGATTGTTGATGATCAGTTTGGCCGTCACGTTATCCTTTGCCGCGAGTCCGAGATCGATCCAGTGTGTGCTCCAGTGATTTGACTCTTTTTTCAATAAATTGAATGATCAGCGAAGCAATATCTTTATTGCTGGCAGTTTCGATTCCTTGCAATCCCGGTGATGAATTGACCTCCATGACCACCGGTCCGTGATTAGAGCGTAACAAATCAACGCCGCAGACATTGAGTCCTATTATTTTTGCAGCCCGGATCGCCGTAGATCGTTCTTCAGGTGTCAATCGAACCAGTGAAGCATGCCCACCGCGATGCAAATTGGAACGAAACTCCCCTTCCGCCGCCTGACGTTTCATAGAAGCAACGACTTTATCTCCAATGACAAGACAGCGGATATCACTACCCCCCGCTTCTTTAATAAATTCCTGCACCATAATGTTTGCATTTAATCCCATAAATGCCTGAATAACGCTTTCTGCAGCTTTATGCGTTTCGGCAAGCACCACGCCAATTCCCTGTGTGCCCTCTAATAATTTAATCACCAGTGGCGCACCACCGACTTCGGTAATCAAATCCTCGATATCATCGGGATTGTGTGCAAACCCAGTGACCGGCAGGCCAACGCCTTTTCGTGCCAATAATTGCAGGGACCTCAATTTGTCACGTGAGCGCGTAACGGCAACGGATTCGTTGACTGGAAAAACATCCATCATTTCAAATTGTCGTAACACAGCTGTACCGTAAAAAGTTACTGAGGCACCAATTCGCGGGATCACGGCATCAAAGCCTTCCAGTATTTCTCCGCGATAATGAATTTTTGGTTTATGGGAGGTAATATTCATATAGCAACGCAGTACATCAAGTACCTTGACTTCATGCCCTTGCTTTGTCGCCGCTTCGACGAGGCGCCTGGTAGAGTAAAGTCTTGGGTTGCGGGATAATATGGCGATTTTCATACTTGCCTTCAGCTATTCACGAAAATAAACATTGCAATAGGGATTTTCGCTATCAGCCAAATCTTAAAGCCGCCCATGCAGATAGGAAGCACAGGCGTCAACCAGAAAACGACCCTTAATGGCCGTTCGTCCCAGCAACATTCGAAACTTCATGGTATCACGTTTGGTCAACGTTAATTCCGCCACGAAGCTGGACGTTCCTAAATGCAACGAGGTTTCGATGACATAGCGGCGTTGTTTATGTCCGCCGGAGTCAGTTACCATGCGCCGGTCTTTCACTGGCGCATCACATTCAAGCACGATATCGGCACTATGTTGATCAGGATGGATCGCAAATCTGACCCAGGGTTGATGATTTTTCCTGTAGCCCTCAACCCAGAAGGCATGTAACGCTGAAGTTCTTGCCCCAGTATCCACTTTCGCTTTAATTTTGTAAATATTCAGATCCGGTAAGATAATCCATTCTCTCCAACCAATAATCGGAAGCGGCTCGTCTGCTTTTACTTTCATTTTGGCGGATGATAACGTTAAAAATTCGATTATTTTGAAAGAAAGTCTTTACTGCCCAGATAAGAATAAGTCGATTAATCAGATAATCGGCGCTATGTTGTAGCAATAACATTGAATTGATAATGGATGCGCTGAACGATAATAGCGCTGAATTACTCCCACTCTATGGTGGCTGGCGGTTTTCCGGAAATATCATAGACTACGCGATTAATCCCGCGTATTTCATTGATGATGCGGTTGGAAACCTTACTCAATAGAGGATAGGGGAGTTCTGCCCAGTTGGCCGTCATGAAATCCTGGGTTTGCACGGCTCTCAATGCGACGACATATTCATAGGTGCGTCCATCCCCCATCACGCCTACGGATTTTACGGGTAAGAACACGGCGAAAGCTTGCGATGTTTTCTCGTACCAGCCGGAGAGATGCAATTCTTCGATGAAAATTTCATCAGCCCGTTGTAATAATTCTACGTATTCATGTTTTATTTCACCCAGTATACGAACACCGAGACCCGGTCCTGGAAAAGGGTGGCGGAATACCATTTCGCGTGGTAAACCGAGTGCGAGTCCCAGTTCGCGGACTTCATCCTTGAATAATTCGCGCAGGGGTTCCAATAGTTTTAAATGCATTGTGTCGGGTAAACCGCCAACATTATGATGCGATTTGATGGTGTGGGCTTTCTTGGTTTTGCCGCCGGCAGATTCGATGACATCCGGGTAAATGGTGCCTTGTGCCAGCCATTTCGCATCCTTTATTTTCGCGGATTCAGCTTGAAATACTTCGACAAATTCACGTCCAATAATGCGTCGTTTTTCTTCGGGATCTGAAATGCCCTGCAGTTCCTGATAAAATTCACGCTTTGCATCAACGTGGATCACTTTCACTTCCAGATTATTGGCAAAGGTATCCATGACCTGCCTGGCTTCATTGAAGCGTAATAGTCCGTTATCTACAAATACACAAGTTAATTGCTTGCCAATGGCGCGATGTATCAGTGCAGCCGCTACAGAGGAGTCAACGCCACCGGATAAACCCAGAACGACCTGGTCATTACCCACGGTCGCGCGAATCCTGCCGATGGCTTCTTCTGCATAATTGGGCATATTCCAATCATGACCGATACCGCAAATATCATGAACGAAGCGTTGAATAATGACTTTGCCTTGCAATGTATGGGTGACTTCAGGATGAAACTGAATACCATAAAATCGGCGTGTTTCATCTGCCATTGCTGCAATCGGTGTGGCGGCATTATGGGCCATGATCTTAAAACCAGAAGGTAAAGTTTCAACCTTGTCACCGTGGCTCATCCAGACATCGAGTATGCCCTGATTGTCTGTATTGGTGCGGTCTTGAACAGCCTGTAGTAAAGCGCCGTATGCCGTTGTTTGTACTTCAGCATAGCCAAATTCTCGGACAGGTGCCGTGTTGACCGTGCCACCTAATTGCGCCGCCATGGTTTGCATACCATAGCAGATGCCGAGTACCGGAACACCTAATTCAAATACGATTTGAGGCGCACGCGGCGTCTCATCTTCAGTAACTGAAGCCGGACCACCAGACAGGATGATGCCTTTAGGGGCAAAGTCTTTAATAAATTGCGGGCTGACATCATAAGGATGTAGCTCGCAGTAAACATTGGTTTCTCGTACGCGCCGGGCAATTAACTGCGTATACTGGGAACCAAAGTCCAGAATCAGAATTTTTTGGTGCATATAGGGTGACTTTTAATCAATGTGATAATTGGGCGCTTCTTTGGTAATTTGTACGTCATGGACATGTGACTCACGAATGCCAGCAGAAGTGATTTCTACAAACTCTGCTTTGTCATGCATTTCATCAATGGTTGCGCAGCCTAGATAACCCATGCTGGAACGTACGCCCCCCATCAGTTGATGAATAACTGCGGTGATGCTGCCTTTGAAGGGGACGCGACCCTCAACACCTTCAGGTACTAACTTATCGTTATTCTTTTGTTCCACTTCCTGGAAGTAGCGATCACTGGATCCTTGCTGCATCGCGGAAAGCGAACCCATGCCACGATAGCTTTTATATGAACGGCCTTGGAATAATTCAATTTCACCCGGTGATTCCTCCGTCCCGGCAAATAATCCACCCAGCATTACCAGATTGGCGCCGGCTGCGAGTGCTTTGGCAATATCACCGGAATAGCGAATGCCGCCATCAGCAATGATAGGGATGCCGGTGCCTTTTAACGCTTCAGATACATTATGAATCGCAGTAATTTGAGGGACGCCGACACCCGCAACAATACGTGTAGTACAGATTGAGCCGGGACCTATGCCCACTTTGACTGAATCGACGCCACAATCTACCATCGCTCTGGCAGCAGCTGCCGTAGCAACATTGCCGCCAATTACCTGAATGTTTGGAAAGTGTTTTTTTATCCATGCTATGCGGTCAAGTACACTCTGAGAGTGCCCATGTGCAGTGTCGACGACGATTACATCAGTACCCGCTTCGATCAGTGCTTCTGCACGTTCGTCACTGCCTTCACCGACACCGATGGCCGCGCCGACACGTAAACGTTCCTGATCGTCTTTACAGGCGTAGGGATGTTCCGATATTTTAGTAATATCTTTAACAGTAATCAAACCGCGCAGCTCAAAATTGTCATTAACGACAAGTACTCTCTCCAAGCGGTGTTTGCGAAGTAGTGCCATCGCTTCATCGCGGGAAGTACTTTCCTTGACCGTTATTAATCGTTTTTTTGGTGTCATGATACTTTTAATCGTTTGATCTAGATTTGTTTCAAAGCGTAGATCTCGATTGGTGACAATGCCGACGACTTTAGTGCCACTGACCACCGGTAATCCGGAAATCTTATGTTGACGGATGAGTTCCAGTACTTCACGCACGGTCATGTCTGGGGGAATCGTGATAGGATCTTTTACGACGCCACTTTCAAAACGTTTGACCTTTGCAACTTGGGCCGCCTGGTCTTTTATTGACATATTCTTGTGAAGAATGCCAATCCCACCCTCCTGTGCGATTGTAATCGCAAGGCGTGCTTCGGTAACTGTATCCATCGCAGCTGAAACGACTGGAATATTAAGTGATATGGTACGTGTTAGTTGTGTTGCCAGGCTTACCTCGCGTGGCAGTACCATTGAATGGGCCGGAACGAGTAAAATATCGTCAAATGTTAGAGCTTTCTGAATCAACCGCATATTAATGACCCTTTGCAAAGCGATATTATATCGAAATCAGACCTCAATAATTTACAAATTAGTCCGTTTATTTTATATATTCGCATGATTATTACGTGAATTTATATAACTTGCGAGTTTGTATGTGTAAATTGCCACTTATATTATTCTAATATTTTACGAAAATATAAAAAATATACTTAACCATAATCGACGAAGCGGATAATTAATTTTGAGCCTGATGGATTATGAGATGAAGGTTTCAGTCTTTAGACAACAGGTTATGGATGAACCGGCAGTTATGTATAGTTCAAACAAGTTAATCAGTTGACCGGAAGCCTGCCGGACTTAAGGAAGATCTATAGTGCAAGTGGGGTGAGCGGTTCTTATAACCCTGATTATTCGGTGCATAGCTACGATATGCACTTTAAAATATAATCAATCTGTCCTCGCTTCCCTATTTTGCACGCTACGATCACTTAAATCCGATGTGCTCCAAGATGGAAATAAACTGGCAGCCACAATACCAGGAGAAAAAATGCAACGTTTTATATTGTCGGTCCTATTACTTGTATTCAGTGTTGTTGCTTATGGCCAGGTCTATAAGTGGGTGGACCAGAATGGCAATACCCAGTATACCGACCAGCCGCCGCCCTCAGGTGCGGCCAAAGATGAGAGAAAACTAAATATTAAAACGTCATTGCCTTCTCCCTCCAACAGCGACACGAGTTCAACCAGGCACATCAATGAGGAAATGCAGGCATTTAGGGAACGACGTATTTCTAAACAGGAAGAAGAAAGTAAACTTCAAGCGCAAGCTGAAGAAAATAATCAAAAGTGTATCGATGCTCAAGGCAGACTAAAAGTATTTCGAGATTCCCCTCGCTTGAGGTTGCCTGACGGGAAAGGGGACGTTGTCTATGTCGATGATGACATGCGTGAGAGAACTATTCTTGAAGCACAAAAGAATATTGCAACTTATTGTAAGTGATTCAGATTAAAATAATCTCTTGTTCGCCCAAAAAGTGAGTTTTGTAACGCGACCCAGTTTAAGGGCATCTCTAAAAATTCAAGTTTCCAGGCAAGACAAGGCGCGAGAAAAAATTTGAGCGTAGTATATGGTTGATATGTAAGAGAAAATTTTTTATGAGTAACGCCGTATTGCGACGAAACGGGGTAAGCAGGCAAGCCGCAAAGCGGCTGCTCGCAAAATTGGATTTTTAGAGGTGCCCTTAAGCTGGATCGGAGATTACAAAACCATGTTGCCTTTCTTGCCAGGGTCTGCGGACATCGCCTGCGAGCAGCGCTTTGTCTCGTCATCATCTCTCGCCGTGCAGATTCTGTATTAAGCTGATTCTTATGAGATTATTGTTAATCTCTGGGCTTAATCAGGATTTTTTTAGCTTATAACGATATTTCCCTATAAAATGTGCTATTCAATTAGTTGACCTACTTATGAAGATACCGAAAGTAATTGCTGAAATTGGCTGTAATCATAAAGGCGATATTGAGATTGCCCGAGAGATGATAGGAATTGCCGCAACCTTTGCGAAATGCGATTTTGTTAAGTTTCAGAAACGATCGAATAGGGAATTGCTGACAGCTGAAGAATATAATGCCCCCCATCCAAATTCCAAGAATAGCTATGGCGACACCTATGGTGCTCATCGCGAATTTCTTGAGTTTGATATTGATCAGCATCGGCAGTTACAACAATGCTGCCAGGAGTTTGGGATCGGCTATTCGACATCGGTTTGGGATCTTACTTCAGCTAAGCAGATTGCAAGCCTTAACCCCGAATTTATAAAAATACCCTCCGCATGCAATCTCAATTTTCCAATGCTGGAGTTTCTTGCCAGAGATTCGACTAGCGACATTCATATTTCTGTGGGTATGACTACTCAAGAGGAACAGGAACAGATTGTGCAATTAATGGAAAAATGTAATGCCGCCAATCGAGTTGTTTTGTACGCATGTACCTCCGGTTACCCCGTTCCCTTTGACCAGGTTTGCCTGCTTGAGCTGCAGTCATTAAATGAGCGGTTTGGCTTGCGCATTAAGGAAGTTGGATTTTCAGGGCATCATCTTGGCATTGCGGTTGATATTGCTGCAGTTGCTTTGGGTGCATCCTGGATTGAACGGCATTTTACTTTGGATCGGACCTGGAAAGGAACTGACAATGCCGCTTCATTGGAACCAGATGGTTTACGCAGATTAGTCCGAGATGTTCGTGCCGTGTCCCTTGCATTGACGTTGAAGGATAGGCCCATACTGGAAATAGAAGCGCCTCAACGCAATAAACTGAAGCGTTTGCAAGGAGTTCACTTCAATTAATGCGCTGGGTTGCTTTTATGCCTCTGCGCGCGAATTCGAAATCTATTGTTGATAAGAATGTGCGTCGTATTGCGGGGCGACCATTATTCACTTGGAGCCTGGAACAAGCCATCGCATCACAGTGTTTTGACGAAATCTACGTTGCCACGGATTCCCCAAGAATTCGCAAAAAAGCACTTGATGAATTCTCGTCATCGGTTAAGATTTTAGATCGTTCTCCTGAGACTTGCACAGATACGGCAAGCACAGAAAGCGCCATACTTGAGTTTAAACGGCAAATTTATTTCGATGTGGTATGCCTGATCCAGGCCACCTCGCCACTCACCCATGCGGAAGATTTCCGCGCCGCCAAGTCCAAGTTTCTTGCGGAAAACCTGGATTCCCTTTTAACAGTTGTGCAATCAAAACGGTTTTTCTGGACAAAGAACGGCACACCTATTAACTACGATCCTGCAAAACGTCCCAGACGTCAGGACTTTGAAGGGTGCTTTATGGAGAATGGCGCCTTTTATTTAACTCGCTCGAAAATTCTGGAAGATGATGGCAATCGTTTAGGTGGTCGTATTGGTGTCCATGAAATGGCGACTGAGACTGCAATTGAAATAGACGACGAAACAGATTGGATAGTTGTAGAGCAACTTTTATTAAGACAAAAATTGTTGTCACGCAGAGAAAGTGTTTTGCAGGTTAAAGTACTGGTGCTGGATGTAGATGGTACGCTAACCGACGGAGGTATGTATTATGGACCTGATGGCGAAGCTCTAAAGAAATTTAATACTCGCGATGCACATGGACTGCAATTGCTGCGTGAAAATGGCATTAGAGTCTGTGTCATCAGCACCGAGAAAAGTCCGGCTGTTAAAGCAAGAATGAAAAAACTCCAGATTGATGAGTATTATCCAGGCGTTGAGAATAAATTCCTGCTTCTTAAAGAGCTGGCGAAGCGTTGGGATATCTCTTTGCAAAATTTCGCATATATCGGCGACGACCTCAGCGATTTAGAATGTCTGAGGTATGTAGGCACCGCTTTTTGCCCAGCAGATTCTGTTCCAGAAGTTCTACATCAGACCCAATATACTTGCAAACATCTGGGTGGAAATGGGGCTGTTCGTGAAGTCTGTGATTTTATTTTGAACACGGCGGGCGCTGATGCCAACCGCACGACTACTTAACATCAGGGACAGTAGTTCCACCTGATATGGGTATTCTGCAAAAAACCATATGAAAGCCCTTTTCTTTCTTCGTCATTACAATGATATAGATCATATTACTCCGGTCGTTTTTAAGTGGATTGAGTCTGGTCATGTCTGTGATATCGTACTGGTAGGTAGCTCAAAGTTTCTGAGTGATTATAGAATCGAATTTCTGGGCAAGCTGGCTGGTGTGCGTGTTGCTCATATCCGCGATCTGTTGCCACCTCTTGTATTTCTGAGATGGCGCCTACAAACGCTGCTATTGGCTCCTGGCTTGCGTCGCTTGTTTATCGGCCCATTGGCTAATGCATTGGCCCAAATTTACAATGCCAAGAAGCGCGAATATGCATGGAGGAATGTTACCCATCACGTATTAACGCGAAGTTTTGAGAATGTCGGTAAAGGTGTAGTGATATTTGACTGGATCACAAGGAACTCTCCTGTTTGCATTGAGTGGGTCGAGACGGTTGTTTCTATGGCTCGGACCTTGGGCCTTGGTACGGTTTCTTTGCCACATGGAGATAGCCCTCATGCCAATCAGCTGATACGGCGTCATGAATGGAAACTGCAGCCAGATCCCATGTACTCCGCTGGGCGAATTTTTGATAAACTGGTGGTGCCGAATGAATTATGTGCCGTACGCTTTCGTCCTTTCATGGATGATCGATCGTTGGCCGTGTTGGGTTCACCTCGCTTCTGCGATGAATGGCTGAGCATATTAGCAAAATTGTCCCCACCTTCTCCGTTAATCCGTTCGGATAGTCGGCTAAAATTGGTAATATTCCTGAGAAAGAGTGATTTTACAACGTTCTGGGAGGAAGTTGGCGAGGTAGTCCAGATGATTGCCGCTTTCCCCGGAGTAGAATTGGTAATCAAGCCGCACACCCGTGGAGGATGGAGACAATCCCTTACCAATGATACCTTACTCCGGCGTCTGCCGAACGTAAGTGTGGCAGGTGACGATGTTCATTCTATTCATCTGATGAATTGGGCGGATGTTGTTATAGATCTTGCAACTTCGGTAGTATTCGAAGCAGTTAAAGAGAGAAAACCAGTTCTGGCGGCTGATTACCTGCATGCAGGTCGTTCTACAATCGCCGAGTTTATGCCCGAAACAAGGTTAAGATGTCGAGATGACGTATACCAAAGAATCGATGAGTTTCTTACTATTGGCTGTGATTCCTTTTATATAGAAAAACATCGGCAACATTTTCTTAAAGAAATGATTGATGGGCCGGATGCAGATGTATTACCTCGTTATGTGGCTTTGTTAGAAGCACAAGGAGAGGCAAGTTTTTATAGTAAGGCACGAATATTAAAGGCATGACCACGTTCTAGGAGTCTGTCGGACTTAAAGCATGTGGATGGTTAATTTGTTAAAATAGCGCTCAATTGAAACCGGATTTTTGGAAAAGCGACATGAGTCATTTCAAGCCCTGCAATCGCCATCAGTTGTACCTGTTACCCCCGTCGA
>JAUXRH010000297.1 GCA_030682075.1 Nitrosomonas sp.
GGGCATCTCTAAAAATCCAGATTTGCGAGCAGCCGCTTTGCGGCTTGCCTGCTTACCCCGTTTCGTCACAACACTTTGTTACTCGCAAAAAATGTTTCCTTACCTATCAAACATATGCTGCGTCACCATTTTTTACTCGTACCTCGTTTTGTTTAGAACTTTGAATTTTTAGAGGTGCCCTACATGTTAAAATTAGTGTGCTAAAACAATTTATTTGCGGATTATACCTGTGATCGTTACCTTCCCCAATAGTCCTTATAAATTACATCAAACATTTGAGCCTGCAGGCGATCAACCTGAAGCAATCGCCAAATTAATCGAAGGAATAGAAGATGGCCTTGCTTATCAAACATTACTGGGCGTAACGGGATCCGGTAAAACATTCACGATCGCAAATGTGATCGCGCGATTGGGTCGCCCGGCCATTATTATGGCGCCAAATAAAACGCTGGCCGCGCAGCTTTACGCTGAAATGCGTGAATTTTTTCCAGAAAATGCGATCGAGTATTTTGTTTCTTATTATGATTATTACCAGCCAGAGGCTTATGTTCCTTCACGTGATCTTTTTATTGAGAAAGATTCCAGTATCAATGAACATATCGAGCAGATGCGTTTGTCTGCGACAAAATCACTACTCGAAAGGGAGGATACTATTATTGTTGCTAGTGTATCTTGTATTTATGGCATTGGTGACCCGGTAGACTATCATGGGATGATATTGCATTTACGGGAGCAAGAGAAGATCACGCAACGTGAGGTTATTAAGCGTTTAACCGAGATGCAGTATGAACGTAACGATATCGAATTCAGTCGTGGAAACTTTCGGGTACGAGGGGATGTGCTTGATATTTTTCCAGCTGAGAGTTCTGAAGCGGCTATTCGTGTTTCATTGTTTGATGATGAAGTAGAAAGCCTATCATTATTTGACCCATTGACTGGCCGCATACTGCAGAAACTATCACGCTATACAATCTATCCATCAAGCCATTATGTAACACCCAGAAGCACAACACTGCGTGCGATTGATACGATCAAAGCAGAATTAAGTGACCGTATGGAATATTATTATGAGAACCATAAACTGGTCGAAGTGCAGCGAATTGAGCAACGAACACGTTTTGATCTTGAAATGCTGAATGAATTAGGTTTCTGTAAAGGTATTGAAAATTATTCACGCCATCTTTCGGGGAAAAAGCCAGGGGAGCCACCGCCTACGCTGATCAATTATTTGCCACGTAACGCACTGATGGTGATTGATGAAAGCCACGTTACCATTCCGCAAGTGGGTGGAATGTACAAAGGCGATCGGTCACGTAAGGAGAACTTGGTGAGCTATGGTTTTCGTTTGCCTTCGGCGTTAGACAATCGCCCCCTTAAGTTTGACGAATTCGAATCAATGATGCCACAAACGGTATTTGTTTCTGCTACACCTGCGGAATATGAAAATAAACATAGTGGTCAGGTGGTCGAGCAGGTAATTCGTCCGACGGGATTGGTTGATCCCTTAATTGAAATACGTCCTGTTGCCACTCAAGTTGACGACTTGATGTCAGAAGTTAATTTGCGGAGTGCAAAGAACGAACGAGTACTTGTCACTACTTTGACTAAACGAATGTCAGAGGATTTAGCCGATTACTTTTCTGATCATAATATCAAGGCACGTTACCTTCATTCGGATATTGATACGATGGAACGAGTGGAGATCATTCGTGATCTGCGCTTGGGAAACTTTGATGTGCTGATTGGCATTAATTTACTACGTGAAGGTCTGGATATACCTGAGGTATCATTGGTTGCGATATTAGACGCAGACAAAGAAGGCTTTCTGCGTTCAGAGCGCTCTTTGATTCAGACAGTCGGAAGGGCGGCACGACACATTAACGGTACGGCTATTCTTTATGCCGATAGAATCACAAATTCAATGCGTCGTGCGATGGATGAAATGGAACGTCGGCGTAATAAACAGACGGCATATAATCAGAAAAATAATATTACGCCACGAAGTGTGCATAAGCGTATTAAGGATTTAATCGATGGCGTATACAATGCTGAGACGGCACAACAGAATCTCAAAATAGCGCAAGTCCAGGCGCGTTATGATTCCATGAGTAGATCCGAGTTGACTAAAGAGATCAAGTCATTAGAGAAGAAGATGCTGGGTTCGGCAAAGAACCTGGAGTTTGAGAAAGCCGCAGAATATCGGGATGAGCTCAAGAATCTTAAAGACAAGTTATTCATGGGGTTTGTTGATCAAAAGTCCTGAATAAATTACTATTTCTTCACCATTGTCGACGAGACAAAGATAATTCTGTGGAACGTGCGGTCAAGTGTTTTACTGGTGAAATTAGTCATCGTCATACTTTCTACGAAACGTATGTGATCCCCAGTTTTTACCTGTGTGGTAGGTGCCGCAATCCAAAAGCGCTTGCCACTATTTTCCAATTCCATATAGGTGTAACCTGTTGTTTCAAGTGTGGAGACAACAATCCCTTCATTGTCAGGCATTTTCCCCGGTGTATTTGATGCATCCTGAGGCTCATGATGCAAAGCATTTGCATAGAATGGGCTAAGAAGCATCAGTCCAATCAGGGTCGTCATAATTAAACGGGAAATTCTCATTTTCTCTCCAGTGGGTAAATTGATTTGCCAGGAGTCTGTCGGACTTAAGGTTGATCTACGGCGCCAATGGGACAAGCGGTTCATATTACCCTGATTTTTCGTTGCATAGAATGACTATGCGCCTCAAAATCCGGCCAATCTATCCTCGCTTTCCCACTTTGCTCGCT
>JAUXRH010000298.1 GCA_030682075.1 Nitrosomonas sp.
CGATAATCCTTATTCGGAATCGCTATTCAAGACGATGAAATACCGGCCAGCTTATCCAGGCCAGGCGTTTGAAAGCCTCCTTGCCGCCAGACGGTGGGTCGGCATGTTTATCCAATGGTACAACCATGAACATCGTCACAGTGCCATCCGCTTTGTAACCCCGGCAGAACGCCATGCCAACCTGGATACCGAGTTGCTGCAGAAGCGTGCCAATGTGTATGAAGAAGCGAAGAAGAGGCATCCGGAACACTGGAGCGGCGTTACTCGGAACTGGCGGCCAGTTCGTGTCGTTCATTTAAACCCGGATCAATGCGTTCCCGAGAAAACCGATCAAAAGGAGGCTAATTTAGAACTCAAAAAGACAGCATAAATTCATATGTTCAGGTGACAACTAGCTTGACAACGACCGTTACCACGACGCCGCTTCCTCATGCTACCAAGGCGTACGGACAACTCCTCGGACAGGACTTTAACCCGCTAGATTTACTGCTGTTACTGCGAACGGTCAGGTCCAGAACTATGAAATTAAACTCTGGGGTCATAACAAAGCGAAGTTTGCCGCGCATATCTTGAGGCATTCTTTAACGCTGCTTGAGAATCTTTCAATCAACCACCCGTCAGGGTTTATTCATGATTTCATAGAATCAAGCCGTTTCCACAAACATTGTCCATTACTCTCACGTTCAATTTTTTCCAATTGCTGCAAATGAAGTTCCATTTCCTCCTGGCTGGCGGGCAATACGATGAGTTCCAGGTTCTGCAGACTCAGCTTTGCGGCAGAATCCATTGAATTGGTCTCAAGTTCAATGAGCAGGCTTTCCTGTCCTCGAGTCATGGCAAGATAAACCTCTGCCAGTAATTCTGCATCCAGCAGTGCGCCATGCAAGGTACGTTTAGAATGATCAATCTGATAACGTTCACACAAGGCATCCAGATTATTGCGTTTACCCGGATGCAGCTCTTTGGCCATTTTTAACGTATCCGTAATCGTGGCGCAATATTCGTCCACTGGGTTTAATTTTGCCAACCCCAGCTCATGGTTAAGAAAAGCCACATCAAAGGGTGCGTTATGGATGATGAGCTCCGCATTGTCGATAAACGCCAGGAATTCACTGGTGACTTCCGCAAATTTTTGCTTGTCTTTTAGAAAATCGGCGGTTAAGCCATGGACTTGTAATGCTCCGGGATCGCTTTCGCGCCCTGGATTCAGGTAATAGTGAAAATGTCGCCCCGTTAGTTGTCGATTGCTCATCTCAACTGCGGCAACTTCAACAATGCGATGGCCAAGCCTGGGCTCCAGGCCAGTGGTTTCAGTATCAAGAAAAATTTGCCGCATAGAATAGGTATTTTTTAAATTCTGTTGGTTTAATGAACCGTCGGCTAAACTTTTTTTACCACAGAGGACACAGAGCGCGCAGAGAAAACCCATCGTAATTTTTGTGCTTTCCTGGACAAAAGTAATCCAGCCAGCTATTGCCTTACGTATTTCCCATCTTGCGCATTAATGCAGCGAAGTCTGCTTGCCCCATACGTTAAACTTTTTTCTGTGTTCTCTGTGAACCAGGAGTCTGTCGGACTTAAGGTTGATCTACTGCGCAAATGGGACAAGCGGTTCATATTACCCTGATTTTTCGTTGCATAGAATGACTATGCGCCTCAAAATCCGGCCAATCTGTCCTCGCTTTCCCACTTTGCTCGC
>JAUXRH010000299.1 GCA_030682075.1 Nitrosomonas sp.
AGCGAGCAAAGTGGGAAAGCGAGGACAGATTGGCCGGATTTTGAGGCGCATAGTCATTCTATGCAACGAAAAATCAGGGTAATATGAACCGCTTGTCCCATTTGCGCAGTAGATCAACCTTAAGTCCGACAGACTCCTGGATCAGGCATTTTCTGGCGAATTGTAGGTCTGCGCGGATCATTGGGAAGCTGGATCGAGCACAGATTACCTTCAGCCGAACATTTTGTGTGGTCATACGCAAACCGCACCAATATAATGTCATGATATGGAACGTATACATTCGATCAACCCTGAACGCATTGCTTGGTGTTGCGCCGATCATGGCATCACTATGGGTGATCTTGCGTCTGAAATCGGCATCGCTACAGCCAGCATGGAACGAATGTTGGTAGGAGAGGATGGATTAACATTCAACCAGCTACGAAAGATTGCAGACTATTTTGGCAGGGGGGTGCTGTTTTTTCTTGAGGCGGGAGCCGTCGATGAGGCGCGGGTGCATACGCCACAGTTCCGCACGC
Source organism: Nitrosomonas sp. (assembly GCA_030682075.1). Classification (GTDB taxonomy): domain Bacteria; phylum Pseudomonadota; class Gammaproteobacteria; order Burkholderiales; family Nitrosomonadaceae; genus Nitrosomonas. The sequence continues at coordinate 519 of JAUXRH010000299.1, forward strand.
TCGCAAACCAGAAGCCGGAGTTGTCCGCCAAGCTTAAATCGCTGATTGAGCGGGTGGAGAAGCAGCGTGCGGTGTATTTGAGTCTGCGCGAAGAGTTGGACGATACAGAGCGACCACAGTTCAGTCATCCAGATTTACCCAGGCAAGATGCAGTAGGTGCGGCCCATATCGTCCGCCAATGGCTCGGCCTCGGTGACCAGAACAGCTTCGATACCTACCGCGCGGCGTTGGAAGCGCGGGGTATTCTGGTGTTTCGGAGTAACGGCTATAACGGTAAATGGCAGATTGCCAGGGAGAATCCAATTCTCGGTTTCACCCTTTACGATCCGATCTGCCCGGTGATTGTTATCAAGAAGCAATCCTGGGAGACCCAACAGTCGTTTACGCTCATGCATGAACTGGGCCATTTGCTGCTGCATAAGGCCAGTTCGATTGATGACGAGCACGACTTGCAATCACACCAAGGCCGGGAGCGTGACGCCAATGCTTTTGCAGGACATTTGCTGGTGCCGGATGCTTTTCTGGGCAATATCCGCGACGTTGAGCGGCCCGGCGAGGTATCTCAATATGACGTATGGCTTGAGCCGCCACGTACGGCATGTGGCGTGAGCGGTGAGGTGATTTTGCGCCGGTTGCTGGATGTGGGTCGTTTGCCGCAAAGCCAATACGCCGCCTACCGGCAATGGCGGGCAGAATCGGTAGTCATGCAAAAAGAGGGCGGAAACCGCATGTACCGCCATCGCAAACCCAGGCATGTGTTTGGCGACACTTTTGTACGGACTGTTCTGGATGCACTGAATGCCCGTCACATCACACTCGCCAAGGCGAGCACCTATCTGGACGGCCTGAAGATCAAGGACTTGCACCAGTTGGAACGCCTCTATGTCGGCCTTTGATGCATCTTCAATGATTTATGCGTGGGATAACTATCCGGTGCGTCAGTTTCCGGGTTTGTGGGAGTGGATGGCGGCACAGATCGAAGAAAAAATGCTGGTGATGCCGAGTGTGGCGTTTAAGGAAGTCGAAGATAAAACTCCGGATTGCGGTAAATGGCTCAAAGATAAGGATCTTGAACGACTTGAAATCAGCAATGCGATTGTGCAAAGCGCGATGCACATCAAGGGATTGCTTGGTATTGTGGATGATAACTACCATCCTAAAGGGGTGGGAGAAAATGACATTTTTATCATCGCCACGGCACATGTTCATAAAATGGAATTGGTTTCAAACGAGGGAAGGCAAAATCTTCAAGTTAAGCCGGACAAGAGGAAGATTCCTGCTGTTTGCGACATCAATGAAGTTTCGCTTATTTGCATCAACTTTATCGAATACATCAAACGTACGGATGAAATTTTTCGTTAGCGCCTAAGTTTGATTCATTAAAACCAAGAGCAACGGGTTTTGAAGTAATCTTAAGGGCACCTCTAAAAATTCAGAGTTCCAAACAAGACCAGGCGCGAATAAAAAATATTGACGCAGCATAGGATGGATAGGTAAGGAAATATTTTTTGTGAGCAACGAAGTATGGTGACGAAACGGGGTAAGCAGGCAAGCCGCAAAGCGGCTGCTCGCAAATATGGATTTTTAG
>JAUXRH010000300.1 GCA_030682075.1 Nitrosomonas sp.
CGTAGCGAGCAAAGTGGGAAAGCGAGGACAGATTGGCCGGATTTTGAGGCGCATAGTCATTCTATGCAACGAAAAATCAGGGTAATATGAACCGCTTGTCCCATTTGCGCAGTAGATCAACCTTAAGTCCGACAGGCTCCTGGATTACTCACCTGATAGTCGTTCAAGGGGCGGCAGCTGTAAATAAGACGCTGGGCGAATTAGATTTGGCAAGTCTGGCGGTGGAGGTAACAGCAGTCAGAAGGCGTAATATTCGAGGATTGTTGCCAAGTAGTGATACATGTCTGGAAGTGGGTGATGTGATTGTATTACGAGGAACGCAGGAGAATCTAGCGGCAGCAGAGATTCGGTTGATGCAGGGTTAGCGCAAGCCGAATTTGGCAATGATTTGAAGCGGACCCATGGACAGGGTTGGTTTGGAAGTGTATAGTCCCACTTTCCACCCTGGCCATATAATAAAATATGGGCAAATGTTATTGAGTTTTTGTTTGGCATAATAGCGGGATGGGTGTGCATATCAAATAAGAAAGATTTTTTGCGCTATGTTTAACATTTATGGAGGGAGATATGAATAAAGCTGTTCAGGCAGTTATAGGATTAGGGCTGTTATGTTTTGGTGCTTCGCAGGCATTGGCTACAGCAGAAATTTCAAAATTACAACGGGTTACACAGAAATTAGTCGCACCGCCAGCTGTTCCGCAACATGATCAGGTTGCTAAGGGGGGGCCTAAGGTTGTGCAAGTACGGATGGAAACCGTCGAGAAGCAAATTGAGGTTGCGCCTGGCGTTAAAGTATGGGCATTGACCTTTAATGGTAGTGTTCCTGGTCCACTAATCGTAGTTCACGAAGGTGACTATGTTGAATTGACCTTGGTAAATCCAAAAGAAAGTACCTTGGCACACAATGTTGATTTTCATGCAGCAACTGGTGCATTGGGCGCTGCTGGGTTGACGCTTGTACAGCCTGGCGAAGAAGTCGTAGTACGCTTTAAAGCAATTAAACCAGGTGTGTTTGTTTATCATTGCGCACCAGGTGGAACAATGATTCCTTTCCACGTTATTTCTGGCATGAGTGGTGCAATCATGGTATTGCCTCGTGATGGTCTGAAAGATGCAAAAGGTAAGCCATACACTTATGATAAGGCATATTATATTGGTGAGCAGGATTTCTATCTGCCGAAAGATGACAAAGGTAACTACAAGTCTTATGCTCAACCAGCTGCTGGCATGGCTGATATGCTGGAAGTTGCTAAAGGACTTATTCCTACACATATAGTGTTTAATGGTGCTGTTGGTGCAATTACAGGTGACAATGCATTGTCAGCTAAAGTTGGCGAGAAAGTACTGTTCATCCACTCGCAAGCTAACCGCCCTTCCTATCCGCACTTGATTGGTGGTCATGCTGATCTGTACTGGGTAGGCGGTTCATTCAGCGATACTCCTTTGACCAGTCAGGAAACCTGGTTTGTTCCAGCCGGTTCAGCTGTTGCAGCAGCGTATGAATTTAAACAACCTGGATTGTATGTATACCTCAGTCATAACCTGATTGAAGCTGTTTTGTTGGGTGCAGCTGCACATATGATGATTGAAGGTGATTGGAATGACGATCTGATGAAACAACTTAAGGCGCCTGCAAGCTTTGACGCAAAAGCGGCGATGGATCATTAAGCTTATAGCCTAGTGTATTAACCGGAGTTGTACTAAAAAGGCTTCAATCTTAAGGTTGAAGCCTTTTTTTATTTGTATGAGTGAAAATCCAACCAATAAATTCCTGATCATTTCTTTTAATGCCAATTAAATCCAGAATTCGAACCATTCCACATTATCCTCATCAGGGAATTATGTTTCGTGATATCACGACGTTATTAAAAGACCCGATTGGCCTACGTACTACTATTCAGGAAATTACCAAGCGCTACCAGGAAATTAAGATTGATAAAGTAGTTGGTATTGAATCGCGTGGTTTTATCATTGGTGCGCCAGTCGCCTATGAACTGGGTGTAGGTTTTGTACCAATACGTAAGCAAAATAAACTGCCATCAGAGACGATTGGTCGTGATTATCAGCTTGAATATGGAAGTGATCGTATCGAGATCCACGTCGATGCCATCCAGCAGGGTGAGCGCGTGTTACTTATAGATGATCTTATTGCTACCGGTGGTACGGCTCAAGCTGCAACCGAACTGATACAGGATATGGGGGGAGAAATTGTGGAATGCTGCTTTGTAATAGACTTGCCTGATGTTGGGGGTAGAGCACGTTTGGAAGCAGATGGACATAAGGTATTTGCATTATGCGAATTTGAGGATGATTGAACACTAGGAGTCTGTCGGACTTAAGGTTGATCTACTGCGCAAATGGGACAAGCGGTTCATATTACCCTGATTTTTCGTTGCATAGAATGACTATGCGCCTCAAAATCCGGCCAATCTGTCCTCGCTTTCCCACTTTGCTCGCT
>JAUXRH010000301.1 GCA_030682075.1 Nitrosomonas sp.
GTCTCTTGATTCCACAAGGAATTTGTCTCAGTCAGGTGTATGAATAACTACACCGCTTCTTCGAAAAATCCCTTGTGAAACCAATATCATGCGTGATCATCGTGCGAATTCATGCAATATCCGGGTTAACAGCCAATCCACAATATTGGGTTATTTAGCGGGGGGGTGGAGGTGGGTTTCCGGGAGGCGGTGGCGGAGGTATGGATTCGGAAGGTGGGTTTGAAATATTCCTATTGCTGTTATTACTGTTTGAACTGCCGGTAATATTTCCAGAGACTGGAACACGATGACCGTTGGCATACATACACTGTATGTAGCTGATATCATAACGTTGTTGACCTTCGTAACCGGAGGCGCTGGCAGTGCCGGTTCCAATCAGGCTGCCTGCCAAGAGACCAGTTCCTGCACCAATAGCAGCACCCTGTCCACCACCTAAAGCAACGCCAGCAATAGCACCAATTCCTGCACCGATGGCCGCACTTTCTATGCCGCTGGATCTGGAGGATTGATTGGGTGTCATTCCACCTACTTGTTCATGCGCATATTGTCGGCATTGATAATCGTCACTACGAAACTGGTCAAAACTTTTACCTGAACCCGGCAGCGTCATCACACTGGGGCCTGTCGGTATGCTGACGCAAGCCGTGAGCAGAAGCATCATCAGTAGTACAGATAATCCTGGTATTATTAACATTTCGTACCTCTTTACATTATGGTGCGGGTGGTTGTGGCGCTACTTGTAACCAGCCATCAGGGCATTGTTTAACATAAGGATAGTAGCCTTCCGGGTTACGGCAATAGTGCCAATAATTGGTCTGCGGTTGAACCGGCCTGGTTTGTTCTTGTTGGATATAAACCGGTGGCGTCACAGGAACGACAATCGGTAATGGGTAACCATAAGCACGTGGGTAGAAAAAAGGATCGCGATAGCCGAAACCACCATAGTAACCATAACCACCACCATAGTAGCCTTGGCCATAAAAACCCGGATTATAATAGCTGCCGCCCAGGTTGATTCCAAGATTCAATTGATTGTGACCATGACGATGTCCTCCACCAAAGTGACCATGGCCGCCACCGCCAATATGATGACCTCCTCCATCATGGCCACCATCATGCCCACCACGTGCCCAAGCTGCATCGTTTGCTATCATAGCAAGCAAGCCAATGATCAGATACGTCAATTTAATGTTTTTCATTTGCGCTCCATTTCGCGCCAGTGGCGCAAGACCCAATCAATTTCAATCTTCCGGCAGACCATTTGGTATTGCCAGGATCAAACTGAGGAGATGTCGTTTTATAATGCTACGAAAGTTAAATCTTTTAATCCGACATGATTTAAATTTCATTAGTTTCAAATAGTGTATGGTCTTAAAGCTGAATGGTAACTGAACACAAGATGATCGCCTGCCAAAAGTGGCCAGAAAAAAGGTATCATATTGGCACAGAGGGGTGCCGTCGATGAATTTTTAGTAGAGGTGCCCTAGAGTCGGTGAACTTAGTACATTGTTTATTTTTCAGGAGAGCGTTAATATGTCACAGAAACACCCGGTTATCGCCGTTACCGGATCATCTGGTGCCGGTACATCCACGGTAAAGAGTAGTTTTGAACACATTTTTCGTCGCGAGAATTTAACCGCTGCTGTGGTGGAAGGTGATAGTTTCCATCGCTATGATCGCGAAGCAATGAAGCAAGCGGTTGCTGAATCCGAGAAAGATGGTGGGCGCCCAATCAGTCATTTTGGTCCTGAGGCGAACGAATTTGAGAAACTTGAGGCATTATTTAAAAATTATGGTGAGCGCGGTAGCGGTGAGACTCGCTTATATCTGCACAATGATGAGGAAGCGCAGCCCTGGCAGCAAAAGGCAGGAACATTTACCCCGTGGTCACCCATCGCGCCAGGATCTGATTTATTGTTTTATGAAGGTTTGCATGGCGGAGTAAAGAGTGACACGGCTGATGTTGCGAAATATGTCGATTTGCTGGTTGGCGTCGTTCCGATTGTTAATCTGGAATGGATCCAGAAAATTTTTCGCGACACCAATGCACGGGGTTATTCGCCGGAGGCGGTAACGCATACTATCTTACGTCGTATGCATGACTATGTTCATTATATAACCCCTCAGTTCTCACGTACGCATATCAACTTTCAACGGGTGCCGACGGTTGATACGTCTAACCCATTTATCGCGCGTGAAATTCCAACATTGGACGAGAGTCTTGTGGTGATCCGATTTAGTGAGCCAGAACATATTGATTTTACGGGTCTGCTTGCCATGATTCATGATTCTTTCATGTCTCGTCCCAATACCCTTGTGGTACCCGGCGGTAAAATGGGCATGGCGATAGAGTTGATTCTAACGCCGATAATTTTGGCTATAGTTGCCAAAAGTAGCGCCTAGTTTCAGGCAGGTCTCTTTTAGTATTGGCTGTTTCTACAGGTACTCGAAGAGATTTGCCAGGAATCCAGATTCAACGGGATTTCCTGGCGTTTCCTTACAAATCTAGCTGCCTTGATTGTGTCGCGCATTTTTCATTAATATCGACCGCCCTTAATGTCTTCCCTATTATCCGATCTTAATCCTGAGCAACTTGAAGCAATTACGCTGCCACATCAGTCAGCACTGATTCTTGCGGGTGCAGGGAGTGGCAAGACCCGGGTTCTTACAACACGCATTGCGCATTTAATTCAGTCAGGGCAGGTGAACCCGCACGGTATTCTTGCCGTTACCTTTACCAACAAGGCCGCTAAGGAAATGCTGGTACGCATTTCAGCCATGCTGCCGATTAATATTCGCGGTATGTGGGTCGGTACTTTTCATGGGCTTTGTAACCGGATGTTGCGCGCACACTACCAAGACGCGGGGTTGCCGCAGGCTTTTCAGATTCTGGATACTGCAGACCAGCTGGCAGTAATTAAACGTATTCAGAAAAGTTCAGGTATTGATGATAAAGAAATGCCCCCACGCCAGGTTCAATGGTTTATTAATAATGCAAAAGAAGAAGGATTAAGAGCCTCGCAAGTTGAGGCACAGGATAGTTTTACCCGTAAAATGCTTGAGTTTTATCAGGTTTATGAGCAGCGCTGTAACAAAGACGGCGTGGTGGATTTTCCCGAGCTACTGCTGCGTTGTTATGAATTGCTGCAGCGTAATGAAATTTTGTGTAACCATTACCGCGAACGCTTTAGTCATATTCTGGTGGATGAGTTTCAAGATACCAACCGATTGCAATACAAATGGCTGAAATTACTGGCGAGTCAGGGCTCCAGTACTGCCGCTGCGGTTTTTGTGGTCGGCGATGACGATCAGAGCATTTATGCTTTTCGCGGGGCTAATACCGATAACATGAAAGAATTCGAGCGTGATTTTCATGTCTCGAAAATTATCAAGCTGGAACAGAATTATCGTTCACACGGCAATATATTAGATGCCGCCAATGCGCTGATTGAAAACAATAGTGGGCGCCTTGGAAAAAATCTGTGGACGTCCGAGGGTCATGGCGAACCACTGCGTGTATACAACGCCCCCACTGATTTTGACGAAGCGGCTTTTATTGTCGATGAAATAAAAACCTTGCGAACAGAAGGAATCGCTTTGTCCCAGATGGCGTTGCTTTATCGCTCAAATGCTCAATCACGCGTGCTGGAACACGGCCTGTTTAATGCGTCATTGCCCTATCGGGTCTATGGCGGTCTGCGTTTCTTTGAACGACTGGAGATCAAGCACGCATTGGCTTATTTGCGGCTAATCGCTAACCCGGATGATGATAATGCGTTGTTACGAGTGATCAACTTCCCGGCACGGGGGATTGGGGCACGCGGCCTGGAGCAATTACAAGATGAATCCAGACAGCAAGGTCGCAGCTTATGGGCAGCGGCTTTAACAAAAGGTGGAGATAACGCGACTTTAATACTGGAGCCGGAGAAAGCTAAAAGAGGGATTGGTGGATTTGTTACCTTGGTCATGGAAATGCGACAAGCGTGTGAAGCCTTGCCACTGCCCCAGATTATCGAGCAGATGCTCACCCAAAGTGGGTTGATCGCACACTACAAAACAGAGCGGGAAGGCGCCGATCGGGTAGAGAATCTGAATGAATTAATCAACGCTGCCACCAGCTTCGTACATGAAGCTGAAGATGACAGCCTGACCTCATTCCTTGCGCATGCCTCTCTCGAGGCTGGAGAGCATCAGTCCGGGGCGGGTCAGGAAGCTTTACAATTGATGACGGTCCACTCGGCCAAAGGCCTGGAGTTTCATAGTGTTTTCCTGACAGGACTGGAAGAAGGACTTTTCCCGCATGAAAATAGTCGTAATGAAGCGAATGGTCTGGAAGAAGAGCGCCGTTTAATGTATGTCGCCATGACACGTGCCCGTCGCCGTTTGTATTTGAGCTTTGCCCAGAGCCGCATGCTCCATGGGCAGACCCGATACAATGTACCATCACGATTCCTGGATGAAATTCCTGAAAATTTGATTAAATGGCTGCAATCAAAACAGAAAACGGACCCTCGTTATTTCAAAAATGAGGTCGAAAATAAGCTTAAAAACGCAGCTGTACCCGCGTCAAAATTGGGCAAACAAAATACGGGGTATATCAATCAGCGATCAAGAACTAACCAGTGGCAGATCGGGCAGAACGTCATGCATGCCAGGTTTGGGTCCGGCGTTATTGTCAACTACGAAGGCCAGGGTACGGATGCGCGTGTCGAAGTCAATTTTGACCGCGTTGGAACAAAATGGTTATTGCTGGAGTATGCAAAGTTAACGGCAGCCTAGGAGTCTGTCGGACTTAAGGTTGATCTACTGCGCAAATGGGACAAGCGGTTCATATTACCCTGATTTTTCGTTGCATAGAATGACTATGCGCCTCAAAATCCGGCCAATCTGTCCTCGCTTTCCCACTTTGCTCGCT
>JAUXRH010000302.1 GCA_030682075.1 Nitrosomonas sp.
AGCGAGCAAAGTGGGAAAGCGAGGACAGATTGGCCGGATTTTGAGGCGCATAGTCATTCTATGCAACGAAAAATCAGGGTAATATGAACCGCTTGTCCCATTTGCGCAGTAGATCAACCTTAAGTCCGACAGACTCCTAGACTTCGAATTGCAGCATAAGGCTGCTTAACATTGTGTCCAGAAAAGTGTTGACACATTAGAACTATGTAAGTTTATACTGAGAATGATGATCCACAACCACAGGTACTGGTTGCGCCTGGATTTTTTATGATGAATTGAGCGCCACTCAGGTTTTCTTGATAGTCAATTTCGGCTCCAATCAGATATTGGAAACTCATTGGGTCAACCAATAGCTTTACGCCATTATTCTCAATTACAGTATCATCTTCGTTGACTAATTCATCAAATGTAAAGCCATATTGAAAGCCTGAACATCCACCACCACTTACAAAAACTCTGAGGTTAAGATTACTGTTTTCCTCTTCTTCAATTAATTGTTTGACCTTGGATGCGGCATTATCGGTAAAGAACAGGGGGGCATTTGTTGCGGTAGCCTTATCTGCTGTACTAGCAATACTCATATTAAGTTCTCAAATGTGATACTAATTAAGTGTTACTTTCTGTGGGTTATTCTATACGAATATTAATCAGATGTAACAGGGATTAAGGTGACGAGTTTCTCTGGTTGTAAGTTATTCAGATGAATGAGCTTTCCCTCAATTAATGCACCCAGCTGAATTTCCACTGAACCATAATATACATCGCCAAAAACTTTGGCTTTTGATTGTAGTTCCAGATATTCGTCGGCGTGTACTGGGCCAGTTACAGTACCATTAATAACGACATTGGGAGCTTGTATCTTTCCTTCGATATTTCCTTGTTCGCTTAACACTAATGTACTGTGCTCATCTCCTGTTGCAAGAATATTGCCACAAATGTGTCCGTCCACTCGCAACCCGCCATTAAAGTTAATATTACCTTCAATATGTGTATTTGAACCGATAAGCGAATCAATATGATCGTGAAGTTTTTTCTTTTTTTTTCGTCCGAACATCCTTATGTCTCCTTCACATCGATAGTTTAACAGCCTGTGTTAATTTTGCTTTAACCTCATCTTTCACAAATACTTGCACTTGTATACTTTCTACAACGGTGTCTAGCGGCACTTGGAAGGCTTCTTCTATTCGCTGATAGTACTTGAAGTTGACGGAAAATAAATTAGAAGTATCTTTACTTGCAAGTTGTACTACCTTTTCTTTTCCATTCTGTAGTAAAGTAACCATGAATTTCAAGTTTCCTTTAAAATCCTTGGGGCGCTGCTCACTTTGTACTAATAAGAGTGTATAGCGATATTGTCCAGGAGATTCTTCTTTTTTCAGGTCAAAACGGTAAATGGAGATTCCAGAAGTTGGGTCGTCATTGCCGGACATAAGATGTCGAAAATAAGATAATTCTTCTCTCAGGTGATCATTTTCTTCTCCAAGTGACTTGACTTGTTTTGCCAGACCTTGGTGTGAGGTATTTTTCATTTGTAACTGACGCGAAAATTTGACCAGCAGTGTGCATAATTCCTTAGTGTTTTTCTCCAGACACTTACTCGAATCATATAGCTGATCCGGTTTTGTCTCGATGATTTTATCATGATCAGATTTTGTCGATCTACTTCCGGTAATATACATACCCCAAGACAATGCCAGCAATAGCGTCGTTGCAATGCCAATGACGAGTAGACGTAAATACCATGGAATATAAGGACGTACTACTACGTGTTTGGCTAATATTCTGGGTGTACACTTCGGTAGTCTTATCACTTGTGAGTCTCAATGGGTTTAATTTTCTGGGGAAAACAAGGCTAATACAGAAATTTATCTGATCTACCCCGAAAAATGCGCAAGATTCTTAAGGGCACCTCTTTCAAGAAACAATTATAAGAAATATAAAAAAGATCTATTTTACTAACTTCATCATGTTTCTTCCTGACGCCTTGCGGCCTCCGGCCGATTACTACGCTAAAAATCCATATTTGCGAGCAGCCGCTTTGCGGCTTGCCTGCTTACCTCGTTTCGTCGCCATACTTCGTTGCTCATAAAAATGCTTCCTTACCTATCCATCATATGCTGCGTCAATATTTTTTATTCGCGCCTGGTCTTGTTTAGAACTCTGAATTTTTAGAGGTGCCCTTAAGGAATGGCTGATTAATTCTTAACCAGATAGATGGCGAAACAAAATTCTCCGTATCAATTTATAAATTAATCAGCCGTTCCACTGTTTGATATACCGCTAAATTGCACCTCATGCCAGGAGAATAGCCTTTTATTATGGCAATAATGGCGCATGACGGATACCCAAGGTTTCCGGGAAACCAAACATGAGGTTCATATTCTGGACGGCTTGTCCTGCCGCGCCTTTGACCAGATTATCAGTTACCGATAGAACGACCACGATATCACCGTTTTGAGGACGATGTACGGCAATGCGACATAGATTAGAGCCGCGTACAGAACGTGTTTCAGGGTGACTGCCGACAGGTAATATATCGACAAACGGTTCGTTAGCATAACGTTTCTCATATAAAGCCTGTAAGTCTACATCCTTTAAAATTTTCGCATAAAGTGTGGCATGAATGCCCCGGATCATTGGTGTTAAATGGGGAACAAAAGTAAGGCCGATGGATTTCCCTGCGATAGTGGATAAACCTTGTCTGATTTCGGGTAAGTGACGATGTCCAGGTACACCGTAAGCCTTGAAATTATCCGATGATTCGGCAAACAGGGTGTGTACTTCAGCTTTTCTCCCGGCACCTGAGACGCCTGATTTTACATCAGCAATAAGACGGTCTGTATCAACGATGCCAGCTTCTATCAAAGGTAAAAAACCAAGTTGGACAGCCGTAGGATAACAGCCCGGATTAGCGATCAGTCGGGCATCTTTTACTTTGTCGCGATTGATTTCTGGCAGACCGTAAACCGCTTCAGCGACCAGCTCTGGGCTAGCATGAGACATGCCATACCATTTCTCCCATTCTGTTACATTTTTTATACGAAAATCTGCGGCTAAGTCAATTACTTTGATGCCCGCTCTCAGTAATGCGCTGGCTTGTTGCATGGCAATACCATTGGGTGTGGCAAAAAATATCAAATCACATTTGTCCAGTTTGGACTCGGCAGGGTCAGAAAACTTGAGATCGATATGTCCCCGTAAACTTGTAAATAATTGAGTAACATCCATTCCCGCTTCACTGCGTGATGTAATCGCTTGGATGTTTACTTCTGGATGTTGTGACAGAATACGTAGTAATTCCACGCCTGTATAACCTGTTCCACCCACAATGCCCACATTAATCATAGCAGCTCCATGTTATTGCGTTACTAATTGAATTTTCAATTTGCTCATTATAAATAAAAAAAGCCGCCTGGTTATGGCGGCTTTCTGAATGCAGAAAAGAATTATCGTTTAGAGAATTGTTTGCGTCGACGTGCTTTACGTAGGCCCACTTTTTTCCGTTCTACTTCGCGCGCATCCCGAGTGACAAATCCCGCTTTACTCAGTACAGGTTTAAGCGATGCATCGTAGTTAATCAATGCGCGGGTTATACCATGTCGTACCGCGCCAGCTTGCCCTGATTCACCGCCACCATGGATGTTCACCATGATGTCAAATGTTGTAAGATTTTCTGTCAGTTCTAATGGTTGACGTGCAATCATGCGACCGGTTTCACGGGAGAAAAAATCATCAATCGGTTTATTGTTGATGACTATCGTGCCTTTGCCAAGCTTCATAAAAACACGTGCCACGGAACTCTTACGTCTTCCTGTGCCGTAATTGTAACTTATGCTCATAAATTAAACCCTAACTTCAAATGGTTGCGGTTGTTGGGCCGCATGAGGATGTGTTTCGCCAGCATAAAGCTTGAGTTTTTTTAACATCGCGTAACCTAAAGGCCCTTTTGGCAGCATACCTTTCACTGCTTTCATGAGTGGACGATCTGGGAAACGATCATGCATCTTCTTGAAGTTGGTTTCAATTATGCCACCAGGGTAACCTGTATGACGATAATATATTTTGTCCTCTGCTTTGTTACCTGTAACGCGGATTTTATCGACGTTGATCACGACAATAAAATCGCCCGTATCTACGTGTGGTGTGAATATGGGTTTGTGCTTCCCGCGTAAACGGTGCGCAATCACTGTGGCGAGACGCCCCAATATTTTATCGGTAGCATCGATTACGATCCAATCGTGAGTAACTTCGTGTGGTTTTGCTGAAAATGTTTTCACAGAATCCTGTCCTGCCTACGTGATTATTAGCCTGCCTAAGGAAGGCGCTGATTTTAAGTTAGACAAGCAGGAATGTCAAACCTGATTTAAGGAATCATTAATTAATTCTATCCGGGTGGATAATAAGGTAAGGCAAAACTCTTCATAAAAGGGGCGATTGATGGTAGGCGTGGGGCGATTACCAGGATTCGTAACCATAAAATGGCGGATTTGAGCCATAAAATAGTGGGTTATGAATTGATCAAAGATTTTTAGTCCTTCTCTTTCTTTCCTTTTTCAGTGCAGAAACAGTTTTATTTTTGGTAATACTGATTACCGGTAGCGCTGAATAACTAAAGTTAGATAAGGGCACCTCTTTCAAGAAACAATTATAAGTTACTGATTATAAGAAATATAAAAAATAAAAAAGATCTATGTTACTAACTTCATCATGTTTCTTCCTGACGCCTTGCCGCCTCCGGCCGATTACTACGCTAAAAATTCAGCGTTTTAAACAAGATCAGGCGCGAATAAAAAATGTTGACGCAACATATGATGGATAGGTAAGGAAACATTTTTTGCGGGCAACGAAGTATGGTGACGAAACGGGGTAAGCAGGCAAGCCGCAAAGCGGGTGCTCGCAAATATGGATTTTTAGAGGTGCCCATAAAAGAACCGCTCCAATTACCACGGCCTAAAACATTCGTACATGCTCAAATGAAGGGAATCATCATCAGAATCATGACCGATAGTTCACCTTCAATCAAGCGAATCGACGATCAATAAAACTGGAAATAAAAACAGTGCCAATACCGCAAAATCTTTAGGATTGCTGGTAAAAAGTAGTGATGCATGGAGAAAATGATGAAAGATAAGTGAAAGGCCGATTAAACCCGGCGGAAAAGAAATTTTTCATTCGTCTTCAAGTTGCAGGGCAAAAAAAAGAATGCCAGCAATAGACAACAAAAACAGAACAGTTTGTGTTTCCTTGTAAGATAAGTGTGGGTTTTATAGTGGATTTCCGGTCCATGGTCGTTATAATCAGCATTCAATCGTATTCAGGGCACCTCTAAAAATCCATATTTCGTCACAATACTTCGTTACTCACAAAAAATATTTCCTTACATATCCATCATATGCTGCGTCAATATTTTTTATTATTCGCGCCTGGTCTTGTTTAGAACTCTGAATTTTTAGAGGTGCCCTTCATCCTATTCCGAGAGATTAACTTGAAAGATAAAACCGCATCTAACTCATTAACTGATTCTGCCCCTTCCAATTTTATTCGTAGCATTATTGATGACGACAATCATACGGGCAAATGGAACCAGCGTGTAGAAACGCGATTCCCGCCAGAGCCCAATGGCTATCTGCATATTGGCCATGCCAAGAGCATCTGCCTGAACTTCGGTGTCGCGCATGATTATGGTGGTGTGTGTCACCTGAGATTTGATGATACCAACCCGGAGAAAGAAGCGCAGGAATATGTCGACGCCATCTGTGAGAATGTTGCATGGCTGGGTTTTGACTGGGGGCAGCACCTTTATTACTCATCAGATTATTTTGACCAGCTTTATGCCTTCGCAGAGTATCTGATTCATCAAGGAAAAGCGTATGTGGAGAGTCTTACTGCGGATGAGATTCGTGAGCAGCGCGGAACCCTGACCAGTCCCGGTAAAAATAGTCCCTATCGCGATCGTCCGCTGGCAGAAAACCTGGACTTGTTTCAGCGTATGAAAGCCGGTGAGTTCCCGGATGGGAAGTGCGTGCTGAGAGCCAAAATCGACATGGCCTCACCCAACATCAATATGCGTGACCCCGTCATTTATCGCATTCGCCACGTGCATCATCAACGTACGGGTGACCGATGGTGTATTTACCCTATGTATGACTATACCCATTGTATTTCCGATGCATTGGAGAAAATTACGCACTCCCTGTGTACGCTGGAATTCGAAGATCATCGGCCACTTTATGACTGGGTATTGGATCAATTGGAAGATAAAGTGCCTTGTCATCCGCAGCAAATTGAATTTGCTCGTCTCAATTTGACTTATGCCGTCATGAGTAAACGTAAATTGAATGAGCTGGTGGAAACTGGTCTCGTAGACGGTTGGGATGACCCACGACTGAGTACGCTTGCTGGGTTACGTCGCCGGGGTTTTACACCCAGATCAATTCGTCAGTTCATTGAACGCATTGGTGTGAGTAAAGCAGATTCATGGATCGATATGAGTGTGCTGGAAGATTGTTTGCGTGAAGACCTGAATGAATCTGCGCCGCGCCGTATTGCTGTATTAAAACCATTGAAACTGATCATCGACAATTACCCGGATGATCAGGAGGAAGACTGCTTTGCCCCCAACCACCCACAAAAACCGGAATGGGAGAAACGCGCGGTATCTTTCTCCAAAACACTCTATATTGAACGCGATGATTTTATGGAAGAACCCAGTAAAGGCTATTTTCGTCTTTCACCGGGTGCCGAAGTTCGCCTGCGCTATGCTTATATCGTGAAATGTGTCGCAGTCGATAAGAATGCAGTGGGTGAAATAGAAGCTATTCATTGCACCTACGATCCCGACACCAAGAGTGGGACCCCAGGTGCAGACTGCCGCAAAATCAAAGGCAATATTCACTGGTTATCCGCAAAACATGCGCAACCAGCAGAAATAAGGCTCTATGATCGTTTGTTTGCCGACCCTTATCCAGATACCGGGGATAAGGATTACAAAGCTTCACTGAATCCCGCCTCAAAGGAATTGATCCCCGCCTATCTGGAACAATCCCTCAGTAATGCAGGGCCTGAACAGTCTTTTCAGTTTGAACGCAATGGCTATTTTATTGCGGATTGTGTGGATAGCAAACCGGGGAAGCCGGTATTTAATCGTGCAGTGACATTGCGAAATTCCTGGGGGAAGGGTTTGGGTATTTGAGTTGACTCAGAATTGATCGGCATTTCCTTAATTTGCTTTGTCAGTATCAATTGGGCATTATATCCGGCATTTCTGGACATAATTGAGAGGCAATGGATAGTGTCAGTGTCAATAAATTCAGTGACAATTTAAAAAGTATAGTTGAGAATGGTGTTGATCAACACCCTCCCATAAAAGTAACCCGCATGAATGGCGAAGATTTTGTGGTGATTAGCGCAGAAAGACGGGGCGCGTAAACAAGGAACGCTTTGTATTCTACAAAATACACCGTTAATGCGCC
Organism: Nitrosomonas sp.; assembly: GCA_030682075.1. GTDB lineage: Bacteria > Pseudomonadota > Gammaproteobacteria > Burkholderiales > Nitrosomonadaceae > Nitrosomonas. Next base: position 7,473 of record JAUXRH010000302.1, read on the forward strand.
CAATTGCAGAATCATCACAAGCCCATGCTGAGAAATCAGGATATAGTTCAACTGATGAATATCTTTGGCCTTTATGGGTAATACATGGGCTGTCTGCGAGGCGCTGAGTGCTAAAGATAAGCGCCTATGTAAAATACACGGCTCAATTCTGAAGGAAACGCTAAAGGGAATCCGGGAAGAATCATCAATATGCCAGCTAATACAATAGCGGTTACACTTGAATCACGCAAAAATGTTGCTGATCTCAGGAAAACAGGCATACACCCTGAGCATTGGTATCCGTTGGCGCGCTCCAGAGACATCAAGTCTGGTAAGGCGATTGGAAAATCGTTTGCAGGTGAATCCATCGTCCTGGTGAGGACTGCGTCAGGAAAAATATTCGCGCTCGAGGATCGCTGCGCACAGAGACAAGTTCCTCTGCACGCGGGTGTTGTGAACGGTGAGCAGATCCAGTGTTGTTATCATGGCTGGGTTTATGACAGCAATGGCTCCTGTGTCAATATCCCCTATGCAGGCAAGAATGAAAGGATTCCGCATAGTGTTAGAAGTTATCCATGTAAAGAGGCCTATGGACTGATATTTGTTTTCCCTGGAGACAGAAACAAGGCAGAAGATGCATTCTTTCCCCATATACCGGCAAAGGAAGACAGACACTAAGACACGCTATCTGGACAGTGAAGTCAAATGCCACTATTCCTTTCTTCAAGAAAACCTTATGGATATGAATCACCAGTTTCTGCACCGAGGCATCATGTCCAGAATTAATACTACATTTCTCGGATTGCGTGAAGGAGATGACTGGGTAGAGGTGGATTACACCTTCAAACGTGTTGGCAAGCAGCCGATTGGGAGAAAGTCATGTTGGGTCTCCGCGCAAAACCCTCCGATGATCGGCCCAAGGATATCATGACGATTCGTACACAATACCCTAGGAGTCTGTCGGACTTAAAGCATCTGGATGGTTAATTTGTTAAAATAGCGCTCAATTGAAACCGGATTTTTGGAAAAGCGACATGAGTCATTTCAAGCCCTGCAATCGCCATCAGTTGTACCTGTTACCCCCGTCGA
>JAUXRH010000304.1 GCA_030682075.1 Nitrosomonas sp.
CCGGAGATTACTCCCGGGGCGCTTCAGGCTACTGGGTGGAAGGCGGCGAAATTCAATTTCCCGTTGAGGAAATTACCATTGCCGGCAATGTAAAAGATATGTTGCTGGGTATTATTGCCGTTGGTAATGACACCCTGGTTCGTGGGTCGAAGCAATGTGGCTCGATATTAATCGATAAAATGATCGTGGCTGGCAGCTGATTTCCGTCACGACTACCTTAGGGCATACATGGACGCCCACAGGCAGGTTCCAACTGTAGTCGACATGATCATCTCTTCTTCAGAACAAAAACAAATTCCTCGCTAGTTTCAGACATCGTTAAAAGCTCATTGCCTGTTTGCTCAGCAAAAACCTTAAAATCAATCACGGCACCGGGGTCAGTCGCGACAATTTTCAAAACCTGCCCACGGGCCATCTCGGCCAATGCTCGTTTGGTGCGTAAAATAGGAAGCGGGCAAACCAAACCGCGTACATCCAGTTCTTTATCAATGTGCATTTTCTTGGGAATGAAAATTTATCAGTGTCTACTATAAAGCGCACAAGATCAAATTTTAAAGATTAACTGGTTTCTGGTGTATTGATTGATAATTCACTCGGGACGCAATGATCAATAGACGGTTCGGTACCTGCCTCCGTGCTAAGTTGAATCCGCCACCTATTTCATATTGGAAAAGGCTTGGTCTGGACAAAATCGATCACATTGGATCATAATGAGCCAACTACATAATAACCATAGTGACTCACTAATATGGCTATCGCTACCCAAATAAAAGCTTTGCTTAAATCTCATGTTGATGGAGATGATGCTCTGTTCTTGTCTATTGCTATGCAGATAGCTGCTCAAGAAGCAAAACAAGGGCATGGAAAACTTGCTAAAGATATTCGAGATTTAATCGACGAGGCAAAATCTAATCCTCACAAGAATGACTCAACACCAATACCGTTGGTTAAACCAAAAGGAGAGCTTGGTCATTTACTCAATGTTTCATATCCAAAGTTACGATTGGTTGATATGGTTTTATCCGCCAACATAGAGACAAAGTTGCTAAGGCTAATCAAGGAGCATAAACAGGTTAAGAAGCTGCGATCTCACGGTTTATCTCCCCGCAAAAAGCTGTTGTTGATCGGCCCTCCGGGAACCGGAAAAACTTTAACTGCGTCAGTATTAGCTGGTGAACTTGGTTTACCATTATTTATTGTCAGGCTTGAAAGCCTGATGACAAAATACATGGGAGAAACAGCAGGCAAGCTGCGTTTAATTTTTGATGCTATTCAGCAAATCCGTGGTGTTTATCTGTTTGATGAGTTCGATAGCATTGGGGCTCAGAGAGGCAATTCGAACGATGTTGGCGAAATACGTCGTGTGCTGAATAGTTTTTTACAGATGATCGAACAGGATACATCCGATAGTTTGTTATTAGCAGCAACTAATCATTCAGAATTGCTTGATCATGCGTTGTTTCGACGTTTCGATGATCTTATCGAATATGATTTACCTGGAAAGAAAGAAATCATTGCGGCTTTAAAATCGAAGCTGGCTGTTTTTAAAACCTCTAAAATTTTTTGGACTAAAGCGGCTGAAGCGGCGAATACCTTAAGCTATGGCGATATTACCAGAGCTTGCGAAGATGCCATCAGAAATTCGATTATCTCTAACAAAGAGTATGTTAGTCATTCAGACCTCATGCTCTCAATAAAAGAGCGGTGTTTAGTACGACAGAAGCAACAATCAAGACCGTAAATGGCTCAGAACAGCAAGGAACACCTTCCGCATCTTTTTGTAAAAAATACTGCCACAAAAAGTCTTTATTCGCGACCCAAGCAAGGAGGCGGCGGAGCGGAGATGGAGGTCCCCCAGAGGAATAGGCAGTTTCACGCCCAACAACTACTCACCCAAATAGAACAAGCCAAACTCCAGGAAACTGGCATCATTCAAGAGCAAAAAGCGTTCGGTTTAGATGTCAATAATGGAATCTATCTGGCCTTTGAAAGCGAAAAAGACTTTGAATTAAAGTTTATCAGCCTTGAATTTCAGCCCAGCGGTATTGAGCTTTGCGCTGTTAAAGAAATAGATCACAAGATTATTGCCACAATTTTTGTCCCAGAAGGAAAGCTAAGTTATTTTCTAAAAAGAATTACCCAGTACCAAGATGAAAATACCCCAAAGGATAAGCCCAAAAACAATGAACTGGTTGCAAACATTGCTGCAATAAAATTGGCCGCTTTGGATGCGCTCTGGACTGATGATCCCGAGTTATTACCTAATGCCGGAGAGTCAATTTGGTGGGAGGTTTGGTTGCGTTGTGCCGACAACATTGATTATGAAGCTTTTCTTCGTGAACATGCCGCTCAATTGGAACTGAAGGTCGGCTTTGAGTCAATACATTTCCTTGATAGAACAGTAGTGCTTGTTTATGGCACTAAAGATCAGATGAGCCGCTCTATTCATCTTTTAGGTTCTTTTGCAGAACTTAGAAAAGCAAAAGACACCGCCGATTTTTTTACCGGTATGGATAGGAAGCAACAACATGATTGGATTAACCAAACAATAGATCATTTGACATGGCCATCCGAAGCTTCTCCGTTTGTTTGTGTCCTTGATACCGGCGTTAATGAAAAACACCCTCTGTTAATACCAGCTGCTGACTCACAGGATATGCATGCTTATAACCCCGCCTGGGGAACGGATGACCGAAATGGTCACGGTACTGGAATGGCGGGCATATGCGTATATGGCGACTTAACCGAAGTACTGGCATCAACATTGCCTATACAACTCACGCACCGCATTGAATCGGTGAAAATTACACCAGATCCTGGCCATCATGGTGATAAACGCTTATATGGCGCCATTACTCGCGAGAGTATCGCACGGATTGAAATCGAACCAAATCGGCAACGAGTTTATTGCATGGCAGTATCTGCCACGGATGATAGCGACAGAGGACGGCCTTCTTCTTGGTCGGCAGCGATTGATGCGATTACTTCTGGGTATGAGGATGAACAAAAGCGATTGATAATTTTATCAGCTGGTAATACAGATCCAACATTCAGGCACGAATATCCAGATAATAACATGACCGATGAAGTGCATGATCCGGGTCAATCATGGAACGCATTAACGGTCGGTGGTTACACTGAAAAAGTCTGGATTGATTCGGAGAAAAACCCAGGTTGGGTGCCAATAGCTGAAACTGGCGATCTATCTCCTTCCAGTTGTACTTCCATGGATTGGCAGAAAACTTGGCCTATTAAACCGGATATTGTTATGGAAGCCGGTAATATGGCTAAAAATCTAGAGTACGAACATGCTGATTATATTGATGATGCCCTACAATTGCTGACAACCGGGCATAATTTTTTAATGGGTAAACAACTGGTCTCGTTTGGAGACACCAGTGCAGCAACAGCATTGGCAGCGAATTTGGCGGCAAAAGTACAAGCTCAATATCCTGATTACTGGCCTGAAACCGTTCGAGCATTAATGATCCACTCTTCGCACTGGACTGAAGCAATGCGAACAAGGTTTTCACCATTAAATACTAAGGATAAATACCGGCCATTATTGCGCTATTGCGCTATTGCGGATATGGCGTACCCAATGAAGAAAGGTTATTTTGGAGCAGTCGGAATGAATTAACGTTAATCGCTCAAGATATATTGCAACCCTATGATAAAGAAAAAAGTACAGTAAAAACGAGTGATATAAATTTACATAGTTTGCCTTGGCCAAGTGAAGTATTACGCGATTTACCAGCAGATACCCGCGTTGAAATGAGATCTACCTTATCTTATTTTATCGAACCGAATCCCGGATCAAGAGGCTGGGTAAATAAATATCGCTATGCATCCCACGGATTACGTTTTGATGTGCGCCGATCGCTTGAAAGTTTGGATGAATTTAAACAGCGCATCAATCAAGTGGCGAGGGATGAAGAATACAATCGGCAATCTAAGCCAGAAAGTGGCGAATGGCAATTGGGTGAAAATTTACGCAGTTTAGGCTCCATTCATTCCGATACCTGGTATGGATCAGCGGCGGAACTTGCAGAACGTGGCTATATTGCAGTTTATCCGGTTTTAGGTTGGTGGAAAGAACGAGCAAATCTAGAGCGATGGGGAAAACAAGCTCGCTATGCCTTGATTGTCAGCATAAAAACTCCAGGGATTGAAACAGATATTTACACTCCAGTAGAAAATCAAATATCACTGCCGGTAGTTGTTTGATTATAGAAAACCGGGGGCAGCGTCAATATACGAGATCGCGAATTAAGCATAAAAGAGGTAAATCCCACCCGCAGCATTCTTAATTCCAGCCCCTAATGGTCGCTTGAATAATTAAATAGGACGCTAACGGATAGTGCGGGATTTTGCAGTATTGGCAATTTGCACCTGCACCAGCTCAAGATCATCCTGAGAATTTCTAATAATTTCAGATATAGATGCGGTAGCATAGCGTTATTCTAAAATGATCTGATTATTTACCATGCCCGTTAATCTACCCGCCTTGCTCCCCGAACAACTCTTGCCCATCGATGGCGTAACCCTTGGCATTGCCGAAGCTGGTATTAAAAAACCTGATCGCAAAGACTTGCTGGTGATGGTGCTGGATGAAGGCACCAAAGTCGCGGGTGTGTTTACCCGGAATCGCTTTTGTGCCGCACCGGTAATTGTGGCGAAGCAACATCTGGCGCAAGCCTCCATTCGCGCCCTGGTGGTGAATACCGGCAATGCCAATGCCGGAACCGGTGAAGCGGGAATTCAACATGCGCAGGCGACTTGTGCTGCTTTGGCCGAATTACTGGGTTGTGCCGCGCAACAGGTATTGCCTTTTTCGACCGGCGTGATTATGGAGCCATTACCGGTGGACAGGATTGTCAACGGATTGCCCGCAGCTGTGGCGAATGGCAAGGCCGACAACTGGTTTGCCGCAGCGCAGGCGATCATGACAACCGATCTTGTGCCCAAGGCGGTATCAAAACAGATCGAGTTAAATGGCAAAACCATCACCATGACCGGCATTGCCAAAGGTTCCGGCATGATCCGCCCGAATATGGCCACCATGCTGGGTTATGTTGCCACGGATGCGGCAATCAGCCAGACTTTGTTGCAGTCCATGGTGCAGTACGCAGCGGATCATTCGTTTAACCGCATCACGGTCGATGGCGATACGTCGACCAATGACGCCTTCATGTTACTGGCCACCGGTAAAGCGGGACCTGCGGAAATTACCCGGCAGGAAAGTGCCGAGTTTGGCCAATTGCAGGAAGCCATTACCGCCGTTGCAGCCGAACTGGCCAGGATGATTGTGCGCGATGGTGAAGGAGCGACCAAATTCATTACGGTGCAGGTTGAGGCCGGCAAGAACCCGGATGAATGCACCAAGGTGGCTTATGCCATTGCGCATTCGCCATTGGTTAAAACCGCTTTTTTTGCGTCCGACCCGAATCTGGGAAGAATTCTCGCAGCGATTGGTTATGCCGACATCGATGATCTGGATGTGAATGGTATTCAACTTTACCTGGATGATGTGCTGGTTGCTGAACAAGGTGGCAGAGCTTCCGATTATCGGGAAGAAGAGGGACAGCGCGTAATGAATCAGTCTGAGATTACCGTGCGCGTTGTATTGAATCGTGGTACCGCAACGACCACCGTATGGACCTGCGATTTTTCTTATGATTATGTCAAGATAAATGCGAGCTATCGCAGTTAATTAGCCATTAATCGCCTCTGTTTGTCATGATAATAATGGCTTTAGGAGAAATAGCATAGCCGTCTGCCGAGAAAAGGAAAACACAGAGACCACGGAGGACTCGGAGAATTTGTCTCAGTCGAAGGTATGAATAACTACACCGCTTCTTCTAAAAATCCCTTGTGAAACCAATATCCTGCGCGATCATCATGCGAATTCATGAAATATTCGGGCTGGCCCGATGACCATATCCGCTTCCGTGCCCATTGTAGAAGTCGTCGCGGCGATCATCACTCGACCCGATGGCAGTTTCTTGCTGACCAGCCGACCTGAGGGTAAACCCTATGCCGGTTACTGGGAATTCCCAGGAGGCAAAGTAGAAAAGGGAGAGTCTTTACGCCATGCCCTCAGTCGAGAGCTGCAGGAAGAGCTCGGTATGCAGACAATCCATGCCTATCCCTGGATCACGCGGGTTTTCACCTATACCCATGCCACTGTCCGTTTACATTTCTTCCGAGTAACCGAATGGCATGGCACGCCACAAGCGCGTGAAAAGCAGGCACTGTCCTGGCAATTTGCCCGGGATGTCAACGTTGAGCCCGTTTTGCCAGCCAATGCGCCAGTATTGCGTGCCCTGTTATTGCCGCCCGTTTATGCGCTCACTCAGGCCGGAGAAATTGGTATCGCGGCATCGCTGACAAAGATAACGTATGCTTTGCAACAGGGCTTACGGTTAATACAGATCCGTGAAAAGGATATGCCCAGAGACAAATTACTTCATTTTTCACGTGAAGTGATGGCACGGGCACATACTTATGACGCCAAAGTCTTGATCAACGGAGATACTGCGTTATCTCGTGAGTTGGGCGCAGATGGGGTACATTTTACTTCATCACAGTTAATGACACTGGCAACTCGCCCGGAATTCAATTGGTGTGGCGCCTCTTGCCATAATGCAGAAGAACTTTTTCATGCGGCGCAACTGGGCCTGGATTTTGTCGTATTAGGCCCCGTGCTGCCAACATTGAGTCACCCGGATTTATCAACGTTAGGCTGGAGAAAATTTGCCGCACTCATCCGGGATTATTCGCTTCCGGTTTATGCTTTGGGCGGGTTACGGCTGGAAGACCTGGCTACCGCCCAGGAGCACGGCGGTCATGGCATTGCCATGATGCGTGGCCTAACCCAGGAAACTGCCTGCGAATAGTGGGGACAGTGCAATCCATTAATTTTTCTCTTCATCCTTGATTTTTTGTTCTGCTTCCGGGATGCGATAAGATTCCGTCGCCCATTGTCCTAAATCAATTAATTTGCAGCGTTCGGAACAAAATGGGCGGAAGCGATTTTCTGTATTCCATTCAACAGCCTCACCGCATTGAGGACAGGTCACGACAGGTCGTTTCATAAAAGTCAGGATAACATTGCAAGATGAGTCACATAGACCCGTGATACTACCATGAGTTTCTGCGTAGCGAAAATGAAGAAAGGGTCAACGCAGAATAGGGCGCCGTATGCGGTTATTTGATCCACACCGTTTTGATATTTACAAATTCGCGGATACCGTGATATGACAACTCTCTCCCGTATCCGGAATCTTTAATGCCGCCAAACGGTAAACGCGGATCACTTTTGACGACACCATTGACGAAGATACAACCCGCGTAAATTTGTCGCGCCAGCGCTTCGCCACGTTCTATGTCACGCGTCCACACACTACCCCCCAGACCGAAATCCGTCTGGTTGGCTAATTTGATGGCTTCCTCTGCATTTTTTACCCGCACCATGGCGGCGACGGGGCCAAATAATTCTTCATCAAAGGCGGGCATGCCAGGTTGCACATGATCCAGAATCGTGGGTGCGTAATAAACCCCTCGCGAACCAATAAAGGAGCCTCCGATCACCAGCGCGGCTCCCAAAGCTAAACTTCGTTCAACTTGCGCATGCAGATCGGCGCGCAAACCCGCACGCGCCATCGGTGCAATGTCGGTAGACTCAGCTTCAGGATTACCGCTCCGTAACTGACTTACTAAAGTTTTAAAGTGCTCCACAAAGGGGTCGGCTATCGCATCAACAAGGATAAAGCGTTTGGCGGCAATACAGCTCTGCCCCATATTCTGAAAACGCGCCAATACCGCTTGCGTCGCGGTCCATTCAATATCGGCGTCGTCCAGTACGATAAAAGGGTCCGATCCACCCAGTTCGAGTACGCATTTCTTTAAATGTTGACCGGCGATGGCAGCCACCTTGCGTCCGGCAGCGGTGCTGCCAGTCAAAGTAACCGCAGCGATACGTTTATCGGCAACGACCGTTTCCGCCTGTGCCGCGCTTATCATGAGTGTGCGAAACGTATTGGCGGGAAATCCGGCCTGATGAAAAGCATCCTCCAGCGCAAGAGCGCAACGGGGGACATTAGAGGCATGTTTTAACACCACCACATTACCGGCCATCATGGCCGGTGCCGCTGCACGGATCAATTGCCAAAAAGGAAAATTCCACGGCATGATGCAAAGCAAGGTCCCCAAGGGCTGGTAAACAATGAGACTGCGACTGGCATCAGAGGCCATCACTTCATCGGCAAGATACGCATGGGCGTGGTCAGCGTAATAGTCACAACCGACCGCACATTTTTCAATTTCGGCCCTGGCTTCTTTTAATAGTTTCCCCATCTCGTCTGTAATCAGATTGGCATAATCCTCACTGTTCTGCCGAAATACCTGAGCGAGATGGCGCATATAGCTTGCTCGCTGCTCGAAATCAAGCGCGCCCCAGCCTGTTTGCGCGGCTTCAACCTGATTCAGTGCCGTATTGATATCATCGGCCTGCCAGACAGGAAAAGATTGTATCGTAAGGCCAGTAGCCGGATTGATCGATAACATGGACATCAAGAAAGTCCTTTAATTGTAAATTCATGGGTTGGGCAGCAGAAGTTAATATTACGCGTTTATATTTCACCGGGCATACCAAAATGTAGCATCAAATGGTGATATAACCCTTTATTACCCTATTTTGACGTTTAATGCAGGCGCTGTTATTGCTGCCATAATATTTGTTTTTATGTTATTTACTTGTGAGCACCCTTGTGGTTATAACTCAATTGCAACGACTTTACCCACATTTCGTTGCTGAATAAAGGAAGCAGGAATAACTATGGCTACAGCGAAAGCAGCAAAAGAAATCAAAGCAGAGCCATTGGAAAAGCAACTCTGGAAAGCTGCCTGTAAGTTACAAAAAAATATTGACGCGGCGGAATATAAGCATGTGGTGCTGGGGCTGATGTTCCTGAAATACATTTCCGATGCGTTCGGGGAACTCCATGACCGGCTCAAGGCGGGAGAAGGCGATCTCGCCGGAGCCGACCCGGAAGATAAAGATGAATACAAGGCGGAAAATGTCTTCTTCGTCCCCGCCGAAGCGCGCTGGCCGCATCTGGTCGCGCACGCCAAACAACCCGGTATCGGCACCCATGTCGATGCCGCCATGGATGCGATCGAGAAGGAAAATCCATCGCTCAAAGGCGTGCTGCCCAAAGTCTACGCGCGGCAAAATCTCGATCCCGCATCACTGGGTGAATTGATCGACCTGATCGGCAATATCGCGCTGGGCGATGCCAAAGCGCGCAGTGCCGATGTACTCGGTCATGTCTTTGAATATTTCCTCGGTGAATTCGCGCTGGCCGAAGGCAAGCAAGCTGGCCAGTTCTATACGCCGCGCAGCATTGTCGAATTGCTGGTAAATATGCTGGAACCGTACAAAGGACGGGTATTCGATCCCTGCTGCGGTTCCGGCGGCATGTTCGTGCAATCGGAAAAATTCGTCGAAGAACATCAAGGCCGCATCAACGATATTTCCATCTACGGGCAGGAAAGCAATCAGACCACTTGGCGTCTGGCCAAAATGAACCTCGCCATTCGCGGCATCGACAGCTCGCAAGTGAAATGGAACAACAAAGGCTCGTTCCTGAACGATGCCCACAAAGACTTGAAAGCTGATTTCATTATCGCCAATCCGCCGTTCAATGTCAGCGACTGGAGCGGCGAGCAACTGCGCGGCGATGCGCGCTGGCAATACGGCACACCGCCTGCCGGTAATGCCAACTTTGCCTGGTTGCAGCATTTTGTGTACCACTTATCGCCCGCCGGCATCGCCGGCGTGGTGCTGGCCAAAGGTGCCCTCACCTCCAAAACCTCCGGCGAAGGCGACATTCGCAAGAACCTCATTGCAGAAGGCAATCTGATCGACTGCATCGTCAATCTGCCCGCCAAGCTGTTTTTGAATGCGCAGATTCCCGCCGCGTTGTGGTTCATGAATCGCACGCGCAACAATGGTCATCCGCGCAAGAACGAGATTCTGTTCATCGACGCCCGCAACCTCGGCCATCTGATCAACCGCCGTACCAAGGAACTGTCGCACGACGACATCCAGCAAATCGCCAGCACCTACCACGCTTGGCGCAACGCCTCCGTCATTCCCGCGCAGGCGGGAATCCAGCCGTATCAGGATATCAAAGGATTCTGCGCATCCGTGTCACTGGAACGCGTGGCCGAACTGGATTATGTGCTGACGCCGGGGCGTTATGTCGGTTTGCCGGATGAAGAAGATGATTTTAATTTTCCCGAGCGTTTTACAGGGCTGAGGGCGGAGTTTGAGGCGCAACTGCTGGAAGAGGCGAAGCTGAACAAAGCCATTGCCGAGAACTTGGCTAAGGTGAAAATATGACGGAGAAGGTACATCCTAAAATGAAAACGGACGATTCCGGTTTTCCAGAAAACGTCCGCCGACCGGGCATTCCCAATCCAAGGCGCATTGTACCCGAGAGCTCGGCGAGGGTGATGGTATGACCGGACTGGTGCAGGTGGCGGGCATCGAAAAGCGCATCTACACCATGCGAGGTGTGCAGGTGATGCTGGATCGAGATTTGGCGACGCTTTATGAGGTGGAAACGCGCGCACTTAAACAGGCGGTAAAAAGAAACCCCGCCCGTTTTCCATCAGACTTCATGTTTGAACTGAGCGAAGATGAGATCGAGGCTCTGGTATCACAATCTGTGATACCTTCAAAAAAGCAGTTGGGTGGCGCAAAGCCGCTGGCATTTACCGAGCAGGGAGTGTCTTCGCTTTCCGCCGTATTAACCAGTGCGCGGGCGATTGAAATCAACATCGAAATCATGCGCGCCTTTGTGAAAATGCGGCGGTTTCTGGCACACAACGCGGACATCTTTCAGCGGCTTGATCAAGTCGAAAAACGCCAGCTCGCCAGCGAACTGAAAACGGATGAGCGGTTTGAGCAACTCTTCAGCGCGCTGGAAGATAAAAGCATCAAACCCAAACAAGGCATTTTTTATGACGGGCAAGTCTTCGATGCTTATAACTTCGTCTGCGACCTGGTGCGCTCGGCCAAACAGCGGATTATATTGATCGACAACTATGTCGATGAAAGCGTGTTGACCCTTCTTTCCAAGCGCAAAAAGCAGGTGAGCGCCCAGATACTGACGAAATCCATCAGCAAGCAATTGAAGCTGGACATCGAAAAATTCAACCAGCAATATCCGGCCATCGACGTGCAGACGTTCCAGTTGGCGCACGACCGCTTTCTCATCATTGACGACAACATCTACCATATCGGCGCATCGCTCAAAGATCTGGGCAAGAAGTGGTTTGCCTTTTCAAGAATGGAAATGGGTGCCATTGCCATGCTGGCGAAGGTGAAGGTATGAGTGAGTGGTCTTCTCAGCCCTTGGCTGACGCAATCGAGCTTATTGGTGGAGGTACACCAAAAACTTCAAACCCAGAGTTCTGGAATGGCGACATACCATGGCTGTCAGTGGTTGATTTCAATACAGGACGTAAATTTGTTTCTGATGCGGAAAAAAAGATAACTCAAAAAGGATTAGATAGTAGTAGTACTAAATTACTAAATAAGGGTGACATCATTATTTCGGCTAGAGGCACTGTCGGTGCAATGGCTGTCTTAGATAAGCCCATGACTTTTAATCAATCATGTTATGGCGTAAGAGGCATTAAAGGAAAATCCATTACTGATTACATTTACTATCTTCTAAAAGAAAAAATTGCCGAGTTATCGCAAATTTCTCATGGTGGAGTGTTTGACACAATTACCAGAGATACTTTTAAAGAAATAAATGCTTCCCTTCCCCCACTCCCTGAACAAAAAGCCATCGCCTCCGTCCTCAGCAGCCTTGATGACAAAATCGACCTGCTGCACCGCCAGAACAAAACCCTCGAAGCCATGGCTGAAACGCTGTTTAGGCAGTGGTTTGTGGAAGAGGCGCAGGGGAATTGGGAGGCGGGAACATTAGGGAACGTGGTTGATTTTAACTATGGGAAAACACTTAAAGACCAAGAAAGAAGCGGTAGCGGCTACCCAGTTGTCGGCTCAAGTGGTGTTGTTGGTTTTCATAAAGATTATTTAGTTGAAGCGCCCGGAATTGTTACCGGCAGAAAAGGAACATTGGGCGTTGTAAATTATTTTTTTGATAACTTTTTTCCGATTGATACAACTTTCTATATGACCAGCAAAATTCAATCTGACGGTTTGTTTTATGAATACCTCTTGCTGAAAAGTGTCGGCTTGGGTGATATGAATAGTGACTCTGCTGTTCCCGGATTAAACAGAAATGCAGCCCACGCAATTCCTGTAACCATTCCACCAAGCGAGTTGGTAAGCAATTTTAATAATTTTTGCAAACCCACTTTTGCAAAAATAAATACAAATACTTGCCAAATTCGCACTCTAAAAACCCTCCGCGATACCTTGCTGCCCAAGCTGATGAGCGGCGAAGTGAGGGTAAGGGCATGAGCAATACTCGCCGAAAGATTGACCTGTATGTTTTGTCACTGGCCCTGCTATTTGTCTTTTTTATTATCATTACCGCGAAACTCCCTGAGTGCCCATTTTTGATCGGTGATCAAACTTCGTGGTTAACGTTGGCGGAGTTAAATCCTATCGCCATCATTTCTTTTCTCTTTCTTGCATATTGCCTCTATGCATACAAGAAATTTGATTTTGACTTGAAAGGCGCAACCGACATTCCATTTGAGGTCAAGAAAATTGAGGGGATCAACTACGAGCATCTGACATTTCTGGCAACCTATGTTGTTCCCCTGATCAGTTTCGATTTTGGGAGTGGACGGCACATGATTGTTCTTGGTCTACTTCTGATAGTCATGGGAGTGATTTACATCAAGACGGATTTGTTCTACCAGAACCCATCTTTAGCACTCCTGGGCTTTCATATCTATCGTGCCGATGGGAGCTTCAAGACTGGAGATAGGGACGGGATTATTCTGGTCAGCCGCAGCCGAATCAAGGCTGGGCAGAAGATCTCATATATAAAGTTGGATGAACGAATCTACTACGTAAAAGGTGGTTCAGTATGAATGCGGAAGAACTAAAGGCAGCACTGCAACCCTTCTTCGATAATTACGACGAAATTGGCATTTCGGTTTACGCGATTCTAAAGAGCCAGAGCGCCACAGAGCCTAAGAAGCTCGATATTGAAGCTGAAGCCTTGTTGGGTCTCAAGGCTGTTTTTATGCAGAGTCTGCGTGAAGAAATATTAGAGCGAGAGGAGCTTGCTGTTCTCAATTTATCTACTTCTGACGAAAGAACTAATGCCATCTATGTTTACGACTTGGAAATTCCAGCAGAGCTTGCGACGCTTGAAAGCGTAAGTGAATCTGACGATTTTGCATTGCTGGACTTGGCTCAATGCGATTTGTCTGACATCAAGGCGCTGTTGATTGAAATCGGTAACAACGTTGGTCAAATAGTCTTGTATAAGACAATGGCGCCGGTAAACATCTTCGGGCGAGCTAGCTTTTTCCTAAAGAAGTCACGGCATCGTTTGGAGCAAATCAACGATGAGTTTTTACGGGTCAGTGCTGGGTTTCAAATGATGCAAATCAATGGGGAATTATTGGTAGTCGATCTACATGCGCTGGAAAGAAATTTCGGTTTCCATGAAGTTATTACCAGAGAGGCGGCATCTGGGATTGCTGCAATTGAATCGATATCAATTATCGAAAATCCAGAGGTTCTGCATGAGTTATTGGACGAGGTTAAGTACGCCAGACGATTTACTAAGGTGGCCCGATCATCCCCTGTACTAATGGCTAAAGTCCCTAATGCCTCTATTATTGAATTTTGCCGCCGCTTCCCCAAATTGACTGGAAAAATCAGATTCAATGATGCAGGAAACAAGATCGTATTGGATACCAAGCTCTCCAAGGATTTGTTTATCAAGCTCCTGATGGATGATTTCTTGACGTCCGAATTAACGCACTATCACTACGAAAGTGTTGCGAAAGACAGTGCCGAAGAGGTAGGCGAGGCCGCGCAAGAATGACCAAACTCACCGAATCCGCCAACAAAGACATCGCCATGAATACCGGGCAGGGCTACGCGCTGCATGCATTTTTTCTAGAAAAATGCTATATTATTTCTAGAATTTTCCAGGTTAATGCACGTGAAAAACATATCTGAATCATGCTTTTACTTTATTGCAGGCCACGGCAGGGGGTGGGCATTTTCGCCAAGTGATCTGGCTGGGCGTTTTTCGCGCCAGCAGGCGGATAATCTGCTATCTGATTTGACCGGGCAGGGCAAGATACGGCGGGTGGCGAGGGGGATGTACGATTACCCGCGCTACAGCGAGTTGCTGCAAATGACGCTGGCGCCGGATATAGCCGAGGTGGCGGCTGCTTATGCACGCAAATTTGGCTGGCGCATTGAGGTTTCCGGGGAGTCTGCGTTGAATTTGCTGGGGGTTTCCACGCAGGTGCCGGCCCGGTATGTGTATTTGAGCGATGGTCCGAACAAGCGCTATGAGGTAATGGGGGCCGAGCTGGAGTTCAAGAAGTCGGCACTGAAGAATATCGGTTTCAAGTATCACGAGAGCTCGCTGCTCGTTCAGGCGTTAAAGGCTTTGGGCAAGGATCATGTGACGCCAGCGGTGATAGATAAAATCCGTCAGCAGCTTGACCGCAAACGCCATGAAAAAATATTGAAGGATACGCAGGGCACGACGTCCTGGATTTACGAGGTAATAAAGGAAATTTGCCGGGGCGAAAATGGATAAGGTCGCCCGCCTCGCTGCACGGGAGCGCAACGCACTGTTTGGTGAAACAGCGCGTGCGATGAGAACCATTCCGGCCATTGTTGAAAAGGATTTTTGGGTGGTGTGGGTGCTGGATAAGTTGTTCAGTGACCCTGAGTTGCAGCGTGTGCTTAAATTTAAGGGTGGCACCAGTTTGTCCAAGGCGTTTGGCCTGATCGGCCGATTTTCCGAAGACATCGATCTGATTTTGGACTGGCGCGAAGTGACGCAAGGCGAGCCGTATCTTGAGCGCAGTAAAAGCCAGCAGAGCCAGTTTAACGAAACAATCAATAAGCAGGCGGTGAAATATATTCGGGAGGTTTTGCTGCCCGGTGTTGCCCATTTGCTTAAGCCAGTATGCGAGTGTTTTATCGAAGCGGACGACCCGAATTCTATTCATGTACGCTACCGGGCGGCTTTCAAGGATGCTTATTTGCGACCTGAAATATTATTGGAAATCGGTCCGCTGGCTACCTTCGGCTATGTTTACGATTCAACCTTATGCGGCGCAACATTTTCCGCAGGTATTCGAGCGGGCAGAATGTAGTGTGCCAACGATATTGGCAGTGCGCACTTTCTGGGAGAAAGCGACTATCCTGCATCAGGAGGCGCACCGGGATAAGGACAAGCCCATGCCCTTACGCTACTCGCGGCATTATTACGATGTGGCTTTGCTGGCAAAATCTGAAGTCAAAAAACCAGCCTTGGCCGACTTGGCTTTGTTGAAAGAGGTTGTTGAATTCAAGCAGCGGTTTTATCCGAGCGCCTGGGCGAAATATGAACTGGCCATGCCGGGGAGTTTCAGGCTTGTTCCGCCTGAAGACAGACTATCGGCGCTGGAAAAGGATTTTCAGGCGATGCAGAACATGATTTTTGATAAACCCTTGTCGTTTGAAGCCATGATGGATGCGTTGTCCATATTGGAAAAGGAAATTAACGCGCTTGGGAGTAAGGCATGAGCAGGCTCACCGAATCCGCTATCGAAGATTTCGCTATTAAGTTGTTCGAGCGTTTGAGCTACAGTTACGTTTATGCGCCTGACATCACGCTCGATGATAAAAACTTAGAGCGCAACCTGACGAACGGCAAAGTCAGGGTGGTATGATGGGAGCCATTTTCTTCCCTGGGAGTCTGTCGGACTTAAGGTTGATCTACTGCGCAAATGGGACAAGCGGTTCATATTACCCTGATTTTTCGTTGCATAGAATGACTATGCGCCTCAAAATCCGGCCAATCTGTCCTCGCTTTCCCACTTTGCTCGCT
>JAUXRH010000306.1 GCA_030682075.1 Nitrosomonas sp.
AGCGAGCAAAGTGGGAAAGCGAGGACAGATTGGCCGGATTTTGAGGCGCATAGTCATTCTATGCAACGAAAAATCAGGGTAATATGAACCGCTTGTCCCATTTGCACAGTAGATCAACCTTAAGTCCGACAGACTCCTAGGCAAGACAAGGCGCGAGAAAAAATTTGAGCGCAGCATATGGTTGATATGTAAGAGAAAATTTTTTATGAGCAACGCCGTATTGCGACGGAAATTGGATTTTTAGAGGTGTCCTAAAGCTTATCTTAGGATGTGCAGGCCGTCGGCGTTAGAGATAGCCCGGCTGTTGTTTTTTATTGGTTTGGGGCGCTCTATTGAAAAAACTCGGTTACAAACTGGTTACATCTTCAGATAATATAAGAACGAGTTACAGACTTGTGATTGTAACTTATTGATTTTATGGGGTGGCTGATGGGGCTCGAACCCACGACAACCGGAATCACAATCCGGGACTCTACCAACTGAGCTACAGCCACCATCAGGAAAGTATAACTAACTTCCACACTACAAGACTCAATCAAGTAATTGTAATTAATTAAATATGAATATCTTTATGGCGTGCCCGACAGGGATCGAACCTGTAACCCCCAGCTTAGAAGGCTGGTGCTCTATCCGATTGAGCTACGGGCACAATTCAAGTCGGGTTTGCCCTAATATAGGGCTGTAATTGGTCGGGGTGGAGAGATTTGAACTCCCGACATCCTGGTCCCAAACCAGGCGCGCTACCAGGCTACGCTACACCCCGGAAAAGACGACACTATACCTTTCTTGGACTGAAACGTCAATTTCCGTTTAATAAAATGTAGAGAACAAATAAACTGTCCGTTTCATCTGTAGCCCTCCCAGGCTAAAGAGATAATCCGGACAGATCATGTGCTACAAACCCGGATAGTTTATTTGTTCTCTACATGTAATAATTTATACTTGTTATATAAATTATATTGTGTTAAAAAGAGCGGCCTTTATATATTACCTGGACTAGACAGGAAGATTAAAAATGTCGCAAAAACTAAATAAACAAGTAACACCTTCTCCTTATGAGATTAAAAAGGGGGAGGATTATATGAGCCAGGAACAGCTTGTGCATTTCAGAAAGATATTGGAAGGCATGAAATTAGATCTGGGGCAAGATATAGATCGTGCTGTTCATGCTATGCAGGATGATGCAACAGTTTTTGCCGATCCGAATGATCGAGCCAGTCAAGAGTCTGACATCACCTTGGAATTAAGAAATCGAGATCGTGAGCGTAAGCTTATCAAGAAAATTGAAGAGATAATTACTAAGATAGATGAAGGTGATTATGGATACTGTGATAGCTGTGGAATTGAAATAGGGTTGAGACGTCTTGAAGCTCGGCCAACAGCTACACTTTGTATTGATTGCAAGACGCTTGATGAAATAAGAGAGAAGCAAATGGCAAAATAAAGCCATCGATAATTAATTTCCAGCAATAAAAAATAAAAAAGGCTCTGTGTTAACACATAGCCTTTTTTATTATGCGGCGAATTCTATGAAGTTGTGTCGTCCGTATCAGTGCTTTCCGTTTCGACTTCGACTGCTGCAGCCTTCATACTCAAACGAAGCCGCCCTTTGTCGTCTGCTTCCAGTACTTTGACACGTACAGACTGACCTTCTTTGAGATGATCGCTGACATTATTGACGCGCTCATTAGCTATCTGAGAAATATGCAATAAGCCGTCTTTCCCGGGAAGAATGCTGACAATGGCGCCAAAATCAAGTAATTTTAATACTATGCCATCATATATTTTTCCAACCTCAACTTCAGCTGTAATGTCCTCAATGCGCTTCTTGGCGAGTTCACCACCTTCTGCATTAACACAAGCGATCATAACGATACCCTCATCTGTTATATCGATAGTCGTACCGGTTTCTTCAGTCAATGCACGTATTACAGCGCCACCTTTGCCGATTACATCACGAATTTTTTCAGGATTTATTTTTATCTTGATGATGCGCGGTGCGTGTGCAGATATATCTTCACGTGTTGAGGGCAATGCCTGTTTCATGATTTCAAGAATATGCAGGCGACCTTCCTTGGCTTGCACCAATGCGGCATGCATAATTTCCTTGGTTATTCCCTGAATTTTTATATCCATTTGTAACGCGGTGATACCATTCTCGGTGCCCGCCACTTTAAAGTCCATATCACCTAAGTGATCTTCGTCTCCAAGAATATCTGTGAGTACAGCGAAACGATTCCCTTCTTTTATGAGACCCATGGCAATACCCGCCACATGTGCTTTAAGTGGTACGCCGGCATCCATCAATGCAAGGCAGCCACCGCAAACGGATGCCATTGAGCTGGAACCATTTGATTCAGTTACCTCAGATACAACACGTAGTGAGTAACCAAATTCTTCGGGTGATGGGAGCACGGCCATCAGCGCACGTTTTGCAAGGCGCCCATGACCAATTTCACGTCGTTTGGAAGTACCTACGCGACCGGTTTCCCCGGTTGCATAAGGCGGCATGTTGTAATGGAGCATGAAACGATCAGAACTGTCCCCCTGTAACGAATCAATTTTTTGCTCGTCACGTGCTGTTCCCAATGTTGCAATAGCCAATGCCTGGGTCTCGCCGCGTGTAAATAGGGCGGAGCCATGTGTGCGAGGCAATACCCCATTGCGGATGGTAATGTTACGTACGGTGCGTGTACCACGCCCGTCTATACGTGGCTCTCCATCGAGAATTTGGTTACGCACAATCTTAGATTCAAGCGCAAAACAAATTTCTTTAACCGCTTGCATATCTGGGCCATCCATTGATCCCGCGCCAATTTCCAAATAAATCCGTTGCTTAATTTCATTTAGTGCTTCAGACCGTGCTTGCTTCTGTTTTAATTGGAATGCTTTGCGTAAGTCTTCCTCTGCTAGTTGTGCAATTTTCTCAGTTAATTCAGTATCTTTTTTTGGCGGTTCCCAATCCCACGCAGTCACACCGGCTTCATCAGCTAATTCATTGATCGCGTCTATCACAATCTGCATTTGTCCGTGACCATACATTATGGCACCTAGCATGACATCTTCAGACAAGCCCACTGCTTCAGATTCAACCATTAGTACAGCTTGTTGAGTACCAGCTACGACCAGGTTCAGCTGTGATTGGTTTGTATCGGATATATTTGGGTTTAATACATATTCGTTGTCAATGTAACCAACACGAGCTGCACCAATCGGCCCATCAAATGGGATGCCAGAAAGTATCAGTGCGGCAGAAGTGCCAATTAATGCAGGTATATCAGCATCTACGTCATTATCTGAAGACATGACAGT
Organism: Nitrosomonas sp.; assembly: GCA_030682075.1. Lineage (GTDB taxonomy): Bacteria > Pseudomonadota > Gammaproteobacteria > Burkholderiales > Nitrosomonadaceae > Nitrosomonas. The sequence goes on from JAUXRH010000306.1 coordinate 3,313, forward strand.
AGCGATAACTTGCACTTCATTATAAAAACCTTCAGGAAAGAGCGGACGAATTGGACGATCAATTAATCGGCAAGTGAGGGTTTCTTTTTCTGAAGGTCGACCTTCACGTCTAAAAAAATTACCAGGTATTCTTCCAGCAGCATAAAACTTTTCCTGATAATCTACAGTTAGTGGGAAAAAATCCTGTCCTTGTTTTACATTTTTTGCACCTACTACAGTAACTAACACTACTGTATCGCCCATTGTAACCATCACAGCGCCATGTGCTTGCCTAGCGATTTCTCCGGTCTCCAACGTCAGTTGATGGCGCCCGAAGGCAATACTTTTTTTGATCGGTTTCAATTAACAATCCTTTTTTATGAAATTATTCCGGTTCAGTTTTCTATTCGTCACCGGTCTGTCAGTTTTTAAACATGTTTTACCAGAATATGTTTACTCAAACCTTACAACAGGTTGAGAAAGAAAAAAGATAGCTTATTTACGTAAGCCGAGGCGATCAATTAATTTTCGATAAATGTCAACATTACTACGTTTTAGGTAATCGAGTAACTTGCGACGACGACTTACCATCCGCAACAATCCACGACGAGAATGGTGATCTTTGACATGTGTTTTAAAATGACCAATCAGCTCATTGATTCGAGTGGTTAAAAGCGCGACCTGTACTTCCGGAGAGCCTGTGTCTCCAGCGGTTCTCTGATAGTCGCTCACTACCTGTGCTTTTTGTTCGGTTGTGACTGACATACTAATTTCTCCAATTAAAAATTAATTATTGCTTGATCTAAAAAGGCGAGATTTTACTCTTTAATACGACCTTTGTCCAAATCAGAACAAGATGTTGAGTAATTTTTAGCGTAGTAATCGGCCTTCGACCGCAAGGCGTCAGGAAGAAACATGATGAAGTTAGTAAAATTCACTATGACCGCTGCATCAGCAACGAAATTTTATGTGTATTGAAATAACTACAAAAGGAAAGAATGGAATGTTTGTATGTACTATTTAACCCGGATATTGCATGAATTCGCACGATGATCACGCATGATATTGGTTTCACAAGGGATTTTTCGAAGAAGCGGTGTAGTTATTCATACACCTGACCAAGACAAATTCCTTGTGGAATCAAGAGACCAGTGAGGGCGTGTGCAATTCATGCAATATCCGGGTTAAGTCTGCAATAAAGAAACCATTCCTAGATGATATGTTCTGAATAATCCTTACATTAAACTATAGCTGTAGGGCATCTCTAGTTTCCAGGCAAGACAAGGTACGAGAAAAAATTGAGCGTAGCATATGGTTGATATGTAAGAGAAAATTTTTTATGAGCAACGCCGTATTGCGACTAAACGGGGTAAGCAGGCAAGCCGCAAAGCGGCTGCTCGCAAAATTGGATTTTTAGAGGCGCCCTGTATAAGCTTTACTTGCTTATGTTTAGAACATGAGGCAAGTATAAGTCAACTATATTCACCTCATAATTCTATTGCTTTAGTCTTTTTTAAGCATTGTCAGATGTGCCTATCTTTCAGTATTTATGCTTTTGCATGTGTGTTTTCTTCATTACTTATAGGTGAGCTGCTCTCTTTCTCATGCTGAGCCTCGTCACGGCCAGATGGGTTGGTAAACTGATCATTCAGAGACTGGATATAGTCATTGGCTTCGTTAATTACTTCTTCAATTATTTGCTGGGTTGTTTCATTCCAGCCAGTTGGGCCACGGAAAAACATCGGACGATAAACTGCGGTCGACTTGCTGAAAGCTTGTTCGTATTGTTTGTAGATATCGCTATCAGCACCTAATTCATCAGCAAGCTTCTTCGATATCTTACGTGCAGATACACGGCGAATAAAGAAATGAATATAGCCAATGCTAACTAATAACAGTGCTAAAGTACCCAATGATGTGGTGTCGAATGCTATTACACCAGTAGTCAAGGTTTTCACTAAGTCCCAGCTATCAGTGAGCGTCAAAGTTAATCCGGTTAGAACAGCCAGTGTGCCAAATGTCAAGCCATCGAAGAGTAATACCCTACTCTTCCAGCTTTTCAGCATATCAGTTAGTTTGATGACTATTTGATTCTTAATGACTTTTGCAGTTTGCTCAAGTTTTCCAGCAATACGATAAGAACGCTCAACTTCAATTTGTTGCATGCGCGCATTGATGTCAGCCATGTCTTCTTCACGTTTTTTCTCGAAGCGTTCCCTGACCTGCGGATCGTCAATTGGAACGGCTGAACTCGGGTTATAAATTCTATAAAAACGGCCAGTGATTAACCCGACTTCAGCAAGAGAACGTTGCCATGCTGCGACAACCTCTTCAGGGTTATCTTCTTTTGCAGTAACATCCATCTGATTAAGAATGTAGAGAAACTTGTTGGCATCAGCACGATTAATATTTGCTGAAACCAGATAATCCAAGGTGTCTCGCATTGCTTTTGGTTCTGGGTGGCGAGCGTCAAAAAATACCAGAACCAGATCAGATAAGTTTATGATATGTTGAGTTAATCTCAAGGTAGAGGCACGCTGGTTGTCTGCGTCAAACCCTGGAGAGTCAATCATGATCTTGCCACGCATATTTTCAGAAGGGCAAGTTTTTAGTTGTAGGTAGGCATCAATCCGTTGTTGACCCGCTTCAGAAATCTCATCAATACTGCGACTTATCTGGAAAAATGGAAAGCGTGGGTCTGCATCAAGCGCTATGCCAGGCAGGGTTTTCGCTTCACCATGTTGACTGTAACAAATCACTGTGAATTTATCATCTACCGCCTGGTTACCGGTACGTTGTAACGGTAAATTAAGGTAGGAGTTGATAAAAGTTGATTTGCCGGCAGAAAATGTACCCAGTATAGCGATCATTGGCCACCAGGTAACACAGGTAGCATAGGATTCGTCTTTTCTTATAAGTCCCATACTTTGACCAACGTAGTCCATTTTACGAAAACTTTTTACAGCCTTGGCAAGTATTGGGTTATCTGGGTGTTCATCAGCAAGATGCTTTTGTAGGCTTTTTAGACGTTTATTAATTTGTGTTGAACTCTGTAACATGACAGTCCCTTTTCATTAACTTTAAAAAGTTGCTTCTTTACTGAGATGCTTGACGGATAATAACTTTAATACCATTTATATCTTGTATGAACATACCCACACGATGGATTAAAAGACCATTTATTATATGTAATTATAATGTATGCATTAGCCTGTGTTTTATGTAAATAGATGTTTTCTGGTATTGTACAGCTTTCTGATATAGCCAATGTTACATAGTTATTTTTTTGGCTGACTCAAACAAAATCATGCTTGGCGATTCTACCAAGAACCAACTTTGCTTTCCACTAGGAGTCTGTCGGACTTAAGTGATCGTAGCGAGCAAAGTGGGAAAGCGAGGATAGATTGGCCGGATTTTGAGGCGCATAGTCATTCTATGCAACGAAAAATCAGGGTAATATGAACCGCTTGTCCCATTTGCGCAGT
>JAUXRH010000312.1 GCA_030682075.1 Nitrosomonas sp.
CAAATTCCTTTGTTGTTGAGTGATGTGTTTGCCTGACAAATTCACCTCCTTTTTAAGAGGTAACTTTACATGCTTCTAATTTCACTCAACCGGCCAAGTTAATTGTCGTCATACCGGACAGGTTAATTGTCGCCTAATAGCATGACTTACCTGGCCGAAATGGAAACCGATGCCGCTTTAGCTCCCCTGCAATCGGCGGCCTGCACGTATCGAATAGCGTTGGGACCCCGGGCAGGGCAAAAGGTATTGACGTTAAGAACTGCGCCTGCACAAAGCGCACAACTGCAGCCTGTTGATGCATGCTGTGTCAACGCACATGGCTTCAGTCTGCATGCCGGAGTGCGTTGCGCCATGAACCAGCGTGACAAGCTGGAACGTTTGTGCCGCTATATCACCCGGCCCGCGATTGCCGATGAACGCCTGGCACGCAACCAGGATGGACAAGTGGTGTTGACGCTGAAAACACCTTATCGGGATGGCACGGCCCATATCGTCCTGTCGCCACTGGAATTCATGCAACGGCTGGCCGCGCTGGTTCCCCGGCCAAGGCTCAACCTTATTCGTTTTGCGAGTTTTCGCTTCGCAAAATACCTGCTAACCCCTTTTCATGGTGTGCTCGCGCCAAACGCGAAGCTTCGTTCTGAGATTATTCCTGGCAAAAAGAAAAACAAAAATAATGTATCCGATACGAATGACGATGTGCCGCATCCCCCGGCCTCGGTGCGTATCAGCTGGGCACGTTTGCTAAAACGGGTGTTCGATATTGACATTGAGCACTGCCCGCATTGCGGTGGAACCCTGAAAATCATCGCCGCCATCCTGGAATCCGGTGCAATCACTAAAATTCTTGACCATCTCGGCTTGTCCTCCCGAGCGCCGCCACGTCCACCTGCACAGGGCTTTGATCCTTTCGGGTCTGTCTGAACCAGGCCCATCTTTTTAGCGTATTTCCTGAATGCGCTGACATCTCCCCTTGCGCATCTTTGGCGTGAAGGGAAAAAATGGGCCAGAACCAACACTTTTTGCTGCTGATCGAGCACAAATTTTACGAATTTCGGATGACTTTCCGGTCAGGTTGACGACCAAACCGTTTCCCGGTACATTCGGTTCTTATGAAAAAGGGCGTTTATTTTTCCTATACGCAAGAGATGAGAGCAGTAGTGCCAAAAATATTAGAATTTTCATATAGGGACTCTTTAATTAAAAGGTAACTACTCGCCCCATACTTTATGAGCATCCCCCGCCAAGGCGATTTGAATGGCGATAAGCGGGTTGTACCCTCTATTGGCCATAGACTGCAGATAACTTGAAATACGGCAATAGGCCTGTGCATAATCGCGGGCTCTGAAACAGCCGGAGACTTTTTGTTTGACTTTAGCCATCCTCAAGTCCCGCTCTGCTCGATTATTGGTAAACGAGACATGCGGATCTTTGGCAAACAGAAGT
>JAUXRH010000034.1 GCA_030682075.1 Nitrosomonas sp.
TCTCCAGCTTCGACCAGAACTCATCATTGAGCATCAATCGGGGCATCGCAAACTCGTTTTGTTGGTGGTATGGGAACCCCAATATTACGAGTTTGTTTCTATCTATTAAATACTTATTTCAAAACGTCAACAGACCCTAGGGAGCACCTCTAAAAATCCATATTCCGTCACAATAATTCGTTACTCACAAAAAATGTTTCCTTACATATCAATCATATGCTGCGTCAATATTTTTTATTCGCGCCTGGTCTTGTTTAGAACTCTGAATTTTTAGAGGTGCCCTCAATTCGTAGGCTACTGCTTCCCAAGATTATAATTCTTACAGGATCTTCACACAATTGACCTGACGGAATTATTCCGGCAAGTGGCACGGTGGGATGCAGTTTATAAGGGTCGTTTTTTGTGCCATGTTCTTCTGGATCTGAACCCAGAGCAGGCATCAGTTCGACCGGAACTGGAAGGCGAGTGGCCGATTAGCCATGAACCCGCCGCTTGATCCGATGGACTTTAGTTTGACTGCACACTTGTAGATGAGCTGGGAAATTGCATGATGCAAGATCTTGGCTTATTTCGGTAATATTATCAATTAATTCGCCATTTGTGACGATATAGTGTATATTTATGTAATTAAGTCGACATAAATGGCGAGTATGAAAATAAACAATGAACTTTCTGATGGGATCATCCTGGCTGAGCTGGGTGGACGCCTGACACAGCGGCGCATAGCGCGATCGCTATCTCAGGCGGCACTGGCGGCGGAAGCCGGAGTGTCGAAGCGCACGGTGGAGCGGGTTGAAGCCGGCGAATCCGTCCAGTTGGTCACGCTGGTGCGTCTGTGCCGTGCACTGGGTTTGATGGATGGATTGGATCAATGGTTGCCGGAAGCCGGTCCAAGTCCCATGGCGTTATTAAAGGAAAAGCAGGCAGGTAAGGGGCGGCAGCGGGCAAGAAGCCATCGTGCCGCATCCGTCATGAACCCTGGCGGCAAACCCTGGACGTGGGGCGATTCATCCTCCTAGGAGGCTGTCCGAAGTCATGAGCACAGTTGCTGAAGTGAAATTGTGGGGGCGCATCATCGGTGCCGTAGCATTGGCGGACGACGGCAATGTGGCCAGCTTTGAATACGACAGCCAGTTTGCTCGCAGCGGCATTGAGATTGCGCCGCTCACGATGCCGCTGGCCAGCACGGTGTATCGCTTTCCGGCATTGGGATGGGATACCTTTCGCGGCTTGCCCGGCTTGCTGGCCGATTCGCTGCCAGATAAGTTTGGCAATGCCTTGATTGATGCCTGGCTCGCTACGCAGGGCCGTCAGCCGGAATCCTTCAATGCGGTAGAGCGGCTGTGCTATACCGGTAGCCGTGGCATGGGCGCTTTGGAATTTTCCCCGGTAAAAGGCCCGAAGGCGCGCACGTCGCAAAAAATCCAGGTTGAACAATTGATCAAGCTGGCGTCGGAAGTGCTCACGCATCGTCAACAGTTGGCAGAAACGTTTGGCGACGATGCGCAGAAGGCCCATGCACTCAAACAAATCTTGCAGATCGGCACCTCGGCGGGCGGTGCGCGTGCCAAGGCGGTGATTGCCTGGAACCCTGTTACTCATGAAGTACGTTCCGGCCAAGTGAAAGCGCCTGAAGGTTTTAGCTACTGGTTGCTGAAGTTTGACGGCGTCAGCGGCAATAAGGACAAGGAACTGGAAGATCCACAAGGCTATGGCGCGATTGAGTATGCCTATTATCTGATGGCGCGCGATGCCGGTATCCACATGAACGAATGCCGTCTGCTGGAAGAAAAAGGGCGCCAGCATTTCATGACTAAACGTTTCGATCGTCTCGATCATCCCGATAGCGGCGGCAAATTGCACATGCAATCGTTGGGCGCGCTGGCCCATTACGATTTTAATATGGCCGGAGCCCACAGCTATGAACAAGCCTTGCAAGTCATCAAACGGCTACAGTTACCGATGCGTGATGTGGAACAGCAGTTCCGGCGCATGGTGTTCGATGTCGTCGCACGCAATCAGGACGATCATGTGAAAAACATTGCTTTCTTGATGGATAAGCAAGGTACATGGTCATTGGCACCCGCATTTGATGTGACTTACAGTTATCAGCCCAGTGGGCGATAGACTTCCACGCACCAAATGACGCTGAACGGCAAGCGGGATGGGTTCGATCTGGCTGATTTTGTCGTGGTTGAAAAAACAGCCGGTTTGAAACGCGGGCAAGCCAAGGCTATGCTGCATGACGTGCAGCAAGTGGTATCACGCTGGCGTGATTATGCCGATGTTGCGAGCGTGAGCCAAGATCATCGTGACAAGATCCACAATGCCTTACGGCTGGAACCGTTTCTTTGAAACCTGGCAAGGACAGAGCACGAGGTGAGAATATAGTTGGATTCGTGATTCTGACCTGACACCGTTTTGTTTCTTCATCTTTGACTACTCGTCTCGTGGTTGGGGCGAGAACGTTACGATAACTGCCATAACAGCCAAATCTTCTGAAACCCCGGGCTGAGCCGGGGCTTACCAATTATTAATTAGCCCGAAGTGCCAGCTAAATAAAACGATATAATAATTAAAGCCGTCAACACGCTGAAAATAAATACGATAGTGATAACCATATTTTTAAGTCCAGCATCTGGTGTTTTCTCTGATGAACTCATGTCTCTGTTTCCTCCTCTATTTATGTAGCGGCAGAAATTATGAGCCGAATCAGGGTTAACTACATTGATCTACATCAAAAAAATGCTAATTGACAGGCCTCAATGATTCTAGCGTGATCACGAGGAGAAAGGGGGGCAGAAGTCATCGTGCCGCACCCGCCATAAAATCTGGCGGAAAACTTTGCAAGCGAGAAAAAGAGATACGAGCGGAAAAGGGGACGCTACCCTTTATTATTGGAATGGAAGCAACCATGCGAACCAATTCTGGATTGGTCGGCATGGTTGGCTGAAAACGATGATCCTCAGGAACTAGAGGTGTTACGAAGAAATGCTGAAAAAGGATTGCCTTGCGGAGCGGATAAATTTATTCGCGGATTGGAAAAAGTTGTTGGCAGGCCGTTACATTACCGCCCCTTAGGACGCCCAAAGAAAGAAAAAATAATAAAGGGTAGCGCCCCCTTTTCCATTTTCCTGAAAACACAAGGCTACCACTTCGAACATAACTTCGGCCACGGTTACCGGCATTTATCCACTGTCTTTGCCTGTCTGATGATGCTGGCGTTTTTGGTCGATCAGGTACA
>JAUXRH010000325.1 GCA_030682075.1 Nitrosomonas sp.
TTTTGACCGGCAATTACTAAAGGGCACCTCTAAAAATTCAGCGCTCTAAACAAGAGCAGGCGCGAATAAAAGATATTGACGCAGCATATGATTGATATGTAAGGAAATATTTTTTGTGAGCAACGAAGTATGGTGACGAAACGGGGTAAGCAGGCAAGCCGCAAAGCGGCTGCTCGCAAATATGGATTTTTAGAGGTGCCCTAAATAAGCAAATCTTTGAAAGACTGATTACATCCTTCACAAACAATTATATCCAAATAGGATAAGCATATTCTTTTAACTTATTTCGGATTTGGCTTAAACATAGCTATAGTGCCCCGCACTAACATCCGCATGGAAATGAATGTATGAAGATCCGAAATCTCGATCTGACGCGTAATCCGGTCAATGAGGAACATCAGCAACTTGGAATTCCGCCGCTGGAGGAATCCGTATCCCATCCCGGCACGCATCCATTTCTGAACGCAGCCGTATGGTTTGCCGTGATCGTGTTGATTGTTTTGATCCTGTTTCTGGTCGGGCGTTTTTTCTTGCCCAAAGCTGGGTCGATAGCTGGCAGATTATCAGCGCCACAATCGACAGCAGAATCTTCTGGAGCGCCGTCGCCGTTGGTTTTTTCGCACAAGTGGTCGATGGCGCATTAGGCATGGCATATGGCGTCACCGCAACCACTTTTCTGCTGGCATCCGGTGCAAGCCCTGCTGCAGCCAGTGCCAGTGTCCATATTGCAGAAATCTTCACCACGGGTGTTTCGGGTATCTCTCATGCCAAATTCGGCAACGTAAATAAGCAACTATTCACTCGCTTACTGGTGCCCGGTATGCTTGGTGGCATATCAGGTGCGATATTAGTAACGCATGTTGATGGCACCTTGTTCAAACCTATCATATCTGCTTACCTGTTATTGCTCGGCGTCTACATTCTGAGCAAGGCATTTCGTCAGTTACGTATCCGAAAAGAAGCGGCCAAACACGTTGGCAAACTCGCGCTGTTTGGTGGCTTCGTTGATTCAGCAGGTGGCGGTGACTGGGGTCCGGTGGTAACTACGACTCTGGTGGGAACCGGCAGCGATCCGCGCACGACCATAGGTTCCATCAATTTTGCGGAATTTTTCCTGACATTAACCAGTGCTGCCGTTTTTGCACTTCTGATGGAAACCGACACCTGGCCTTTAATCGTAGGACTGGTATTCGGCGGATTATTCGCAGCGCCCTTCGCCGCTATTCTGTGCAAGAAGTTTCATGCCCGTACATTGCTGATACTGGTGGGTATTTTGATTACAACCATAAGCTTTTACAACCTTTATCAGGCCGTTGTTGTCTTGTAAGGAAACCAGTTTCTCTCCCAGACATCACCTTGGATTATTCACTCTTCAGCAGCGGGGATCCCGCAAAATTCTGCAAATCAGGCTTTATGTTTCAGTTTCAGTAATCTAAACTGATCGAATAAACTTGAAGCATCCTGTATCACACCCCGCTTTTAGGAGCCCTTATGCATAAAATGCTGATTTTCGTTTCATTATTCATGATATCAACAACAAGTCTGGCGACAAATAACATTCGACCCGGATTATGGAAAATCACCACCACATCGGATTTGCTGGCCATGGTACCGCATATTCCACCGCAACAGATGCAACAAATAACCCGCCTGGTCCAACAATATGGCCTGCAAATGCCCCAGATCCAGAACGGCGCAGCAACTTCAAAAGTATGCATTACCCAGCAGATGGCTGATCAGGAGGTTCCCTCTCATTTTTACGAAAGCCAATCAGGTTGTACCGTCAAGAATACCACCAGAACAGGGAACCACTACAAGGTGGATCTTGTTTGCACCAACGCCCATTTCCAGGGAACTGGAATCGCTGAAGGTTCCTTTACAAGCCCTGAGCATTTCACCGGACAAACTGAATTTGATAGCGTAGTACAGGGCACGCCTGTCTTTGCCATGGCTGAGACCAGTGGTCGCTGGATGGGTGAGAATTGCCCCATCGCGCGGTAGCGGGACAAACCTGGAAAGATCAGTCAAGATCGGGGCGAGCTAACGGGATTGCGCCCGATCATCCTAAAAACCTCAGTTGAATGGAGTTTAAAGTGCGCTGATTTTTATTTTTGGCAAGGCACAATGAGGCGTAATAACGTGTTATTACAACGAACTGTAACGCAGCAAAAATTAAAAAGCGGCGTGCTATAAACACCATAG
>JAUXRH010000019.1 GCA_030682075.1 Nitrosomonas sp.
CAGAATGGCTACAGGAGACACGGAAGATGAGGTTTGAGGAAGCTTATGAAGGCTGGAGGAGTGGAGGTTTTACACAGGAAGAAGCGGCTATGGTGCTTGGGGTATGTGATCGTACATTTCGGCGTTACCTGGTCAGATACGACGAAGGTGGACTGGATGCACTGATGGATAAGCGCCTGAGTCAGGCTTCGCATCGTTGCGCACCCGTTGATGAGGTGATGCGGTTAACGGAGCAATATCAAAGTCGTTATTTAGGTTGGAATGCCAAGCATTTTCACACATGGTATCGCAAGGATGGAGGTACGCGTGGCTATACGTGGGTTAAGAGTTGTTTGCAAGAAGCTGGGTTGATAAAACGTGCTAAAAAGCGTGGCGCGCATCGTAAACGTCGTGAACGATCTCCATTACCGGGCATGATGATCCATCAGGATGGCAGTACGCATGAGTGGGTAGCGAACCAAAAGTGGGATTTAATCGTTACTGTCTCGCGTCAACTAACTTGTCCACATTGACGACAATTAAGATGTCCGGTTGAATGATTGTAATTTATTTTTTCAATTGTTGTTTTTTCCGATAACTCTCTCCTTCGATTTCTATAATGGCACCTCTAAAAATTCAGCGTTCTAAACAAAACGAGGGGCGAATAAAAAATATTGACGCAGCATATGCTTGATATGTAAGGAAATATTTTTTGTGAGCAACGAAGTATGGTGACGAAACGGGGTAAGCAGGCAAGCCGCAAAGCGGCTGCTCGCAAATATGGATTTTTAGAGGTGCCCTAATGTGAGCATGATGAATAATGCGGTCAACTGCGGCGACAGTCATCATGGGATCTGGGAATATCTGATCCCATTGGCTGAAAGGTTGATTGGAAGTAATAATCAGACTGCCACTTTCATAACGATGCGCGATGAATTCGAACAGTACTTGCGTCTCACCATCAGTCTTTTTGACGTACCCAATATCATCAATGATCAACACGCGGTACTTATCCATGCGGGTCATGTAAGTCATTAAGTC
>JAUXRH010000029.1 GCA_030682075.1 Nitrosomonas sp.
CGAATAAAAAATATTGACGCAGCATATGATTGATATGTAAGGAAATATTTTTTGTGAGCAACGAAGTATTGTGACGAAACGGGGTAAGCAGGCAAGCCGCAAAGCGGCTGCTCGCAAATATGGATTTTTAGAGGTGCCCTTGAGACACTCGCAGACGAAAGCGAGTTCTCTACCTTACGCTGAAGTTGTTATTTGGAAGTTCTTTTTGAAATACTGAAATAGATAAGAATATAACCAAGGGCATATCACCCTTGGTTAGTATAGAACCCTTTTAGGGAACCTCTAAAAATCCTGTTTTGTGAGCAGCCGCTTTGCGGCTTACCCCATTTAGTCGCAATACGGCGTTGCTCATGAAAAATTCGCTTACCTATCAACCCTACGCTGCGCTAAGATTGCTTACTCGCGCCTTGTCCTGCCTGGAAGCTTGAATTTTTAGAGGTGCCCTTTAATCTTTCTTAGAAGTCAACACCAAGTGCACGTAAGGTTTCCTTGGTTAATTTTCCTTGACCAGCAGCAATGACTTTTTGTTTCTGGAAACGTTCTATTGCAGTCACTGTTCTAGCGCCACTGACACCATCAACCGGGCCAGGATTAAAACCTGAATTCACGAGCGCTTGCTGAACATTACGAATAATTTCAGGCGTTGCAGCAACAACTTCAGTGGCATCATCAATTACTGGTTCTTGATCCTCAATAATAACAACCATTAAATCCGGTGCAGTATCCTCTTGAGTCCTTTCCTCATTCCTGCCTGTTTCACCCGATGTGCCTGGACTGGATTCCAAGCTTTCTACGCCTTCTTTTTCATCAATGTTGATAACTGGTTCCGTGAGTTCAGACTCACTTTGAGCAGGTTCAGTTATAATTTCTTTACTTTTCCTGGTTTGTTCTTTGGGTTCTATTGGCGGTTCGCATCCTAATAACAGTCCCGCTGCTAACAGAAGAATAGCGTAAGCTATTAACGTACTAATTTTGCGAGATTTCATTGTTACCTCCCTAAGTATATAAACAAAATCATTAATCGTGAAAATCCAAAAAATATATTCACTGTTTAATGATAAGTCGAAAAACCTTTAATGTCTTATTTAATTAGTCAGATATGGGATGTGACTAATTCCCGATGGGAATTGTATGATCATGGCGGTAAGCGGTCGAAACTGAAATTGGATCGGGTTACTCGATTTTGTCAAAGACGAGTTCGATGTGTTTCCTGAATGAAAGATTGGTTCAGATCGCGAAACAAAAATTATAAGAAATTCAGGGCTGCGAATTGCGAGTCACCCCCAAGATCACGAACAAAAAGCGCAATAACCAAGGGTATTACACCGCATCCACGCACGATAGAAGCTCCGGTGCTTTTGCTCAAGTACGGCAATGCGGATCGGGTTCCGCGAATTATCGACGATCAGAACGCAACGCCGGACAGGATTTACCATATTCGCATAACCAATTTATTTACTTATGGTTATGATGAATAGAGTCATGATGATGTCCTGGTACAGCATGGCGTGCATGATCACTTAATTGAGCATCAAACCACTGGTGAATCGCAAGTTTAAGTTTTTCAATATGAGTGGTGTAAGTAATTTCTGCTCCGTCTGGCAATTCCTTATACACAATATTAATTTGACCAGATTTAGCCGCTTTCATTTCTGCTAACCCAGGCATCGTTGCGCCGTGAATTTTTTCGGGATTTGAAAAATTGCCTTGATTAAATTCTTCGGTAATTTCAGATAAATGTGATCGTATCAGGTTAATTTGTTCAGTATCAGATTTATCTTTAACGATAACCTGCTGAATTCCTCCAGTGTCTGTTTTGGAAAAAATATGAGTGGTTTTATCCAGATCAAATGGCATAACGTGTGTACCACGTTCTGCGACTTCATCAAGACGTCGTTCATCCGCTTTTTCTACAGCATAAATAGGTGTAGTTACAAATAAAATCAGTAAGAAAGATGCAATAAACAGCTTGTTCATTTTATTTCTCCTCTATTCGGTTTATGAAGTGGCGCGTATTCAACGGTTCAACTAAAGACCACACTCCACATTATGTCACGGTTCTTTTGTGCAAGATGCAAGATGGGGCCAGGTGTTCGCAGTAACCGCAATTTAGCTGGCGGGTTAGAGTCCCGCCCAAGGAATTGTCCATACGCCTTGGTAGCACGAAGAAGCGGGGTTCAAGTAATTGAGCGTCGTGAGTTTCTAAACGACAAAGATGCAGGCCGTAACGCAAGTGAACCTGGAAGTAGCCTCGTAAACGAAATGCGGTTGCCGACCTCGTGCCTGTATTGAAAAGGGGACGCTACCCTTTATTATTGGATTCAATTACAATCCATGAATGCCAAGACTAAGCAGAACTGTATTTTCCGGGATACCGCATCACATCACTCAGCGAGAATAATATAGGGTAGCGTCCCCTTTTCTCGCCTTTTCTACTATCTTTGCTCTAAACAATCACAAGGTCTGTAGTCGCAACCGTAAGTGTGCTTGCACCAACAATTTTAACAAGTTCAACGATGCTTCCTGCAGCCGTAGCATTGGTATCCGCATCGTAAAGAATGCGAGAATCGGTACCGTTAGTGATGATGAAAAACGCAGCGCCAGTATGGTTGCCAAGGCCATCTGTCATCGCTGCATCCAAGGCGTCATAGAACGCAGCATTAAAAGTGGTAGTGTCGTTGAAGGTGACGCGATAAACTTCACTATCGGCCGTGAGGTCAGCAAGGGCAATCAAAGTGGCAGCTTGACTTACTGTAAAACCCGTATCAGACGCCGCTGTCAGTGCGCCAGTTCCCAAGCTCCCAAAGGCTGCATTTGTAAAGTTGAATTTATCGGACCCGCTTACAAAGTCTGCAGTTAAAATCGTATCGCCAGATCCAGGTGTGGTACTTCCATCAGTCGTTGCCGTATATTTATACACATCAGCACCGTCGCCGCCTTTAAGTGTATCCGCCCCCGCACCGCCGGTGATGGTGTCATTACCTGAGCCTGTAGTGATTACGTTCGTACCCGTGGTTGCCGTCACTGTGGTATTGCCACTGGAAGTAGAGGTGAGATCACCAGCGACCAGGGTCACGGTAGCTGCCAGGGTGCCGGCCAAAGTCAAAACCTGTTCATCAGTCAAGGCATCTGCATTGATGGTCTGTCCACTGGCGCCCACTGTGACGCTGTTAGTACCAGCAGCCAGAACAAATGTTTCAATATCAGCATTGAGCGTGGCCGCACCGGTAATTGCATCGCTAAAAATGATAACATCGGTTCCGGCTGCGGTAATGGCGCCTAAACCAGCATATTGCGCAGCCGTCATGGTGACGGTGCCACCGCCCGTGATCAGCAGCGTCGGCGTGCCGGTAAAGGCTGCGCCACTATTCACCCCGGCAATGCTGGTTGAGCCTGCGACCAGCGACAGACCCGAAATGCTG
>JAUXRH010000040.1 GCA_030682075.1 Nitrosomonas sp.
ATGATTCATCGCGGTCTCCTGAGTTGTTTTGGCTGTTTGCAAGACAACCATTATTATACTCCTTGTGAGACCGACTTTCTTATTCTAATCAAATAATTAAGTTTCTTTTATGGAGTTTTTGAACTCCGAAACTTTAGTAACTTATAATTGTTTCTTGAAAGAGGTACCCTTAAGGCATGCTATACAAATGGGTGCAGTGATTTTTACCATTTTTATGATTATGAATAAGTTAGCCTATGTTGACTCTGTTACCATTGATAAAATTTAGATAGATACTTTATGCGGAGGTCATTAGTGGCTGAATCTATTTTTAAACAGATTGCACGCCGTATATTGCGGCTTATTATTTCTTATTTACCTACTGAGGGGTTGAGGCACAGACTGCGATCGCTAATTATAAAAACAAAAGATGGGCTTCACCCTTCCTTGTTATGCCAACCGGGGGAAATCGTTGTACTGGTGGGAGTGCATAGGATTGACACCGTGATGCAATGGTCGGAGTCCGTTGGTGCCGCAGGTAAGTTGGTATTGGTTGAGGCTATTCCTCGTTATTTGGATAATATCAAGTACAATTTAGAGACTCATCTAAATTGGGGCATCAATAACATTGTTTATGTCGCGAAGGGAGTGTCCTCTGCACGTGAATCAGGTGCCATTGAAGTTGGGAGAAAAGCGGATTTCAATAAGTTGGCCGAGCATCAAATAGAAGACGGCTTGTCAGAAAATGATTTTATTGGCGTTGAGATTACAGAGTTAGACACGCTTGACAATATTATATTTAATTTAGGAATCAATAACATTAATCATATTTATATGACAATAAGCGGTTTGGAGTTGGAGGCCCTTAAAGGGATGCGCGGGATTCTTGGTACGCGTGGTTTAACGATTCTAATTCGATCGTTGCATTCCAGGGATGGCAAGTTGCTATACTTACAGGTGATGGAGGAATTGGAAAAAGCCGGTCTGCATGTGACTGCAGGGAAAAAGATAAAAACAGCAGCAGGGCGAAATATATATGCTTATCGGGTTTAATTATTAAATAAACATGGTTTTTTATTTCCTACTGTCGTCTCGTGCAATATTTTATACATGGTTATATAGATAGATGAAGATTGATTTCATAGGAATCGGCGCGCAGAAATGCGCGTCTACCTGGGTACACCGTATCCTGTCTGATCACCCGGAGGTGGTAGTTTATCCGGGTAAGGAAATTGATTTTTTCTCAACTTGGTACGATCATGGTTATCAGTGGTATGAAAGGCAATTAGGTGATGTTGGCCCTATAAAGGCGCGAGGCGAAGTATCCACCTCATATTTCGCTGATAGCGATACGCCCGTCCGCGTGTTTCTTTATAATCCCAATATGCGGATCGTGCTCTCTCTACGCGACCCGATTGAACGGGCTTACTCCAACCATTTGCATGAGGTTCGTCTGAGCCATTTTACTGGGCGGAATCTGGATTTTGAGGATGGACTGGCAAATAACCCCATGTATCTGGAGCAGTCACGCTACGCAGAGCAGCTCGCTCGCTGGCTGGCCGTATTTCCGTTAAGTCAGGTGCTGGTGCTTTTCCAGGAGAACATCCGTGACACCCCCCTCATACAGGCGCGAAGCCTGTACCGCTTTCTGGGTTTGGCCGAAGGACATCAATCCTGGTTTCTGGAAAAAAAGGTTAATGAAAGCCGAAGCATTAAAAGTGTCTATGTGGATCACTTCCTCAAGCAGGCGGGGCGGCTCGGGCGATCTATAGGGGTTGGCGGGGTAGTGGAAGCAGTCAGGAAAAATAATTGGGTTCGCCGCTTGCGTCGCCATAACCAGATTGACTTGCGTCAAGTGATTCCACCCATGCGTAAGGATACCAGGATGCATCTGCAAGACGTACTGGCTGATGATATGCGCGAATTGGCGCAGCAGCTTGGGCGGGAAGACCTGCCCTGGCCGAGTTGGCGAGCATTGAACAGGAAAGTGAAATGAGGAGGGGCCCATGCGAGTGACGATGTTGATGTACCATATGATCGCAGTTCCAGAAAATGCTGCCGAGGCTCGCTTCTGTCGTACACCGGAAGCATTCCGGAAGGATATGCAACAAATCCGTCAGGCTGGGTATCAGGTTGTTTCGTTGGCGACGGTATTAGACGGGGTTGCAGATAGATCAGCGCTTCCAGACAAAGCCGTGGCGATAACATTTGACGATGGTGTGGCATGCGCCTATGAAAACGCCCTTCCGATACTGCAAGAATTTGGTTACCCAGCTTCGGTTTTCGTTGTATCCAGCGGGGTGGGTGGATACAACGACTGGGGTAAGGTTTTTGGCTTTCCACGCAGGCGCATGCTCACAGCCTGTGAGATTCGAGCCTTGGCTGGATCTGGCGTGGACATCGGCAGTCATACGGTCAACCATCTTTGGCTTGGCAGGACCGGGAAGACCGCTGTAACGAATGAAATCCGGGATAGCAAGGCAGCGCTGGAGGATATTCTCGGTCGAGAAGTGCCTCACTTTGCTTATCCCTTTGGAAGCTGGAGCCCGATGGCGCGCAATGTGGTTATAGAGGCTGGCCATACGGGTGCTTGTTCGACCATGTCTGGGCAGAACCGGAAGGGTGCAGATCCATACCTCTTGCGCCGTTCAGAAATCATGGGAAGCGATGCGCCCTGGCAGTTCCGTTTGAAATTGCGTTTTGCAACCAACGAAATGCCTCCGGTTTCTGATGTGCGCCGTTTGGCGCGCCAAACATTGGAAAAAATGAGGTTAATATCGCCACGTGCGACGGATCATTGAGACATTGACAAAATAATGCTACTTGCCCTTTTTATAAGGTGAGTTGGTGATTAATGACTGGCGAAGAAAAAATGAGACTACCTATGTGCGCCCTATTCAGCCGGGAATTTTGCAAGTGCTGTCATCAGAATGCTGCGTCTGGATAAAAATGAACGGAATGAGATGGGGATAAAAGGCAGGAATTACGTGAATCACTGTCGGGATTACTGGATAATTGGAGCTAATGTAGCTGATTCATATAAAAACCTGTTGTTGAGGAGTGATCATGAACGAAATGATTGAAGGTGTCCCAAAGATAAATTCCTTTGCGCCGCCAGTTTTTATCGTGGGCATGAATGGTTCCGGCACGACCATGCTGGCCGACAGTTTAGGAAAATACCCTGATCTGTATATGTTTCCCCTGGAGGCGAAGGTGTGCTTCCTTTTTTTATGCACAACCTGCACCGTTACGGCGATTTGAGCACTATTGAGGCACGCCGCCGCTTGGCGGATGACATCGGGCGAACGAAATCCTTCTGGCAGGTAAACGGTAAGACGCCACTCGTGCTTGCGGACTTTCAACTGGATGAGCCCGGTTTTGCGGGTGTGATACAGGCGATTTTTAATGAATTGGCATCGCGTGAAGGCCAGCAACGGTGGGGGGAGAAGTCACCAATGAATCTCCAGCATATCACTGCGCTCGCGAAAGTGTTTCCCAACGCGCAATTCATCCACATCATCCGTGATGTTCGTGACTACTGCCTTTCTATCAACAAGGCTTGGGGTAAGGACATGCCTCGCGCAGCGCTGAAGGCGTTGACGCTGCGCGAGCGGCCGGTAACGAGTTGGGGGGGTGAATCATTTGGAATTGCGTTACAAGGATTTGCTCACCGAAACCGATACGACATTGCGCTGGGCAGCCACTTTTATTGGTGTCGATTTTGACCCTGCCATGCTTACGCTGGCGCGCCCTTCCGAAAATCTGGGTGACACACGAGACGCTACAAGTGTGGTTGCCGGAAACCAAGGCAAGTATGTCGCGGCCATGGATAGGGACATGCTCATGCTCATCCACATCCACATCCAGATCGAGGCACTGGCAGGCGTGACTTTGACGGACTACGGATATACTCTGACCCAGCCTCCTAGGCCGCGCGCGCATTTATCTTCTTTTGCCATACGCATGGCTCAATTGCGCGATGCGTGGAACCTGCTGCGCTTCGACGCAGGGAAGCGCGGTTTCTAGGTGGCACTGAAATTTCATTTGTACTATTTTATAACAACCCGCAGGATTTAATTTATGCCACTCAAAAAATCGATTCTCATGCTGGGTACTCGTTTCGACACAATGGGTGGCATAGCATCCGTGGTAAACGTCTATCGTGCAGCAGGTTTCTTTGATAAATTCCCGATTATCTATATTCCTACGCACTGCGATGGCAGTGCGCTCGCAAAGCTGAAGATTCTGCTGGTTGCCTACGTTCATTTTTTGGGCTTGTTGCTCGTCGGTCGTGTGGGGCTGCTGCATGTGCATACTTCTTCGCGTGCCAGTTTCTGGCGTAAATTACTTTTCTTTTTTCCTGCATTTCTGCTCGGCATACCCACCATACTTCATCTTCATGGCTCAGAATTCACTATTTTTTATGAGCAGGAATGTGGAAATTTGCGCAAACGCTTTGTACGTTATGTCTTCAACAAAGTAACGCGTGTAATTGTATTGTCCTCAACTTGGAAAGTTTGGGTGCAAAGCATTAGTCTCAATCCGCATGTAGACATTATATATAACCCAGTACTGCTGCCTGAAACCGTGCGGTTATGGGAAACACGCAAACAGGGTGTAGTATTATTTCTAGGTCGGCTTGGTAAACGGAAAGGAAGTTATGATCTTTTGGATGCTGCTGCAAAAATATCTGCAGTGCAGCCCGATCTACATTTGCTTTTTGGTGGCGATGGTGAGATTGAAAAAGTGGAGCTCTGTGCAAAGAAACTGGGAATAGGCGACAGAGTTGAGTTTCTTGGATGGATAAAGGGTGCCGACAAAGAACGCTATCTCTCTACCGCCATGATCTATGTGCTTCCATCCTACAACGAGGGGCTGCCGATGAGTGTACTCGAGGCGATGGCAGCGGGATTGCCGGTTTTAAGTACGTCGATTGGTGGGATTCCCGAGGCAATAACGGATGGAGTTGAGGGTTTTTTAATTGAACCGGGTGATGTAGCGGGGCTGGCTGACCGATTGGGCCGCCTGTTGGACGATCCTGATCTGGCACAGCGTATGGGTGAGGCGGCGCGGCATAAAATAGAAACCACTTTCTCAAGTGATGCTGTGCTGCCTCGTATTGAACGGCTGTACGCTGAGCTTGGGTTTGCCGCGACATGACATCATTCACGTGGAAGTTCAATCGCCTGCGACAGATGAATGTACCCGAGGTGCTTTGGCGTTTGCGGCAACTGGCGCAGAAGCAGGCCAGTTTGCTCGGCCTTGGTCTGGTACAGGCGCCACCGGCTCCGGTATTTTTCAAATTCGGGGCGAGTTTCGTATATGCAGATACGGAAGGGCTGGATGTGCCAGCATTGTGTGTTGCGGCAGAGGAAATTCTGGCTGGACGCTGGAATGTGTTTGCGATGCGTGGAACAGACTTGGGTTTTCCACCGAAGTGGAACCGCGATCCGAAGACGGGCATAGTTACACCAATGATGCTGGGTAAGCAAATTGATTACCGTAATGAGCAGGTTGCTGGTGACATCAAATATCTGTGGGAACCGAGTCGCCATCTTGAACTGGTCACATTGGCATTGGCCTGGAATACCACTGGAGAGCGTCGCTATGCTGAGGGTGCCCGGCAGTTGTTGCAATCCTGGCTTGATCAGTGCCCCTACCCTCAGGGTGTGCACTGGACCAGTTCGCTGGAACTGGCGGTACGCTTGTTGAATTGGGCTTTCGCCTGGCAGTTGCTGGGCGGGGCTTCCTCAATGTTATTTGAAGCTGAACAAGGTAAACGCTTTCTCAGGCAATGGCTGGATGCGATTTATCAGCACTGTCATTTCATTAATGGCTATTTCTCTCGTTACTCTTCAGCCAATAATCATTTGATGGGTGAGTATATGGGGTTGTTTGTCGCCAGCCTTAACTGGCCTTGCTGGCCGGAGAGCGCCATGTGGCAGGAAATTGCAATGCGCGGGCTGGAAGCTGAAGCCTTGAAACAGAACACGGCTGATGGCGTGAACAAAGAGCAGGCTGTGTATTACCAGCACGAGGTAATGGACATGATGCTATTGTCCCAATGCGTGGGCCGGGTTAATGGGGTGTCATTTTCCCCGGCTTACATGGAGCGGCTGGAAAAACTGGCTGAATTCATTGCTGCCTTGATGGACGTGCAGGGTAATGTGCCGATGATCGGCGATGCAGACGACGCTCAGATGGTGCGCTTGTCCTATGAGGATGGCTGGTGCCCTTACCGCTCATTGCTTGCCAGTTGCGCCGTGCTGTTCGGTCGAGCGGACTTCAAACAAAAGGCGCTTACCTTCGATGATAAGAATCGGTGGCTGCTGGGTGCTACAGGTTTGCGTAAGTGGGATGCGCTGGATCCGGTGGGTGATGAGCAGCCTGTCATGGCTTTCCCTGAGGGTGGGTATTACCTCCTCGGGCACCGTTTTGGACGATCTGATGAGGTGCGTATTGTCGCCGATTGCGCGCCGCTGGGATATTTGTCCATTGCTGCGCACGGTCATGCGGATGCGCTGGCTTTTACACTCTCCATCGCTGGCGAGGAAATGTTGATTGATCCGGGTACCTTTTCTTATCACACACAGAAGACATGGCGGAATTATTTCCGCAGTACGGCGGCGCACAATAGCTTGCGCGTTGATGGTAAAGACCAGTCGGAGATTGGCGGCAACTTCATGTGGTTAAGAAAAGCACAAGCTTGCCTGATTAGGCATGATGTACGCGATGATGTGCAGGTATTTGAAGGGGAACATGATGGCTATTCTTGTCTCGATGATCCAGTGCTGCATCGGCGTCAGATTGAATTTGATCCCCGTGCAATGGTTATCGTGGTGACAGATTTGCTGACATGTAGTGGCAAGCATGGTGTCGAATTGTATTGGCATTTTGGTGAAAGTTGTAAAGTATCGAAGGTAGCGCAGGGCTTGCTGGTTCAAAGTCAATTCGTTTCTTTGCAGATGACTTGCTCATGCAATGATTGGCCGATCGATCTTTTTCGTGGTAGTGAAAGGCCTGTTTCCGGGTGGGTGTCGCGTTCGTTTGATGTAAAATCGCCAATTACAACAGCGATATGGCGTGGTAGCATAACAGGAACAGTCAAAATGGTTACTCAAATATTGATTAATATTCATCAGAAATGAATAATTGACTTGGGGGAAGGCTTTGAAGATTAGTATATTTGGTTTAGGTTATGTGGGCGCCGTTTCTGCTGGATGCCTGGCAACGGATGGACATTCTGTGATTGGAGTCGATCCTAACAAAACGAAAGTGGATTTGATCAATCAAGGCACTTCACCGATTGTTGAGAAAGATATTGGGGAAATGATCGCCGCAGCGGTCAAGAACAATCTGTTGCGAGCTACTTTAGATGTATGCGATGCAGTGATGAATTCCGATATTTCCCTGATTTGCGTGGGAACGCCATCCCAGCTTAACGGCAATCTGGATTTAAGTCATGTGCGTAAAGTGTGTGAACAAATCGGCGCGGCGATCAAAGAGAAAAGTGCTTTTCACGTTGTCGTCGCGCGCAGCACGATGTTGCCTGGTTCGATGCGTGCTGTTGTGATTCCAGCGTTGGAATCCTGCTCTGGAAAGAAAGCAGGCGTCGATTTCGGTGTATGTAATAACCCGGAATTCCTGCGCGAAGGAACCGCCGTATTTGATTACTACCATCCTCCCAAGACTGTTATTGGCGAAACAGATACAAAAGCGGGTGAACTATTGATGCAGCTGTATGCAAAAATGACCGCGCCGCTTATTCGTACCGAAGTGGAAACGGCGGAGATGGTCAAATATGCCGATAACACGTGGCATGCGGTCAAAGTGGCATTTGCCAATGAAATCGGTAATCTCTGCAAGGCGGAAGGCATCGACGGTCACAAAGTGATGGAGATATTTTGCCAGGACACCAAATTGAACCTGTCACCCTACTATATGAAGCCGGGATTTGCCTTTGGTGGTTCTTGCTTGCCCAAGGATGTTCGTGCTTTGATGTATAAGGGAAAGAGTCTGGATATGGATTTGCCGCTCATCAATGCCATTCTTCCTTCCAATCAACGGCAAATTGAGAAAGGCATCAGGATGATCGTCGATAAAGGGCACCGAAAAATCGGTATCTTGGGATTCTCTTTTAAAGCGGGTACGGACGATCTGCGCGAATCGCCTCTCGTCGCAGTCATCGAATATCTTCTTGGCAAGGGGTACGAGCTTAAGCTGTATGACAAAAATGTAAACCTTGCCGCGCTCACCGGCGCTAACCAGGACTATATCCTGAATCACATTCCGCATATCTCAAAACTGATGGCTGCATCAATGAATGAAGTACTCGATTTCGCCGAAACCATAGTTATCGGTAACGGAGCGGCTGAGTTCCGCAACGTGCCCAATGAACTGAAATCCGGGCAAGTGGTGGTCGATTTGGTACGTATCGTGCCAAATCAAAGCGGAGAACATTACGATGGTATATGCTGGTAATTGCAGCAAATAATTTTTCAGGAATAATCAGGCAGCAATGGTTTTCTCAGCTTCAGGAAAAAAATATGTCCGTTGTTAACCCACGCCGAGTTCTTATTTTAGTTGAGAATCTTCCTTCCCCCTTTGATCGCAGAGTCTGGCAGGAAGCGACAACACTGCATGACCACGGTTATGTCGTTTCCATTATTTGTCCAACCGGTAAAGGCTATGAAAAGAAATACGAGGTCATTGAAGGAATTCATATTTATCGTTATCACTTGCCTCTTGAAGCAGAAGGCGCAAAAGGCTATTTAATTGAGTACTCTCTCGCCTTATTTCATACCTTTCGCCTCGCCTGGAAGGTTCAGTTTGCACGAGGTTTCGATGTCATTCATGCTTGCAATCCACCTGACTTATTGTTTCTGATCGGCGGGTTTTTTAAGCTATTCATGCGGAAGAAATTTCTGTTTGATCATCACGATATCAATCCTGAACTTTATGAAGCTAAATTCGGCCGACGCGATTTTTTTTATAAGCTGCTGCTGTTGTTCGAGCGCTGGACATTCAAGACGGCTGATGTTTCCATTGCCACCAACGAGTCTTATAAACGGATTGCGATC
Source organism: Nitrosomonas sp. (assembly GCA_030682075.1). Classification (GTDB taxonomy): domain Bacteria; phylum Pseudomonadota; class Gammaproteobacteria; order Burkholderiales; family Nitrosomonadaceae; genus Nitrosomonas. The sequence goes on from JAUXRH010000040.1 coordinate 9,060, forward strand.
GAACGCGGCGGGATAGATCCAGCCAGAGTTTACGTGGTGCGCAGCGGGCCAAAGCTGGATCGATTGCGCATACTGCCACCCAAAGAAGAACTTAAGCAGGGACGAAAATATTTAGTGGGCTATGTCGGGGTGATGGGGGCGCAGGAGGGAATCGATTTACTGCTGCAGGCAGCGCGGCACCTCATCAAGGATTTGGGCCGTTCGGATGTGCATTTTGGATTGGTCGGTGGCGGCACATCGCTTGATGAGATGAAGCAGATGGCCTTCGATCTTGGCATTGCTGATTTCGTGACCTTTACCGGACGGGTGCCTGACCAGGCATTACTGGAAATGCTCAACACCTCGGATGTGTGCGTGAATCCGGATGTAGCCAACGAGATGAATGACAAGTCAACCATGAACAAAATCATGGAATACATGGCATTAGGTAAACCGATTGTCCAGTTTGATCTCGCTGAGGGCCGGGTTTCTGCGCAGGATGCTTCGTTATATGCGAAAAAAAATGATCCGCTGGACATGGCGTGCAAGATTGTGCAGTTGCTGGATGACCCGGAACTCCGGAGGCGAATGGGTGAGTTCGGCCGCAACCGTGTGATAAATGAGTTGGAATGGCAGTACGAGGCGCCGAAGTTACTGGCAGCATACGATGTGATGTTCGCTGTGCCAAAATTACCGCCGGATTCAAACTCAAAGCGCCACTTTGATTAACTGATGTTACGCATATTCTATTTATCCGCAGATGACGCAGATGAACGCAGATTAAAAACAAGGTGTTTATGTTCAAGGCGGGGCGCACCGAAGTTCAGGAGTAATGCGCGATGCAGGCCAGAAGCCTTGAGGTAATTGATAACCTGCGCATCTTCATTACTGGTCAACCGCTGTAACGCCTCAAGTTCGACAATTACCTCGCCAAAACACACAAAATCAACACGATACGTTGCAGCAAGTGGCTTACCTCGATAGAAAACTGGCAAGAACTGTTCGCGAACATAGAGAATGCCGCGCTCCTGGAATTCGTGTTTCAGCGCCTCCTGATAAACCGTCTCCAGAAATCCGCACCCAAGCTCCCCATGTACTGCCATTGCAGCACCAATAACAGCATAGGTCTGTTCATCTGGTTTTTGAGTATCTGCGGCCATCTGCGTCATCTGCGGATTATGTTTTTCGTGAGCAATGCGTAACATCAGTTACTTACTAAAAGTCAATCAAAACGGAGCCAACTACTTCAGCGCCGCTGCGAATAATCTGCTCGTTCAGGGTTGCGATATCCGCCAGACGGGTATCGTTCTTGTGCGCAACCAACAATACACCCTCTGTACGGGCAGCGATGGCAAGCGCATCGGCGCCACTCGAAAAAGCTGAGGTATCGTACAGGATGACATCAAACTGGCTGACCAGATACTCGTTCAGGTCGTCGAATTGGGCGCGGCTGAGAAGTTCCATCGGGTTGGGCGGAAGTGTTCCTGCCGGTAACACGGAAAGGTCAACGAATGATTCTATTCTGGAGATCACATCAGAGATGGCGGCACGACCAGCGAGGACATCAGACAAACCCTGGCTGTCTTTCAGATTGAAAATTTGCTGCTGCTGCGGGTAACGCAGGTTGGCATCGACGAGCAGTGTGCGCTCTCCCAGTTGCGAAAAAACCACAGCGAGGTTGGCGGTAAAAAGGCTTACCCCATCACCGGGGTTGCTGCTGACTATCGCCAACGCTTTGCGTTCCGCAGAAAACCAGCGCTGCATCAATTGGCTACGCACGGCGCGAAAAATTTCCACCTGGGCGCCAAACGGCTGGTAGGCTACCACCAGTTCTGGTGGATGCCCCCCCTGCCCCGGCAAAAGATAGGGATAGTCAAATTGATGCGCCAGCACCTGCTGGATATCCGCCTCAGTAATTAAACCTAATTTTTGCGCAGCATCACCGAAACGCATACCGCTCTCTTTCTGCAGGCGCAGTACACGTTCTGCGTCTTCTGGCGTGATTTTTCCCTTCTCCAGCAGAATGCGGCCTATGCTGTATTTGCGGCTGGAAGTGGATTGCGACAGGGAAACAACACCGGAACCGGGAGGGTGTCTGGTATCCGGGTAAACCGGGGCGTTCATGTTCTTCTCCCTGTTTCCAGCCTGGGCTTCAAAAATGGCAGGGATAACCGGAAACGCCGCTGTTTGGGCGCGCCCCATTCCATCACGCCAAGAACTGGTGCTTGCAGTACTTCCAGCAGATCTTCCGCAGAGCGTATACGCCGGTCAAGCATTTCCGCCAGCAAGCCAAAACCCAGGCCAAGCAGAGTGCCAAGAAATACCGACAAAAACATATTGAGCAGTATCTTTGGACTGTCCGGCGTAACGGGCGCTATCGCCGGATCGAGTAAAGAAACACTGGATAAATCAGATTGCCCTTCCAGACTGGTCTGATTTAAACGTTGCATCGCGCTATCGTAGGCTTGTTGCGCGCCCTCCACTTCTCTAACGAGGAGCTGGAGTTCATTGCGCGCCCGATTGAGCGCAAGTACTCTGGTTTTTTGTTCTTCCAGTGCCGCGTGAATTCCGGCTTCACGGCTGATCGCGTTATGCGTGGTGGCTCGGATATGTCTGTTTAGCTCCAGCCGCAACTTTTCCACTTCTGCTTTGGCTCCCGCGTAGCTGGGGTGATTGCTGCCCAGTTTCTGTGAGATATCCGAGAACCTCGACTCGGCCTGTGACAGGCTTACCTTGAGGCTGTTAATCAGTGTATTGGTGACAATATTGTGGCCTTCACCGCCACGATTATTGTTATCCTGCCCCGACGTTGCGCCCATTAATTCCCCTTGCGCCATGACCAACTGGCTGGAGAGTTCGTTCAACCGAGCGGTTTCAACATCGAGACGATAATCCACATTGACAATACCTTCTTCCTGCTGATATTGAGAGAGTTTTTTCTGAGCTGTTTCCAGTCTGTCACGCAATACATTAATCTGAACCGCAAAATACACTGCGGCTTTCTGCGAAGGCTCTACCGTGAGCCGGATGCTGATCTCCTGATAAGCATTAGCGAAAGCGTTTGCCATGACCGCGACAAACACCGGGTCTGCGCCCTTGAAGTTAATGCGGATCACACTGCTCTCGCGGGAAGGTTCGACACTTAGATTTTTAAGCAGCAAAGCAGCCAACCAGTCGCGGATATTGCCCTTGCCCTTGTCGTTGTCGCTGCTATCCTCGAACTGCTGCTTCACCGTCTCGTTCTGATCCAGCCCAAGCTGATCCACTACCATCAGCGCAGTACTGGTGCTTTGAATGACATCCAGTTGGGTGGCCATATAGCCTGACATCAGTTGCGCAGGAAAAATCATCCCGGTCAACGGATCCGCGCCCTTATGGGTGAGCAGCAGTGTCGTGACCGCCTTGTAGGTTTTGGGTAATAACAGACTGACCAGCAGAGTGGTCGCCACAGTCATAACCAGTGTAAACAGGATGATCTTGCGGCGGGCAAGCATGATGAGAAAAAGCTGCGAAAAATTCATGTGGGATATCTCAATTTATAACTGATCCAGTATCTACCCCGTCATAAGGGCACCTCTAAAAATCCATATTTGCGAGCAGCCGCTTTGCGGCTTGCCTGCTTACCCCGTTTCGTCATAACACTTTGTTACTCGCAAAAAATGTTTCCTTACCTATCAAACATATGCTGCGTCACCATTTTTTACTCGTGCCTCGTTTTGTTTAGAACTTTGAATTTTTAGAGGCGCCCTTTACTCACGCCTTGTCCTGCCTGGAAACCTGAATTTTTAGCGGCACCCCAAGGCATTCTGCGATAACATCAAAACAGGCTTTCCTGGATATAGAGCACATCATCAGGCTGAACCAGATCTCCAGGCTTTACCTTGAGTATCCGCAGATTGCCTTCCGCATCGCGGCGCTGGATGCGCAAGCCGCGCTCGGTGCCGCGCTGGGTCAGACCGCCACCCACAGACAATGCCTGCACCACCGTCATATTGCGCTCCAGCCGAAAAACTCCCGCACGCTGCACTTCGCCATAAATATAGAAGCGAGGAGCCCGTTCTACGTAGATAAGATCATCGCTGCGTATATTTACATTCCGATTCATATCACTGGAGCGAATCATTGCCAGGAGGTCGATCTCTTCTTTGACCGATTGGCTGCCGTCGGCGCGTATCAGGGTAACCACATCGCCGCCTTCGGGATTCACTCCGCCCGCCATGGCAAGGATATCAGTCAGGCTGCGTCTCCCTTCAACAGGATAACGACCCTGATTACGGACGTTGCCGAGTACGGATACCAACTGGCTCTGCAACGAGGAGGCAAGAATATTAATCTGCGGCATGCGCAGGAAGCCGCCACTCTCCAGCAGGTCCGCGATCTTTTTTTCAGCCGCAGACGGGGTCAAACCACTAACGAATATTTCACCCAGCAGCGGGAACGTAATGTGCCCAGACTCACTCACTTTCGTTTCAGTGGCAAGATCAGGACTACCATAGACGGATACCTTCAATACATCCCCCGGTCCAAGCACAACTTCCCCGGCATTCCCGGCGCCTGCACTGCCCACCCAGGCTGCCAGGAGCAGTGTCGTCACCAACATAAGTAATTTTGTTGCTTTCATAACACACCATTAATCCATGATTTTTAATCGATGTTTTTAACGTCGACAGGAAAATTAAATCCTTGAGGAAAAAATACTTTTACTTCAACCCTGAGATACCCCGTTCAATTGAACCATCCGAGGCCGTATCCGACGGATTTATATCCGGCATGGTAGCAGCAGGTGCAATCGTTGCCGACTGAGTAACTGGCTTATCCACACTGGCTACCGGCGGTGACGCGTTAAGATATTCGATCTTTGCCGATGAGCGCAAGCGTGCGACTTCCGCATCCCCTGCCGCTTTGTATTTTTTATTGGTCAAGTATCGCTCGATCTGCGGCGCAGCGTCAGCAGCCGTGACCGGACTGTCCTTAATAGCATTGACCGTAATTATCGAACTGTTCTCCTGTTCATTGATGATAAATACAGATTTTTTACTTTTCTCCTGCAGCTTTGCCACGATCTCTGGCGGCAGATCAGCGGTGCTGCGCAATAGCTGGTTGCGTGCATACGGTATATTCTTCGCATCCAGCCATGCCGCGACCTCATCCAGGGATTTGGCCGTATCCACAGTTGATTTGATCTCATTACTGAGATCCCTGGTAGCGACAAGCAATTGCGTCATATCGAATTGCTTGCGCTGGGTAAAGAATTCCGGGTGCTTCAGAAAATACTCATCAATCTCAGCTTTGGCAGGATTAGCAATTTTGCTTACGATGCCCTGCAAGTATGTCTGCGCAATAATCTGCGCTTTGGCGCGCTCGATCGACTGCATGACCTCAGGCGTGCGATCCAGCTTGTTGCGCACTGCCTCGGCTACAATTAACTGGCGAGCGATGAGCGACTCCAGCAATTGTTCGCTCGCGGCCTCACGCTGATCAGCCCTGACGTTGGCACGCCTTAATTCATCGTTAAGTTGCAGCATGGTGATCTCTTCACCGTTCACGCTAACCAGCGCCTGCCCGGGTTTCTTTTCCTCTTGTTGGCTGCCGCAAGCGGAAAGTCCTATTGCGGCAACCAGCATAAAAACTCCGCTCAGCACCTGCCTTCCTGTTACAGAATTTTTTATTTTCCTTTCGTACGCGAAAAACATATCAAAGCGCCCCCTTAAACCAAGTACGCCGACGTAATCGACGGATCAATAATTCTTTTAAAATTGCTACGCCCTTTGGAATATGGATTTGCCAGGAAATCTAAATTCAATTTAGAGTAGAATACAATTCGTTCGCATGAAAGTCAATTGCGTTTCCACGCATTTGCGCTGTAACATTTTTACAAAAATAATCCAGTATAGTCACAGTATTTGCCCTTTATAGCTTTTATTATCTGATGTTACGCATTGCTCACGAAAAACATAATCCGCAGATGACGCAGATGGCCGCAGATACTCAAAAACCAGATGAACAGACCTATGCTGTTATTGGTGCTGCAATGGCAGTACATGGGGAGCTTGGAGTCTGTCGGACT